>CAZZDO010000008.1:2407-18797 GCA_964653205.1 uncultured Armatimonadia bacterium | reverse complement strand
GGTAGAGCGGGCGTCCCGCCCGCCGGGGCTCAGGTAGAGCGGGCGTCCCGCCCGCCGAGGCGCACGTAGAGCGGGCGTCTCGCCCGCCTACGACGGCGCTTCCGGTGGTGGCGGCGGCGCCGGGGTTGCCGGCGGGGCCTCTCCCGTCAAGGCCTGCTTACGCAGCTCGTCCATCTGCTCCTCGATCTGCACGACCCGCCGCAGCAGCACATCAATCTGCTCGTCCACGAAGGCGCCCTGCTTGCGCAGCTCCCGCGCCCTCTTCCCCACCTCCATGAACTGCCGGTCCAGTTCACTCGCCAGATTGCCCAACTGCGCCTGCAGCGACAGTTGCTCCGCCTGCGTCGAGACGGCCGCGGCCGCCTGCCCGAAGGCCTCACGCGCTTTGTCGAATAGGTTCATAGTTGACCTCCTGGTAGCCCTGTGGTCGCGCTCTGGTGAGCGCTCCTACACGGACCCCTACCCAAGACGGACGCCGGTGTGGGAGCGCTCACCAGAGCGCGACCGCAGGGCGCTCCGACGGACCTCCTTGCGCCATGCCTCACTGCCAGAACATGTAGCTCGGTATATGCAAGATAATGCTCACGATGTTCAGAATGCTCCCGACCACAAACTGCCCCACGATCAGCCCCAGGAACGCCGGCACCGCCTGCTGGTAGCGCTTGTGGCCGCCGTAGCGCACGATGGCCACCTTCAGCAGCCACGCGATCAAGAGCGGCATCCACACCAGGTTCATTTCCCAGTTCCCCGACACCGCAAACCCCAGCGGATGGAACGGCCACCACATGTACTTGATGCGCATGGTCTGCAGGAAGACGCCGAAGACGGCGCCGACGCCGATGGCCCCCAGCGCCCACCAGTTCGTCCCCGACGGGGCGTTGAGCCACGAGGCCAGTTTTGTGAAGGATTCGCCGCCGAACATCCGTCCCTTGGCCGTCGCCCCCAGGTCGTAGTACATGTGCAGCGACGTCCAGAACGCCGCGATGATCGCGACCGCCGCCGCAATCATGACCGCCGGCGCCACGCCCCGGTTCTGCCCGCCTGACGCGCTCTGCATCCGCATGGCCTCGACCATGTGCGGCATCGGGTGGTTGCGGTACGCGCGGTTGAACCACCAGTAGAGCGCGAATGTGATGAGGTCCTGCTTCGGGAAGGCGCGCGTGCCCAGCGCCGAGGTCAGGATCTGGTCGGGGCCGGTGAAGTGCAAGTCATGCACGGGCGCGCCGAACTGCGCTCGCATGCGCGTGATCGCCAGCGCCAGCGCGTAGTAGATCAGGAAGAAGCACACGCCCAGCCACGCGCGCAGGCCGATGGCCGCGCTGAAAGCGACCAGGAAGATCAGCCCGACGACGATCATCGCCGCCGCGGCGCGATAGCTCATCATCTCATCCCGGTCGTCCATGCCCCCGGGCCGCCCCATGATGCGGTCCCACACCCGCCCCCAGTAGCTCCGCCCGATCCACAGCGCGTGTACGCCGAAGAGCATGTACGCCCCGAACGCCTGGTAGTTGGCGAACGGGAACTGCGGGATCTGGTTCCAGCCCACGGCCGTACTGAAGACGAGTTCCATCTTCCAGAAGAGATAGAAGAACCAGCACGAGAACAGGAAGTCCAGCGGCATGAGGTAGCCCATGCCGACCATGAACGGGTAGAACGAGCGCGGGAACCAGCCGATGGCGCTCCACGGCTTGGCGGTCAGCGCCTTGCCCATGTCCTGCTGGTCAATGGGGATCTTGGGGATCACCGGGTACAGGAAGGCGAAGCTGTTGTAGATGTCCACGCTGGCGGCGACGGCAAAGCCGATCCAGAACATCTTCTGGCCGAACAGGCTGCCGCCCGGCTCGGTGATCTCCAGTGGCAACTTCACTAGCGGGCAGGCCAGATGCTCGCCCTCGAGCCACTGGCGGCGGATGATCGCGCCGATCCCCACCATGACCATGACCAGCGCGAGGATGAACAGCCCCCACATCAGCATCGGCGTCGCCCACGCCGACAGCACCTCCGGGCGGTACATTGTCTGCCCGCCCTCATAGAAGCCCTTGAGGATGCGCTCATCCTGGACGGTGAGCCAGCGGGGCAAGTCCGGGTCGAACAGCTTCTCCCACTGGTTCTCCGGCGTGGCCATCCAGAACGACCAGGTGAAGATCGGCATCAGCACCTGGATGCCGTCGTGCCCGCAGACGCACGAGGCGATGCAGACCATCGAGTAGACCATGAGCGTCTCGGGCTGAGACAGCGCCGCGCGGGGAATGGCCTTGCGCAACAGGGCGTTCAGCGCCGCGAGCACCAGCGCGATGAACACGGCGTTGAAGAACAGCGAGACGGTGGTGGGGTGGGCCGAATAGCGCATGATCTCCATCTGCTCGACCCAGTAGACGTTGGGCGGGATGAGGATCAGCGCGACGACGAGCGAGCGCCACGTCAGGCCCGCGGCGGCGATGCCCGCGCGCGGGGCGGGAGTGGCGATGTTCGGTCTTTCGTTGGGAATGCTGGCCATGTTGATCGCTGAATCGCTGCGACGCAAGGCGGCGGGTGTCGCGTAGGCGGGTTCGTCCCCGAACGCGCAAGTCGTGTGGGTTCGAGGACGAACCCACCTTGCTACTGGATACGCAACAACCGCGTCTGCGGCCCCGCCATCTGCACCCTCACGTCCTTCTGCTTCTGCGCCAGCACCTCACCGGTCATCAGGTCCGTCACCGTCACCGGCTGCGGGAAGCGCAGCGTCTCCGTGCGGGCCACCGCCGAGTGCAGCCCGATCATGTTCCGGCTCACGAAGCTCGGGAGCGTCCCCGGCACAATGATCGGCACCCCAGCCCCGCCGCAGATGCGCTTGAGCAACTCCGGCGACAGCAGCGGCCCGGCCGCGTAGACACTCGTCCAGTTCGCCTGCTTCCGCACCACAAGCGCCGGAATGTCCGTCCCCTCCCACACCGCCGCTGTCTCCTCCGGCCTTGCCTGCGGGACGAACACCGGCCCAAGCTTCATGTTCGGCTGCTCGACGGGGCCTAGGCCCTTTGTCAGGGCGCTCTCCTCGCTGAAGCTGACCCGCCAATCCAGGGCCTCTGTCCGCTCCTGGAACTGCAGCCCGGTCAACTCGTTCATCGCCGCCACGCTGAGCGTGCCGTCGGTCACGTAGCCTGGCGCATACGTCCACACGAGCGTCCGCCCCTGGCCCTGCAGGTTCTTGGCGATCCACTGCCGCTCCGCGTCGCTCACGTGATAGCAGTTGAGGAAGAAGTAGCAGCGGAACTTCGGCAGCTTCCCGCTGACGACATCGTCGAGCAGGTAGAGGTTCCACGGTGCGCCGAGCCGCTCGAAGGCCATCTTCTGCTTGTAGACGGCCCAGAAGTTCACCTCGTATTGATGGCTCATGTAGGCGCTTGGCGTGTCCTCATCCACGATGACGGCCACGCTGTTCGGGTCGGGCCCGCGGTCAGGCCAGTTCGCCCACTGCTGCCCGATCTCCCGTAGCTTGCCGATAGTCTGCCCCTGCCGCGCGTCGCGCGCGATCCACCCGTGGCTGAAATCAAACCACTGCGTCGCCGCGCCCTTCGCCGTCGCGTTGGCGAACGCGCGCTCCAGTTGGCTCACGGTCCCGACGAGGCTGTCCGGCGAGCCATGTGCGCGTTGGTTCGCCTCCGTCACCAGATGCGTGCGCAAGTCCGCCTGCAACACCCACAGCTTGTCGTGCGCCAGGACCGAGCCGATGGGACTCATCACCGTATATGACTCCCCCACGCCGCGGGCTGAGTAGTCGAAGGGGGACATCAGAAAGTCGCACAGTGGGGAGTTGAGCAGCCGCGACAGCGCGTAATGCCCGGAGTCGCCGGCCCGCCGCGCCCCGCCCAGCATCGTCACAGTGTAGCCGTAGTATGTGCCGCACAGCGCCCGCGGCTGCACCGACTTGATCGCACCGAAGACATGCTCGATCCCGTCCACCATCACGTCCTGCCAGAAGCGGTAGAAGTCAATCACGTAGCCCGACTTCCGCGGGTCCCGGAACGCCAGATGGTCGGCGCCGTCACGCTGCTCGACGGTCGGGATCTGCACCGTCTCGAACGTGATCTCAGGCATCTGCCACGCCGCGCGCAGCTTCGTTGCGTCCCCGCCGTAGCGCTGCCGCGTCCACTGCCGGAACGCCTCTTGCATCGGCGCGCTGTAGTCCGTCGGCACGAACGGCCCGCACGAGCCCCAGTGCTGCCACTCCCAGCTCACGCCGTCACACGGCTGATAGCCGATGACGCGCCCCCCCCACGGCGCTTCCATGCAGTGCTTCGTGAAGCGCTTGACCGCCTCGCCGTACGCCTCGCGCCAGCGCAGCGACGCGAGCGAGACGATCTTCCCTGTCGAGCCGTAGATGCCCACCATGTCGCTGCCGTCGGCGTCGCGGCATAGTTCCTCGGGATGGTCGGCGATCCAGAAGCGATGGCGCAGCCCGGAGACATCATACGTCGGCAGGAAGACCGCCTGCGGGTCGCACGTCAAGAACTCCAGCACCCGCCGGTCCCACTCGCTGTAGTCGAACTGATCCGGCCCCTTCCACCCAATGTCGCCACCGTCAATCTCGTAGAGGTGCAGCCCGGCGTTCTGCGCCATGTTCGTGACGCGCGTGGCGCCGATGGTCGTCTCGAGGTAGTGCATGAACGAGTTCGGCTGCCCGTTGAGGAACAGCGTGGGCAGGCCGTTGTGCCGCTTGATCTCCGCCCGCACCGGCGCCTCCGGCTTCATCGCGGCCGTGATCTCCACCGCGCCAATCATGATGTCATCGTGCCCGCCGTAGCCCGTGTACGGATAGCCGAGCGCCACCTCGTACTTCCCCGCCGGCATGAAGCGCGACAGTGGGAACGTCACCGGCCCCAACCGCGCAGGCTGAACTCCTTGCTCGACAACACGCGTCAGCACCGCCTGCCCATCCTTCATCAGCGCGAAGCGCGGCCGGAACTTCGCTGCCGCCTGTGGCACGCGGTCCAGGACCACCTGCGCCGTGAACGTGTCGCCCGCCGCGAGCCGCGCGGGCAATTGCACCTCCGCGAGCTTGAGGTGTTCGCGCGGCCCGTAGTACGTGTACGGCAGATGCCCCCACGGCCCGCCCCCGGCCGCGGCGATGGCCTTCGCCGCCGGCCACGCGCTGTCATCAAAGCCCGGCTGCTCCCAGCCCTCCGCAGCCTCCCCCACGCCTCGCCACGACCCGTCGCTGAGCAACTCCACATCCGTCCCCGGCGCGCGCACCCACCCCTCCAGCAGGAAGCCCTCCGCCGACGCGACATCCTCGGCCTTCACGGCCAGCACATTCCGCCCGGCCACGAGGTAGGGCTTCAGGTCCACCGTCTCCGCCGAGCGCCAACCGTCCGTGTCGCTGCTCCCCGTCACCTTCTTCCCGTTCACGTAGAGCGTGTACCGATCATCGGCCGTGACCTGCACCTTCGCCGCCGTCACTTGCGCCGGCGCCGCCGACAACTCGAACACCTTGCGCAGATACGCCGGGGCGTTGTCCTTCCCGACCGTCGCGGTCGCCCAGATCCAACTCGCGTGCCACGCCTCCAGCGGCGCGGAGTTGAGGTCCACGTCTTCGCCCACGTTCGTCAGGCGAACGTTGTCCCACCAGGCGGTCGCGCCCGCGCCGGTGACTTCGAGCGAGACGTCGGCACTCGCGGCCTTCGCGGGCGGCAGGAACGTCGCCCCCAGGTGCCGCTTCGCCTCCCCGCGGGGGCTCGGGAGGCGCACCGACACGCTGCTCGGCAATACCTTGTCGAACACGTCGAAGAACACGAGCTTGATGCCGGCTTCGGCCTTCGGGTCGGACAACAGGACATCGGCTCGGAGGTGGTAGCTCCCCAGCAGATCGAGCGGCGCTCGCGCCACGAGATGGGCGGTCGCCTTCTGCCCCGCCGGGATCTTCATCTCGCACGACCGCGTCCCCTCAGTCACGCCTCGGTCGGAGAGCTTCCACAATGCCCCCTTCGCAGTCCAGCCGTCGGGCACCCCCGGCGCGTGTGTGTCATCCTCAAAGCTCTCATTGGGCACAGCCCCCGGTGGATGGGTCAGGAAGCGGATGTAGTCCAGCGCCACCGTCGCCCCCGCCGGGTTCAGCAGGTCCAGCCGAATGCCCGTGATCGTCCCCTGCCACCCCGGGTCGGCGCTCAGGTCTACGCGATACACGAGCGGCTCCGGCCCTTCCTGCAGCACGTGCCGCATCATGCGTTTCTCGGAGGCCCCCTCGCCCACCCCGTACCAAAAGACCTCCCCGCCACCGGTCACGTCGCTCTGGGCGCGGAACTCCAGGATGGGGTACTGCGAGGCGTCGAGGCTCAGCGGTGGCGAGGTGAGCATCGGGTCGTACTTCGAGACGCCCCGCAGGGAGCCGCCCTTCACCCCGGTGCTCTGCCAGTTGTCCGGCTTCCAGCCCTCGAAGTCCCCATCGGTGTCAAAGCGCCATACCGGGGCCTGGGCCGCGGCCGGCAGTGCCAGCGCGAGCAGCACGAACACACACGCGGCTGATCTCATCGGTCATGCTCCATCCGTCAGGGGATGTTGATCGGGTAGCGGCCCAACTCGTGCGCCGCGTCGTACGCCGCCACGATGTTCTCGGGCGGTGTGTTGGGCTGGATGTTGTGGATCGGGCAGTACACGAACCCGCCGCCGGGCGCGAAGATGCGAATCCGTTCCGCCACCTCCGCGCGCACCTGCTCCGGCGATCCGAACGGCAGCGTGGACTGCGTCTCCGAGCCCCCGCCCCAGAACGTCAGCCTGTCGCCGCACGTCTCCTTCAGCCACGCGGGGTCCATGCCCGCCGCCGAGGTCTGCACCGGGTTGAACGCATCGAGCCCTGCCGCCGCCATGTCGCCGATGATCTTCGCGGCCGAGCCGCACGAATGCTCGAAGCTCTTCCACATCGTGTTCGCGCGGATCCATTCATAGTGCACCTGCAGGCAGGGCAGGTACACCTCCAGGAACGTGTCGCGCGAGAACCACTCGGCCTTCTGCGTGCCGAAATCCAGCCCGGAAATCACCACGACATCAATGTCCTCCCCGATGGCCTCCCACATGCGCTCCAGGTTGCGCACCCCGACTTCCGCCGCGAGGTCGAACAGACCCCGCACATACTTCGGGTCGCTCGCCAGGAGACACCAGAAGTCCGTCAGCGTCCCCACATAGCGCGGCCCCAGCAGCCCCCAGCAGTTCAGGATCAGCGCCTTGTCCGTCGTCCGGCGCAGCCGCGCCGCCTGCTCGGCCATGTGCGCGAGGTCGCCGTCATGCACCAGCGCCCCCTCGAACTGCCGCGCCATCTCGGAGAGCGGCGGCGGCGTCCAGTCCAGGTGCCACGCCGTCTCCCCGAGCGTGTCGAAGTAGTACCCGTGGTGCGGCATGCGGTGCGTCGGCACCGCGGACCCGCTGCCCGGCGCCGTGAACAGCCAGTCCCCCTCGGGCGTCACCTGCACCTCGAAGTCGCCGGGCACGAGCACTTCCCGCCCGTCCATCAGCCGCCACGGCTTCCAGTTCTCCCGTCGCAGACCCATCGTCAGGACCGGCGGCTCGACCGGCAAGCAGTCCAGGTGCAGCCGCTCGACGACGTCCATCTCGACTTCGCCGAGCATCTGGTAAGCGTCCACGATCTTGACCGGGCGTTGCTGCAGCCCCAGGTGCTTCCGCAGATCGTCCAGCGCCACCGCGTGGATGGACGTGACGAAGCTGCCGCCCAGGTCCAGCGGCACGCGATCCGGCTCACGATGTTCGAGCGCAGCCAGTACTCGTTCGCGGCTGGTCATGTCGCACCACCTTCGTACGGCCCTACGGGCGCTCCACCAACTCCCCCGGCTTGATCGGGCTCGTGGTGTCCAGGAAGCTCCCTGTCCCGTACACCGACGCCAGCCCGGAGGGGCGCTTCTTCTCCAGCAGGATGCGGTCCAGCGTGCAGTCGGTCTGCGCCATCGTCAGCGGCCCGGTCGTATAGCCGTACCCCGCGTAGCCCGTCATCAGGTTCCACGTCACGCGCTTGTCGGCGGCGTCGGCCGGCAGGTCGAACTTCAGGTGCGCCTGTTTCGCCCCTTCGCCCGCGCCCGTCAGCAGGATGCTCCCGCCGTTCGGTCCGACTGTCTTCACGTCGAAGGACATCGTGTACCAGCCGGCAATGATCGGCTGTGTTGTCGTCTCCTCGGCCCACAGGTTCACGACCCGCACGCCCACTCCCGGCGGCACGACCGGCGTCACGATCTGCTCCGGCAGCCTCAGTTCCTTCCGGATGGCGTCGGCCGTGATCTTCGCGACGACCTGGTAGCCCGGCTTCGTCGGGTGCAGCAGGATCATCGGCCCCCAGTTCTCGATGGCGCGGATCGGCTGCTCGTACTCGATCCAGACGACTTTCCCGTCCGGGAAGAGCGTGCCGATCTGCGGCCGCAGGATGGCGTTGACCCTGCTGTTGGTGACATCGCGGTTCGGGTCGTCCGTCTGGCACGGCAGGATGCTGCCGAGAAACACGCGCTGCACGCTCGGCTTGGCGAGCAGCCCCTGCACGATCTTGACGATCCGGTCGGCGCACGCGCGCGCCATCTCGTCCTGCTTGACCGGGTCGGGCGACCGCCCGTCGTTCGTCCCGATGAGCAGATGATAGTACGGGCAATCGGGGATGTCGGCCATCCGCGCCAGCACCGCCGCCGTCCCGTTGCCGCCCTCCCCGGCGTAGCTGTAGCCCAGCGCCGCCGAGTGCGTTCCGACGAATGCCAGGTTCGGCAGATGCTCCAGCAGATACAGCCGCCAGTAGTCTCCGTCGCCCGCCCACGTGATGCTGTCGCCGATCATGCACAACGCCACCTGCGGCGGCTCCGTGGCAGGCTGGGCGTGAGCCAGAACGCACAGGAACGCACTCGCAACGACCACCAACTCAGCGATCCGTAACATGCAACACTCCTACTTGATCTCGATGAACTGCACGCGCTTGGCGGGGAGCGTGACCTGCAGCTTCCCGCCCGTCACGGTCAGCGCCGTCTTGGTCCGCAAGTCTCGCGCCTGCGCCGCGGCCGGCAGCCTCAGCTTCGCCAGTGCCACGCCGATCGTCGCCGGCAACGGCTCATCGGTGGGGTTGCTCGCGCACAGGAGCAGCTTGCCCGGCCGCAGGTACCCCGTCAGCAACACCTGCCCCGCGTCGCACGTCAGCCCCGTGTCCTCATGCCAAAACGGCAGCACCCTCGTGTCCGGCTCGCCGATCCCGAACTCCTCCTGGATCTTGCGCGCCGCCAGCACGGTCGGCTCGTGCGCGAACAGCGGCCAGATCAAGAGGTCATGCGGCACGACCGCCGCCAGCAGCCGTTCGGCCAACTCCGGGTCCTTCATCCACTCTGGGTTCATCTTGAACTGCGGGATGACATAGACGGGGATGCCCCACGCCTCGGGCGAGAAGCTCGCCCGCCATTCCTCCGAGGTTGTGTTCGTCGTGTAGTCGGGGTTCTTGCCCACCAGCGGGTTGCGCTCTTCGGCCATGAGCAGCCCGTCGCCGTAGATCGCCAGCGGCGGCACCCGCCCCCCACTGATGTGGTACGTGATGAAGAACGGCTTGCCGGTGTCGGCGAACAACTCGCGCACGCGCCGGAAGGTCTCCATCCGCGCCCGCATGGCATAGGTCCGGCGCCGCGTCCCGTCCGCCGCTACATACCCGCACCCGTGCGCCGCGTTGGCGCACCCGTACGGGCACATGTCGTCGAAATAGATGCCGTTGATCTTGTACTTCGCGATGAGGTGGTGGACGTACCACACATACCAGTCGGCGTACTCACTCTCATGGCACACGTCAATGTTGCACACCGGCCCGTAGGTCGTGGCCCGGTGGCTTGGGGTCACGCGCATCTCCGGGTGGAGCATCAAGTCGCCCTGCCATTCCGGGCAGTACGTCGTGTCCGTGTACGGCGTCCCGAGCAGGCCGTACGCCGTCGCCCGCCAGGCCATCTCCCGGAACTCCACGGGGTCCTTCGGCAGCGTGTTCGTGAAATGCTCGTGGTAGTGGTACAGGTACGTCACCTTGCCCGAAGGCTTCTTCCCCGCGACGTCGGCTCGGGGATACGGGTTGTCGTGCAGGTGTAGGAAGTAGCGGGTGATTTCCGAGGAGGGGATCTGCTGGTACGAGCGCCAGTCCGGCTGCAGCGGCCGCACCGGCGTGGCCAGCAGCCCGAACTCGATCTTGAACGGCTTCTCGACCCGCCGCGCCTGCCGCACGATGTTCATGCACAGCCGCAGCGCCCCGTTGTCACGCTCCAGCGACAGCGCCTGCTCGCCCTCCACGTCCCAGTTCTCGTCGCTCTCGGCGTACCACCCGAGCCCCAGGTCCTCGGTCCCCAGCCACATCGCGGGCAGGAATTCCCGCTGCCACACGACGCCCTCCCCGGCCGGCACCGCGCCGTAGCCGAAGCGCTTGTCGTCTATCCGCCCATAGGCGTCGTACGCGTACAGCCGGGCCACTCCCGAACGGATGGGGACCTCGATGCGCAGTTGCTTCAGGTCGAGCGCCTGCGTCGGGTCGAAGCTCAGGCTGAACCACAGCGTGCCGTCATAGCGCGCCTCGACCTCCGTCTTCAGCCCCATCCCGCTCGCCGCGGCGCTGCCTCTGAAGCTCGCCTTCGCCTCGGAAGACGACAGCGTCTCTACCTTCCCCGGCGTCCACCGGAGCGCCCCGTCGGCCGTCTCACCCACGATGCGCACCGGCCCGGTGAGCAACTCCGTGCCCCGGCTGGCCATGCGCTTCGGCAGCCCATCTCCGCCGAGATCGGCGCTGCGCGCATAGCACTCCAGACGGTTCTGCGTGACCTTCAGCGGCTTGAAGGGCGGCAGCACGCGGTCGCGCTTCCCGAGCTTCCGCGCCACCTCCCACGTGTCATTCGTCTCCTTCGACACCCGGAGCGCCTCGACCGCCGCCGGCTTGCCGTCCCGCAGCAGCGTCACCCGGGCCTCATACACGGCCTGCCGCAGGGGCAACAGGTCGAGCGTCGCCTCGTTCACCCCCGGCTTAAGCATCACGTCCTGCCCGGCGGCTTCTTTGCCGTCGGACCCGATCAGCGCCAGCCGCGCAGCCTGGCAGGACTCGCCCAGCGCATCGTCGTAGATGCGCGCCAGCACCTTCTGGCCGAGAATCGCGTGGGTGAGCATCACCCCGGGCACGTCGCGGGGCTTGTCGGTGACGGCGGGCCGGATAGTATCCGGCCCCTCCAACGGCGCGATGCCCGCCAGAGACGCAACTTCCTCGTCCGACAGCATCCGGTCGAAGATCATCGCCTCATCGAGCGCCGTGCGGTCCCCGTTGCTGCCCCAACACCCGCCAAAGCGCATGTTTTCGGCCAGCGGCTCTTGCGTCAGCCCCGCTCCCTGCGACTGCGCCGCCAGCTTGCCGTCAATGTAGACCTTGACCGCCTCGTAGTGTGTCCACGAGGCGGCGAGGTGGTGCCACTGCCCCGGCTGCCAGTCGGAAATGGGCTTGAAGACATTCATTTTCGACGCCACGCCCTCATTCGGGTCGAGGTGGAAGTTCAGTCCCCAGGCCGGCGTAGCGTACTTGTAGAGCAGATAGCCGCCCGTCTTCGCGCGCGCGTTGAAGAACAGATGATTCTGCTTGTCGTCGCCCTGCCAGTTGACCGGCATGACCCACAGGCTGACCGTCCCGCGCTCCAGGTTCACGTTGCCCGCGCTCGGAAACGTCACCGCGGCCGAGCCGCCCAGATCACCCACGACGACCGCCTGCCCCGCATGGCCGGGCATGAACTCCGGCTTGCCCTCCGCCTGCCCGGCCCTGTCCCCGGCCGCCTGCCCGGCCTCCAGCGTCCCGTCAAAGGCCGCGTAGAACGTCCTCCCCGGTGGCACGGCGGCAGCACCGGCCGCCACGGCGCACAGCACCATCAGCAGAACGGACGTTAGGGTCCTCACGGTCACACCTCCAGTGAACGCAGGTAACGCAACTGCGTCGCGATCTTCTCCTCCAACGGGGTCGTCCGGAAGTCCTCGACCGACAGGAAGCCCTGGTAGTCCCGGGCCTGCAACTCGCTGCAGAACTGCGCGACATCAATGATGCTGTCGGCCAGGTCCACCGTGTCCCAGCGGTACTGCAACTGCCCCTTCTCGTTCGGCTCAGTCGGCACGGGCTGCCCGCCGCCCGCGTGGACGTGCGCCACGTATTCGCCCAAGAGGTCCAGCCCCATCTTGGTCGGCTCATGCCCCTGCCCCAGGCTCATGTTGGCGATGTCGAAGATGACGCCGAGGTCTTTCGCGTCGAACTCCCGCACGATGTTCCACGCCTGCGAGGCGCTGCAGCACACGGTGTTGCGGTGGATCTCCAGCACCACCCGGATGCCCAGCGCCCGCGTGATCTCCAGCGCCGGCCCCAGCGCCCGGATCGTGTCGGCGATGAGGTCGCGGTAGTTCTCGGCGGCGTTGTAGGCCCGCGGCGCGCCGAGGCGGAACATCGGGATGCCCCACTTCGCGCAGCCCTCGGCGACCTTCCGCACCTCATCGAGCTGCTCGGCGCTCATGGCGGTCGCCAGGCACACGATCTGCAGGCCGAACTCCTGGCTCAGCGCCACCAACTCCTCGCCCCGCTCGGCGAGATTGTCGGGCGAGAAGTCGTTCTTCACGTTGCCCCACGGCGAATAGTCCTTCCCCTGCTGGCCCTCCGGAATGTGGCGGCAGCGCCACTCGGCCCCGTCAAACCCCAGCCGCGACAGGCACTCGGCCGTCTCGCGCATGTCGTACTCCGGCATCATCACGGTCGTCGCACAGATCTTCATCGGTCTCCCTCTGCTGCGGTGGAATATTGGAACCTTCGCCGGCAACGGGGCCGGCACCTTGCCCCGCGCGAAGGACCCCGCCCGAGGGCGGCGAATATCGCTGTCCAGACCGAGTCACCCGAGGAGCCCCCCTGTGAGACAGCTCTGCGTCTTTGGACTGCTGCTGCTCGCCACCGCCGCACTCGCCGCCGAGGGCGGCCTCGTCGCCCACTGGACCTTCAACGAGGGCCAGGGCGCTGTCGCCCGCGACAGCAGCGGCAACGGCAACGATGGACAAGTCCGCGGTGCCGCGTGGGTGAAGAACGCCGGCGGCGCCTGCCTGGAGTTCGACGGGCAGACGAGCGTCGTGGACTGCGGCAACTCGCCCTCTCTGGATGTTACGGACCGGCTGACGCTCGAGGCGTGGGTCTTCCCGACCGCCGCCGCCCGGGCCGAGCCGGGCATCCTGGGCAAGCAGTTCGACCGCTTCCTGCTGACCTACTACACCGACGGGCAGTGCTATTTCTACATCGGTGCGGGCGGCAACAACGCCCAGGCCCCCATCTCCGTCGGCGTCTGGCAGCTCATCACTGCCACCTTCGACGGCAAGATGCAGCACCTGTACCTCAACGGGCGGCTGATGAACAGCCACCTCTCGCGCTTCCCTGCTGCGCCGAAGGGCGGGAACTTCACCATCGGCTGCGTGGCCGGCAATGCCACGGCCGATGACCCCAACTACCGCAACACCGCCCACTTCGAGGGCATGATTGACGAGGTGCGCGTCTACAACCGCCCCCTGTCCGCCGATGAGATCATGGCCCATGCCCGGGCCGAACTCCCCGCGTTCGAGATCAGCGAGGACTACGCGCCCGCCAAGCCCGTCGTCAGCGTCACCTCCGGCGGCCTGACCGTCCGCGTGGCGGTGACGGGCCAGTTGCAGCTCGCCACCGGCGGCGACGCGTACGTCATCAACAGCGCCTTCTCGTATCCCGGCGAGCGCATCGGCTGGAACGCCCTGGCCGGCAAGGTAGAAGGGCAGGCCGGCTGGCGGCCCCAGGCACGCAAGCTCTCCGGTACAGTCCTGCAGGTCGTCGCGCAATCGCCCGACTACCGCCTGCGGCGCGAGGTCGCTCTCAGGAACGGCGCCATCGAGATCATGGACGAGATCACGAACACCTCGGCCGAAGACATCGGCCTGCTCAGCCGCCACGACCTCATCTGCGCCAAGCGCCTTGCGGAGTCTTACTCACCCGGCGGCGGCGAGACGCCCTTCGTCTACCTGCAGGCGCCGGGCAGCACTCTCGGCCTGGTCATGGAGGACAACCTGTCGCGCATGCGCTTCGAGCCGCGCGCCTCGGTGCGCGTGAACTCGTGCAGCTATCGCCTCGGCAACATGATCCTCAGCCCCGGCAAGACGATCACCTTCCGCTCCGCGGTCATCGTCCTCCCCGCCCGTTCGGGCTACTTCGACGTCGTCAACGCCCTCCGCCGCCGTTGGAACACCAACTACACCATCCAGGGGCCGATGTCCTGGATTGATGTCGAGGATGGGATGCTGTCCCAGCCGGAGCTGCTGAAGGCCTACCTCCAGCGCAAGCAGGTGAAGGTGATGCTGCTGTCGCCCTGGCTGGATTACGACCCCGGTCGTTGGGATCACGTCTGGCCGCGCGAGGAGTACCGCCAGAAGGCCATGAAGGCGGCCACGCAGCTCAAGGCGGTCCAGCCCGACATCAAGTGCCTGGGGTGCATCGAGACCGACTGGGTGACGATCTACCCCGAGAAGATCCCTGGCGGCGACCAGCTCCCCGTCCACGGCAAGGACTCCGGGGGGCTCAGCCGGGAGCAGACCGAGATCATCAAGCGCTCGGGCATCCCCTTCGTGGACAGCATCAAGCTCGCCCCCGACGGCACGACCTGGCTGGAGCTGTACTCTCGCGGCGGCAAGCCCCAGACCGCGCTCTCCGTCTACCCGGCCGTCGGCAACTACCAGTACGAGTTCCTCATGGGCCAGGTGAAGTACCTGGTTGACGATTGCGGCCTCGACGGCTTCTACATTGACGAGTTCAGCCAGGGGTGGAGCTCGTCCATCCGTAACTACGGCCAGTGGGACGGCCTTAGCGGCGACGTGGACCCGCTGACCGGCCGGATCCGCAGCCGCTGGACCGACTGCAGTCTCGCCGGCGTGCAGGCCCGGGTCAATCTCGTGCAGTACGCCCTGGACCGCGGCAAGGCCGTGGTCGCCAACACCTTCGCGACCGCGATGGAAGAGCGCAGCCTGCCGGTCAACCGCTTCTCGGAGACGTGGGGCCAGTTCGACCCGATGGTCACCCCGACCGGCGAGAAGCCGACCGGCCTCAACGGGCTGTTCCGCAGCAACCTCGGCTCTGCGATTGGCCTGGGCATTCTCGGTCACCCCGACAAGCACGACACCGCCCAGCGCCTGATGAAGGCGCTCGTCACCTACCTGCGGCATGGCATGGTATACTACCACTACTTCCTGGAGGACATCCCCCAGGAAGGGCCCGGCAGCGGCGAGTATGGCCCGGTCAATCACTCCTTCCCCATCACCCCGGTCGAGTTGGGAGAGGGCTTCATCCGGGGCCGGGAGCGCATCATCACCTGCGTCTCGGGCACATACCGCTGGGAGCAACCTCTCCGCCCGCAGGTGTTGTGCTTTGACATGGACGGACGCCCGACTAACATCACGCCCACCCTCAAGCAGAACGGCAAGACGTGGCTGGTGACACTCAAGCTGCAGGACTGGGCGCAGATCGCGGTCGTGGAGTAGCGGCGCAGTTTATCGCGCCAAGCGGGCGCAACGCACGGCGCCGAACGGGGCGCGATGAATCGCGCCACTACAGGAGCGACATGAACGAAGACCAACTGACCGAACTGCTCCGCCAGGTCGCCGCCGGCGAACTCCAGCCCGACGAGGCCGTAGCGCGCCTGCGCCTGCTCCCCTTTGAGGACCTCGGCTTTGCCAAGGTGGACCATCACCGCGCCATCCGCACCGGCTTCCCGGAAGTCATCTACTGCGAGCGCAAGACGCCGGAGCAGGTCGTCGAGATCGCCGACCGCCTCTGCCGCATGGCCCCCTGCGTCCTGGCCTCCCGCGCGTCACGCGAGGTGTACGACGCCGTCGCCGCTCGCCTCCCGCAGGCCCAGTACAATGAGCCCGCGCGCTGCATCATCATCGGTGACAAGCCCACGCCGCCCGAGGGCTGCCCGTCCGTCCTCGTCATCACGGCCGGCACGGCTGACATCAGCGTTGCCGAGGAAGCGGCCATCGTCGCCGAAGCCGCCGGTGTGCCGGTGGATCGGCTCTTTGACGTCGGCGTGGCCGGTCTGCACCGGCTCCTGCGCCATCACGAGAGGCTCCTGCAGGCGGGGGTCCTCGTGGTCGTTGCCGGCATGGAGGGGGCGCTCGCGAGCGTCGTCGGGGGCCTGGTGGACAAGCCCGTCATTGCCGTCCCGACCAGCGTCGGCTACGGCGCAAGCTTCGGGGGCATGGCCGCCCTCCTCGCCATGCTCAATAGCTGCGCAGCGGGGATGGCGGTCGTCAACATAGACAACGGCTTCGGCGCCGGCTACATGGCCGCCATGATCGCCAAACTAGGCTGCCCGTCCAAGCCGTAGCCACAACTCCCCCAAGA
>CAZZDO010000008.1:0-2307 GCA_964653205.1 uncultured Armatimonadia bacterium | reverse complement strand
GTTCCCGGTTCCCGGTTCCCGGTTCCCGCGTTCCCGGCCGTTAAAACGTCAACTCCATCGCCCGTGGCGGGCAGACCGGCACGCAGGCTTCGCACGCGATGCACTTGTCGGCATCGAAGCCGATGTGCCGCGTATCCAGGTCAATGTACAGCGCGGCGGTCGGGCAGATCGTGACGCAGGCCCCGCACTCGGTGCACTTGGCCTCGTTGCGCACCACGCCGCTGGCAATCGGCTCCACCTTCACGCCGCACTTCTTCAGGCTCTTGAGCGCCGCTTCCAGTTGCTTGTCCTCGCCCGTGAACCCGATGACCATCAGGCCCTCGCGCTGGGGGCTGATTTCGGCGCGCAGGATATTGAACTCCAGACCGTACTTATGGACCGTCTGAGAGATGATCGGCTCGTCGGTCAGCTTCGACGGGAAATGGAGCACCACACGCGTGGCGGCCATCTAGACCACCTCCTTGACGGTCTTGCGCTTGCGTTCCGTGAAGGGCTTGAACTTCAAGCCCGAGTCCGCCGAGGGCAGCGGCTCCACCGGTTCGGTCAGCAGGAACTGGCCCGTCTGGACCTGCTCCTTGAGCAGCCCGGCGATTTCCTGCGCCCGCACGTACGACGACAGCGGCGTGGTCGGGATCTGCTTGCCCTCGACCTCGATGCTGCCGGTCTTGAGCTGGGCGTAGCTCACATGCCCCAGCGGCCCGCGCTCGCCATAGGCGTAGCCTCGGCTGTAATCCACGATCGGGCAGACGATGTCCTCGTCCCGCACGGCCGTGAACCGCGCCATGTCGGCATCGAGGATCGGGATCGGGATGCCGATGCCCAGGGCCAGCGACACGCCGTAGCCGTAGTAGCTCACGCCCACGATGTAGCGCGGGTCCATGGCCTTCAGGTCGCCCACGGTGGCGATGGTGCCGGCCCCGCCCGTCGTTGTCCCGTGCTCACTGCGCGGCACGCTCGGGTCGTGCTGTGTGCCCTGCCAGAAGATGTAGCCCTGCGCCCCGCCGATGAAGATGCGCGACCCGATGCCGATGGTGCGGTAGTACGGGTCATTCAGTAGCGGGGAAAGCTGCCCGGCCGAACAGAAGCTGGCCGACCCCAGGTCCTTTTGCAGCACGCCCATGTACGTGTACAGGTCGCGATGCTTGTCCAGGTTGACTGCGCAGTTGTAGTTCTGGTAGGCGTTGCGCGGGTTGCAGATGAAGGCCTGGTTGAGGTCCTCCAGCTTGATGACCGACTCCAACTCCCGGCGCGGGTAGCAGTCCGTGCCGTAGCTCTCGGCCCGCAGCGCGATCTCCTTGCCGGCCACGAGGTCGGCGATCACGTGCGCGCCGCCGTAACGGAACTCGCCGGGGTGGTTGCGGTTCAGCGGGTCGCCCTCGGCCACTTCCGTCGCGCCGATGTACACATCCACCGCCGCCACCCCGCCGTACGCCGGCACGTCGTTCAGCCACACCCGGCTCATGCGCATCCGCGGCTTGGTGTGCCCGAAGTTCAGGAACGCCCCGGACGAACACATCGGCCCGAAGGTCCCCGTCGTCACCACGTCCACCGTCTTGGCGGCCTGCTTGGCCCCCTGCTCGGCGACGATATCTATCATCTCTTCCGCGGTCACCACGACCGCCTTGCCCTGCTTGATCTTGTCGTTGATTTCGGCAACCGTCTTAGCCATGCCTGTGGCTCCTGGTTCCGGCGGACGCGGAGCATGACTGCGCGTGCGCCTGAGATAGTGTCTGGCCGGGGCAGCGTCCGCGAGGAGCCCGCTTGCGGGCACCCGGACGCTCAGGCATGCCCATGGACATCACCACGGACCGGTCATGGCACTGTGCTGTCATCTCCGTCATCCCTCCTTTGCCGGGAATGTCGCCGCGTAGACGGGTTCGTCCTCGAACCCGCAATCTGTGGGTTCGGGGACGAACCCACCTACGCGATCTTCGTCAACTCGAACTCCCCCCACACACCCATCGTCCCCCCCACGATCACCACCGCGCGCCGCCCACCAGGCACGGACCGCCCCCAGTCCAGCGCCGCCTGCACGTCTCCAGCGCTCTTGACGCGGTTCCCTAGCCCCGTCGCCACCGCATCCGCCAGCGCCCCGTCGTTCGCCGCCACCACCGCCGCATCGGCCTTCCCGAGGCTCAGGGAATGGCCCACGGTGCCCGAACTGGTGCAGACGCTCAGGTTCCCCGCGGGCGCCACCAGCCCCAACTTGCCGCTCAGCGGGGAACTCCCCGCCTGAATACCGATAAGTCTACTAACTTGACTGATTATATATATATCCCCGCCGTTTTCAACGACAATCTCATCGTC
>CAZZDO010000007.1:0-34666 GCA_964653205.1 uncultured Armatimonadia bacterium | reverse complement strand
GCCACGGCCGCTCGAAGGTGCATTGCCAGGCCCTCGCCGATCACATCGAGGAGCGCCTGCGCGAGCAGGAAGTGTTCGTCAAGCATGCCGAGGGCCGGCGCGACGGGGTCTGGATCATCCTGGACTACCTGGACGTGGTCGTGCACATCTTTGAAGAGGAGGCGCGGCACTTCTACGACCTGCGGCGCCTGTGGATGGATGCCGAAGAGATCGAGGTCCCGCAACCCGCGTGAGCGACACGCCCCTCAATCCCGAACCGATGGCGCCGGCCGACGAGGATGAGTTCGCTCGCCTGGTGGGCCAGGTCGAACTGAACCTGCGCCTGCACCGGGCGGCCGAGGCCACCCGCGCCGCGGACGAACTGGTCCAGCGCTGGCCCGACAGCACCACCGCCCATGAACTCGCCGGCGACGCCGCCACGGCTCAGGGCCAGATCGGCCCGGCGCGGCAACACTACAAGCACGCGCTTGAGATCGAGCCGGCCAATGGCGACGCGGAGCGCAAATACGGCGCCTCGCTGCTCGCGCAGACTCCCGAGGAGCGCCGCAAGGCCCTCATTCAGCAGGTCATCGCAGACCCCTCCGCCCTTCACGCCAGCGCCCGAAAACCCCTGAATGCCGTGCTCAACGCCCTGCTCTTCCCCGGCCTGGGGCAGCTCTACAACCACCAGCAGGAGAAGGGCCTCGGCTTCCTGGGCGCCGCCGCGGTGGCCGCCATCCTGCTGCTCAGCGTCGTCATGCCCTACGTCAGCGCCAGCTTCACGCTGGGCAGCCCGAATGCCCGTGAGGCCCAGCGCCAGGCGGCACAGGCCGTCGTGGACGGCACGGGGACCGGCCAGTGGCTCCTGGTCACCATCTGCGGGCTCATCTACGCGGCCCTGTACGGGTGGGGGATCTTCGACGCCTGGAAGCACGCCCAGTCCGAGACCGAACAGGCGCTGGGCATGCGCTAGCCTGCGCCCGCCGCGAGGCGAACCTCACGACCATGCCGCGATCATCTCCCCCCAACCAGCCCTGGCGCCTGCCCGCCCAGGCGCTCGCGCTCGAGCGCCGGCAGGACTATGCCGACCGCGCGGTCGTCGGCGGCCTGGCCGGGCTGGTGCAGCAATGGGTGGATCGGGCGGCAGCCCACGTGCAGGATCGTGACCTGCGCGCCGCGCTGGCCCGTCTCCGCGCCGAGGCCGGTCAGTATGCCGAGATGGGGCAGCCCCAGCGCAAGGCCTTCGTCACGGAGGTCGAGCGGCTGGGGCTGCTCGTGGAGCAGGCGGTCCCACCCGCACCACCTCCGCCCGATCCCGTACGAGCGGCTTCCAGCCGCGAGGGCCTCGCGGCTGGAAGCCGCTCGTACGACTCGCGAGGCGGCGGGAGTCGCTCCGAGCCGCCGGGCCCCCTGCGCTGGGACTCCCCGCTCCTGCGTCTCCCCGGCATCGGCCCGGCGCGCGCTGAGGCACTGGCGAAGGCCGGCCTTGCCACCGTCGGCGATCTCCTCCAGTACTACCCCTTCCGCTACGAGGACCGCCGTGAGCCGCAGCCGGTGCGCACGCTGGAGCACCGCCAGTCGGTCTGCCTGCTCGTCACCGTCACCGACGAGGGCCGCGTGGCCTTCAAGGCCGGGCAGCGACTCGCCGTCGTGCCCGCGACTGATGGCAGCGACGAGATCAGCCTCACTTGGTTCAACCAACCCTACCGCGCCACGCAGTTCGCGGCGGGCACGAAGCTCGTCGTCACCGGCCAGGTACGCCTGCACAAGGGTGACGCTTCGCTGGCCGTCAGCGAAGTCGAGGTCATCCGCGACGAAGAGCTGAATATCCGGCGCATCGTGCCCCTGTACAGTTCGCCGCCGTTCTCGCAGGTGGTGATGCGCAAGCTGGTGCTGGCCGCGCTGCAGGCCTGCACCGACTACCCCGAGAGCCGCGTGCCCGGCGACATCATCGAACGGCGCAACTTGATGCCCCTGGCGTTGGCGTACCGCGAGGTGCACCTGCCGACGAACAACGAGACCTTGCGCGCCGCGCGGGCCCGCCTGGCCTATGACGAGTTGTTCTTCCTGCAGGTGCGGCTGGCCCAACGGCGGCGCGCGGCGAAGGTCACGGTCGAGTCGGCGGCCTTGGAGACCGACGGTGCGCTGGAGGAACTGCGCGGGGTGTTGCCCTTCGCGCTGACCGGGGCGCAGGAGCGCGTGATCGGCGAGATTCTCGACGATCTGCGCCGCCCGGAGGCGGCCAGCCGTCTCATCCACGGCGATGTCGGCGCGGGCAAAACGGTCGTGGCGGCGGCGGCGCTGCTCGCGGCGGTTCGGGCCGGCAAGCAGGCCGTCATGATGGCCCCGACCGAGTTGCTCGCCGAACAGCACTGCCGGACGCTGACGGAGTTGCTTGCCCCCCTGGGCCTGCGCCCGGTGCTGCTGACCGGCAGCCTGAGCGGCCCGGCCAAGCGCGAGGTCCAGGAGCAACTGGCCGCCGGCACCGCGCCCCTTGCGGTCGGCACCCACGCCCTGTTCCAGGAGAGCGTGCAGTTCCACGATCTCGCCGTCGCCGTCATTGATGAGCAGCATCGCTTCGGCGTGCGCCAGCGGGCGCTGCTGGTGGGCAAGGGCCTGCGCCCCAACGTCTTCATCATGAGCGCGACGCCGATCCCCCGCACCCTCGCGCTGACAGCCTATGGCGACTTCGATGTCTCGATCCTTGATGAACTGCCGCCGGGGCGCACGCCTGTCCACACTGAGTTGCTCACACTGCGCGAAGAGAACCGCGCGTTCCGGATGGTTTCGGACGTGGTCGAGCGCGGGCGGCAGGCCTATCTTGTCTGCCCGATCATCGAGGCGAACGAGGACCGGCGCCTGGCCGCCGCCGAGGAGCTGTACGAGCGCTTCCGCCGTGGCATCTTCCCCAGCCTGCGCCTCGCGCTGGTGCACGGCAAGATGGACGCCGCCGAGCGGGAGCAGATCATGGAGCGCTTCCGCGCGGGCGAGTTGGAGGCGCTGGTCGCGACGACGGTGATCGAGGTCGGCGTGGATGTCCCCAACGCCCTCTGCATGATCATCATGAACGCGGAGATGTTCGGGCTGGCGCAACTGCACCAGTTGCGCGGGCGCGTGGCGCGCAGCCGCGATCAGGCCTACTGCGTGCTCGTTACGGGGGCGAAGGACCTCGACGTCATCGAGCGGCTGCAGGTGCTCGAGCGCACCAACGACGGCTTCCTGGTGGCCGAGGAGGACCTGCGGCGGCGGGGGCCCGGCGAGATGGCCGGCAGCAAGCAGAGCGGCTTGCCGGACTTGCGGATGGCGGACCTGCTGGCCGATACGGTGACGCTGGCCCGCGCGCGGGAGGATGCCTTCGCGCTCATTGACGATGACCCGGAGCTGGAACGCGACGAGCACCGGGAGCTGCGGCAGTGGCAACGTGAGCGGCCGGTAGGCGGGGACTGGGCGCTGTAGACGGTCAGTCCCGTCCGCGGCTCTCCCGAAGGTACTGGTCAATGTCGCCGATTACCCACCGATCCCTGAGGTAGCCAGCCAGCTGCGCAAAGCGGCTATCCGAGTGCTTCACAATCCTGACGCCGTCCGGCTCGACTACGAAGTCTACCTTCGTTCCGGGCGTGAGCCCGAACCGGTCGCGCATGTCCTTTGGGATCGTGATTCGCCCACGACTGGTAACCTTCATCGTGACTCATCCTCATGCGATGTTGGGGGCATTGTAGCACCGGCTACCGCCTGAGCACCATCACCTCCGCCTCGCCCGCCTCCAGCGCCACCTCCACCGTCGCCCCGGCGCTGACCTTCCGCCCACTGTAGAACTCCTCCCCGCCGCCCCATTCGCTCGGCAGCGGCGCCTTGAAGCTCATCACCTTGCTGCTCGGGTTCATGAAGCACACCAGCGTCGTGCCCTCGTGTTGGAGCGCCTCCACCTGCGCCGGGGGCAGGTTCGGCAGGAAGACATGCTTCCCGTGCAGGAACACCGGCTCGTACTTCGCCACCAGCCGCGTCGTCTCACCCATCGCCAGCCAGCTCCGCCCGTCCAGTTCCGTCCGGTCGTACACGAGCACCCCGCCCGTGCTGTCGAGCACCGTGCGCAGGAGCCAGCCCTTCGTCAGCGCCGTCACGGGGGTCAGGATGTCGCGCTCGTAGGGCGTCAGCAGCGCCCCGCACACCAGCGGGATTCCCTTGAGAGCGTCCACCGTGGCCGCGATCGCTTCGACGGGCCGGCCGTAGCCGCAGCCCGCATGGTCGCAGCCCTGCTCGTCGCCGACATGGCGCCAGTCCACACCGTAGCGCTCGGCGTTGTCGGGCGTAGCGTAGCCACTGTAGGTGCTGAAGTGCGTCCCTGGCGACAACTCGTGGATGGTGCGGCGGAACATGCCGAACATCCTCGCCACCCGGCGGGCCATGAAGTCCACCCACTGGTCGCGGTACTGCTTGCCGATGAGGTCGGCGTCCAGCTTCGCCTCGGCCGGCAGCTTCGCGAACTCCCGGAACGCCTGCAGGCAGCGGTCGCAGTAGCAGGAGTGCTGGCTGGTGAAGGGCGGGTATTCATAGTCGTAGTCCAGCGTGTTGGGCTTGACCGTGTCAATCTTCTCCTGCAGGCAATCACGCACCGCGCCCCAGCCGTTGCCCAGCAGCACCGTCATGCACATGTACTGGTCGCTGAGCTTGCCCTTGGCGTCCACCAGTCGGTCGTCGGGGTGCGCCTTCAGGTAGGGCCCGAGGTTGAGCGACCAGCTCTGGAAGTTGATGCCCATGGTGTGCGTCAGGCCGAAGCGCGGGGCGTGGTCCGAAGTCCAGCGATCGCCGGAGACGACGTCCGTGAAGCCGGCCTTCTGCGCGCAGGCAAGAATCTGCTCGCGCATCGGTAGGTCGTCCATGTTCGAGAGCCACCCGCCCCAGAGCTGCCAGACGAGGGTCTTGCACTGCGCGCCGTTGACGGGCGGCAGCACCCTCACCTTGACCCTCTGCGGCGCCTCGATCACGCTCCCGCCGTTGGCCTGCGACCAGTAGACGAACTGCGCACCCGTTGCCGTTGCCGTTCTCCCCTCTCCCTGTGGGAGAGGGGCCGGGGGTGAGGGGGCTCGCACCAACGCCTGGAACTCCGACATGATGTAGTGCCGCCCCGGTAGGAGCGGCTGGTCAGCCGCGATCCTGAAGACCTGCATCTGCTTGCCGAGTACCGTCTGCTCACCCAGAGGCGTCGTCTTCCACTGCGGGATACCGGTGCGGTTGCTGGCGTAGAACCCCGTGCTGCCAACGACCTCGAAGCCGGGCGGCACGGCCAGGAACGTCTCCCATCCGTTGAGCTTGCGCCCCTTGAGGCCGTCGGTGCGGAAGACCATGTGTTGCGTCACGCCCTGCGCCAGGTAGTACACCGGGTCGGGCGTCGGCCATACGCGCGTCTTCTCGTAGAGCAGCGTGCGGCGCAGGACGAGGGCCTTGCCCTTCTCGCCGACGATGGGGCCCAGCTTCGGGTGGTCGCCTGTCCTGGGCGCCTCGGCCCATGCGCCTTCGTCGGTCGCGGCGCTGAGCGCCTCCTTCGTGTCGGCGGGGGCCAGCTTGCAGCCAGCGGCGTCGAAGCGCCAGTCGCCCACCTGCCCGGCCAACGCCGCCGTGCCCTGCGCCACGCGCAGAGCCAGCACGTTCACGCCCTTCTCCAGCGCCACCTGTACCTTCGCGCCCTCGGCCGAAGCGCCGCGGGCGACGCACTGCCCGTTCACAAACAGCTCGTACGGCCCGTCGCACGCAATCGTCAGGTCGGCAAAGGACGACTTCACGCCCTGTGGCAAGAGCGGCGTCAGGACCAGCGGCTGCAGGCTGGCGGCGTCGAGCACGCCATAGGCGGTCTGCAAGTCCGCGTCGGCGGGCACGTCGAAGGGCGACTGGTAGTGCCGCACCACGCCACCGCCCGACCGCACCTCGGCGAAGGTCGTGACATGTGCGTTGGCGTCCGTGGTCGGTGGCGGGAGGACATTGCCGCGCGCCTGCAAGGCCGCCGGGGGCTGCAGCGCCAGCGTCGGCACTGCGTCCCGGAACACGAGCGTCCCCAGCGCCACGGGGTCGTGGATGCCCTGGTTGGTCAGGTTCCAGACCGTCTGCTCCTTGCGACCGCGCGCGGAACGCGCGAAGCTCGCGCCCCAGCGGTCGCCCACCTGCGGCTTGCCGCCCAGGTCGCTCCACGGCACGCGCAGTTCTGCCCACCAGCGCTTCTCTTCGATGCCCGCCCGCGCCGTGGCCTGCGAGTTCCACGCTACGTCTCGCGACTCCCACAGGTCCGGCTCGGTGTCGGCCGCGTCGGCCAGCGTGCCCAGGGCATTGACCGCGAACTCGTACACGCGCTTGGAGCCGGCCGGCTGCAACAGCACGGCCACACAGTCGTCGGCCCACACATCGCCGTCGCGCTGCGTCACCTTGGCGAGGAACTCGTGGCGGCGCTGCATGGCCGTGTCGAGCAGCGGCTCAGGGCAGTCGAAGCGGAGATTGAGGCCCTGGTCGTCGTACGCCAGCCGGACTTCCGTCGGCGCCTGGCCGGGCGTCCGCCCGCCGACGGTCATGAAGCCGCTGATCGTCGCGCCCGGCCCGAAGCCGTCCGTCGCCCGGCCGACGGCGGCCAGCGGCCGACTGCCCAGCAGTTCCGGCGCCGCGGCCAGTTGCTCGGGCGTCAGATCCTCCTGCGTGCTGACGACGACGCTGTCCACACCCACCCACCCGCGCGCCCCGGCCGCGCGATTCGAGCACACGCCGAACCGGTCGCCCAACTCCCCGGCCACCACCGGCCCCAGCTTCAGCCACTCCCAGTCGGTCGTCTGCGTCGGCTTCGCCGTGCGCAGGTACTGCGTGTTGCCGCCCTGCCACGTGACGAGCCGCCACGTGTCGTTCGCATCGCCGCTGCGGACGCGGCAGGTGATGCTGATCGGCTTGCTCGTGCGCGGCGTGGGCAGGTCGGCGAGGCTCACGTACGCCTCGGACTGGGCCATCTTCCCCCCGAGGGCCTTCGCGTCGGCAACGACCGTCTTGCCATTGGGCGCGAAGCCTTCCGCTTCCAGCCGCCACGGCCCGACGGCCGCGTCCCACGTCTCGGCCGGCGGCACCGTCGTCACGCGCACGTTGTCCACCTCGAAGACCGCGCCGGGCTGCACGTCGCGCGTGATGAAGTAGACGCCCAGCGACTTGTCGGTCGCGATGAGGACCTTCGACAGGCTGAGGTCCTGCCACTGGTCGGTCAGCGTCTTGGTCGCGGGCGCGTACAGCCAGCCGTTGCCGGAGATCAGGCAGAGCCAGACTTCGCCCTGGCCGCGCACGGCGGCCGTCACGGTCGCGAGCCGCCCGCCGGGCAGCCCGGTGGCGTTGATGGCGAGCCCTTCCAGCTTCTTCTGGCCGGGCAGGACGCCGCGCAGGTACCACTGGCCCGACGCGGCCCCGCCCTGCAGACGCTCGATCTTCAGATCGTCGGGGGCTTTGTGGTACGAGAACGCGCCGCCGGTGTCGGTCTCGAAGTCCTGCGTGAAGTTCTGGGCGAAGCAGGGCGTGAGCGCCAGCAGCGTGAGAATCAGCCAGTTGAGAGTTCGCATGTCAGGCCTCGCGGGTGAGCGTTGCCTGCCTGTTCGCCGTGGCGGCCCCGATGACTTGCATGCAGGCGCGACGTTGGTGGCCGAAGAAATGTCGGCCAGCCCCGTTGGGAGGCGACCAAGATGCGCTGCGCCCTGCTTACAGCCGGCATCCTCTGCCTGGGAACGCTGGCCCTCGCTGACAGCTACCACTTCGACATGGGCGGGCCGAGCACGCCGCTGGCGGCGGGATACACGCGCGTCACGCCGGCCGAACGCTTCGCGCCCGACAAGCCCTTTGGCTGGACGAAGGCCCCCATGGGCTTTCTGTTCCGCGGCGAGCCGACGAACCCGTATCTGGGCCAGGGCCCGACGGGCCTGGAGTTCAGCCTGCTCTCCGATGCCGTGCTGTCGCTGGAGGAGAACAGCTTCGTCTTCGCAGTCCAGCCCGGGCGCTATGCCGTGACGGCCATCGTCGGCGACCTGGCGCTGGGCGAGGGGCGCCCCGGCCAGTCCATCTGGGCCAATGGCACGCTCGTGGCCGACAAGGAGGGCACCAACGCCTCCGTGAAGGCCTTCACGTTCCCCGTGGACGCCCCCGCGGGCAAGATCGAGTTACGCTTCCGGTCGGACAGCAGCCAGAAGTACGTGACCGTCGAGGCGGTCTCGGCCGAGCCGCTGGCCGTCGGGCAAGAGCTCAAGATCACGATGAAGCAGTACCCCGACGGGCCCGTGCCGGTGGAGACCTACCGGGCTAACTGGAAGCTCCTGCAGGATGCGCTGGTGGCCGATTGGGTCCAGGCCAAGCAGGAGTTGGCGGCCGAGGGCGTGGACCTGGCGTATTGGCAAGGCGCGATGGAGCGGCTGAAGCGCGGGCCGGGCTACCGTCCCTACTGGGGCTGGAGCATCGGCGGCGGGGCGTGGCAGCGGCTGTCCGAGAAGACCGGCTCCCTGGACCTCGGGCCGCTGCTGGCGGCCTACCGCGAGATGGGCATTGACGGCTTTTCCACGAATCTGAAAATCCTCGCCGACCAGTTGCGCGCCGCCGGCTTCCGCCACGCGGTGTCCGGTCATGCCGAGGGCTTCCCCGGCGAGCTGACGGGGATCACGCTCAACCTCCTGCGCAACGCTGACGGCACCACGGCGACCATCCCCAACGTGTGGTCCAACTGCGCCCCGGAGGCGCGGGCAGCGTTCACGAACCTGTGGCAGCGCAACCCCGGCGAGGCCGCGCGCGGAGCCGACTTCTTCCTCGTGGATGAGCCGCGCGGCATGTGGGGCGTGGGCCGGTACGGCGATGTGAGCGAGACGGCGCAGGCGGAGTTCCAGCGCTGGTGTGAGGCGAAGGGCTACGGCGACCTGGTCGGCAAGCCCATCCCCGACCGCGGCCGCACGATGCCCTTCTACCGCTTCTACCAGTTCCGCCTGCAATCGGTGGCGGCGTTCATGGCAGCGGCGGCCCAGGGCACGCCGGTCCAGAGCATCCCCCTGATGCCCGGCAACGGCAACGTCGGCCCCGAGCAGATGAACCACAACAGCCTGTGGCCGCCGGCCCTGGCCCAGGCGGGCATGATGACCGCCTGCTGGGCCTACGACAACCCGGCGTCGTGCAAGATGTACGCCGAGACGATCAAGATCGCCGAGGAGTACGGCGGGCAGACCACCATCGTCCCGCCGCAGTACCCGGAAGCCCACACGGCGCTGCAGGACCGCCCGATGAACACCGCCTGCATCAGCGCGCTGACCACCCGGGTCATGCCGTGGCACTTCCGCGGCCCCACCGACGGCCCGAACCGCGTCGAGTGGATGAAGAACGTCTTCTACGCCTCGCGCCTGACGCACGCCACCAGCGGCCTGCGCCGCGCGCCCTCGATGTACGTGTGGTGCCCGGAGTCCATCGTCTACAACGACCTCGTGGAGATGAATGAAGCGGAGAAGGGGAATTGGTCGAAGGTGTGGCAGGCGCTCTTTGACGCGAACCTTGACTACGGGGTGACCAACACGCTGGCCGTGCCGCCGGGCTCGGTGGTGCTGTATGCGTGCGTGCGGCCGGTGCTGAGTGCCGAGGAGTTCGCGCGGCTGCAGCAGTTCGTGAGCAAGGGTGGGGTGCTGCTGTCCGCCTTCGCGGGGACGCCGGAGCTGCCCGACGGCACGCCCATCGCGGCCTGGAGCAAGCTCCCCACGGCGCGGGTCGTGCCGACAACACTCGAGCCCGCCCTGCTCAACAAGGCGCTGGAGTTGCTGCACCGGCCGCGCAACTGGCCGACCGACCAGCCCGCGCTGAAGATGTACCGCTATGCCGGGCCGGGTGGCGGCGTGGCCTTCCTGCTGAACAACACGAGCCTCGATCAGCCGGCGACGGTCCAGGTGCCCGCGACGCTGGGGGATGCCTTCACCGGCAAGCCTGTCGGCGGCACGCTGACGATCCCGCCGGGGATGTACGCGCTGCTAACGAGGAGTTAGCGCTGTTTCGCCTTCTCGGCTTCCGCGCGGGCCTTGGCCTCAGCCTCGGCCTGAGCGGCGAATTGCTTGCTCGCTTCCTGCAGGCGCGCGGCGAAATCCTCCTGCGTCATCCCGAGGCCCTTGCCCTTATAGGCGTCCTTGAGCGCGCGGTCCAGCAGCGCGTACAGGGCCGGCGTGTCCAGGCCGCCACCGTTGTGGCTCGTGAGCACCGTCTTCTGCTTCCCCGGCTTGGCCGGGTCGGGGAGCGTGAACTTCGTCTTGCCGTTGATGGCCACGCCCTGGTCGCAGCCCAGCTTGAGCTTCTGGCTCCGCTCCGACCCGGTGGACCCGGGGACGCTGTCCACGAACTTGACGCGGAGCCGCTTCGGGTCGAGCGTCCCCAGCGAATGCCCCAGGCAGGCTGAGTCAAGGTGACAGGGGTCCCCGGCAATCAGGAAGACCTCGACGGTCACCCTAGCGTCCGCCGCGCCGGTGTCCGACGGCATGCGCCAGCCGGCGAGGTTCAGGCTCAGCCTGTCGTCGCGCCCGTAGATGATGCTCCGCAGGCTGCGTTCCCCGCGCACGATCTTGCTGATGTCGGACCAGTTGGCCACCACCGCCAGGATCAGCAGGATCGGTAGCACCCACGGCAGCCGGCGTAGCCAGCGCGGACGAGACGGCGGTGCTTCACTCATCGGGACCTCCTCAGATGCGCTCTGTGCTACGGCCAACTCCCTGCTACAGGCCGCCGCGGCCCCCTAACATGTCACGCCACCAGGTGCGCTCGTCGCTGCGCGGGATCCCCGGCTCGCTCACGGGCTTGAAGGGTGCCGTGAACTCGACCTTCCGCAGCCACGCCGCGTGCGGCGTCAGCAACCGGAAGGAATGCACCTGGACTTGCAGCGGGTCCAGTCGCACGAAGACAGCCGGTCGTCCGCGCTTGAAGGCCTCCGCCGGGAACTGCATGATCGGATCCCACCGTCGCGTGGCGAACTCGCCCTGGTAGGAGAACGCCAGACGCTGCCAGACAACAGGCTCGAAGCGGAACTCGATGGTGACATCCTTGGGCACACTCGTGTTGTTCCATAGCACCACGACGCCCTCGCCGCCGCGCAGGAACGGTCGGTAGCAGACGCGGGCGTCCGGAGCGGTCGTGATGTCCGGGCTGTCGGCGAGCGGCACCAGGGGCGCCGCGCCGGCCAACTCCCGACTCAGCAGCCGCACGACCTGCTGCGCGGGTGTCTCGCCTTGCGCCGGCGCGGTCGGCTGCAGGCCCCAGCCCTCGCCAGCCGAGGCGGCGGGCTCCAAGAGCGCGCTGGTGGCGCCCTCGGCCAGCGCGTTGGTCATGGCCCGGGCCAGATAGAGCGCATTCAGGCGCTCATCGCTGCCCGGCAATGACCGCAGCGGGCCGACCAACATCGGCAGATTGAGGTTGCGGGAGGCCAGCAAGCCCCGCACCCCGTGGAGATCGGTCTGCCTGCCCAGCGCCGCCAGCGCACCGCTGACGACGTCCGCGTTGCCGTCCACCGTCTGCTGCAGGACGCAGGGCGGGGCCTGCACCGGCGGCCGCACCGCCACCGACACGACCCCGGCGAGGCGCTCGGCAGTCACCCCGGCCGGCTTCGTCGGCGCGAGTTCGTCCTTCTGCCAGTCGCGGGCCAGCGCCACCGGCGGCGACACGACGTACGACTGCGGCCTGGCCTTGTGCAAGTCGGCCACGACGCGCGGTAGGATGCTGAGCGTGCTGCCGGCTACGTCGTCTGGCGCCACGGCCCAGAACGCGGGAGACAGGTCCGCGTACAGGCGCTGCACGGCCGGCGCGTACTGCATCGGGCTCAGCGATTGCAGCAGCGGCCCGACCAGGTGTTCGCCATGGCCCTGGACGCCGGCAACCATGGGCTGGAAGGCCGCGAGGTCCGGCGGCGCAGTGAGTAGGTGCAGGTCAATGCCGGCGTGGCCCGCGGCTGCCAGCGCCGTGGGGTCCACCTTGCCATGCCAGATCAGGCCTGGCGCCGGGTACTGTGCCTCGCAGGTGAGCTTGATCGGGGCCGCCTTCTCATCCGGGCCGGACTTGGCGATCAGCTTCACCCAGTAGGTTCCGGCCCGCATGCTCTGGATGGCGGTGTGGAAGCGGGTCGTGCCGGTCCAGGTCTTGTCGTCCTTCTTGGGGGAGCCGCCCCGGCCGCGAATCGGCACCGTCCATGCCGGCGACTCGATCCCCTGCGGGGCCGCCATCCTGATCAGTAGTTGCTTATCGAGATCGCCGCGGTTCACGGCGTACAGCACCATGCCCTGCCGCAAGCCGCGCCGGCAGGTGAACTCCGGCTGCAGGCCGACCTCGATGCCGTTGACATCGAGCAGCAGTTCGGTCTGGCCGGCCAGTTCTTTGCTGCGCGCGTCGAGCAGCCCCTCCGGCTGCCACCCATCCGGCAGCACCTCGGTCTGCACCGCCTCGCCGGTCGGGGTGATTGCGGGGAGTTCCAGAGGCTTGCCCGGCGCGGCGTCCACCACGTCAACCGCCCACGCGCCCGCGAGGCCGGCGACACCGAAAGCCAGGTGGGGCGTGGCGCCGCCTGCCACAGGTGGGGTCTTGAGCAGCAGGCTGACCTTGTGCCACTCGTTGTCGGCGGGCAGTACACCTTCCCACACGGGAACGCCGGCCAGTCCGGCAGCGTCAGCCACGAGCGTCAGCAGCAGGCGGGCCTTGCCCTGGCCTCGCCGGGCCGAGAAGGTGAGCTGCAACAGATCCCCCGCGGCACCCGGCAGTGCCGGCCCGAGCGCCCACGCCTGGTCGCTGCCGGTGCAGGAAAGCACCAGGCACCCCCGGCCGGCGGCCGGCTTGTCGCTGGCGACCGTCACCTGCGCTCCGCCATGGGTGACCGCCTGCCAGCCATTGAGGCCGGACTCGAAGTCCCCGTTGGCGATCGCGCCCGCCAGCACACACGAGGGCAGCAGCAGCGGGAGCGCCAGAATGGCGAGTCTCTTCATGACGATGGCCTTTCACGTGACAGCAGGAGCGGCGACTCACTCCAAGTTGGTGTTCAGCAGGGCGTTGAGGTAGCCGCTGAACGCGAAGTACACGATGACTGCGACGACGACCGCGGAGACGAGCAGCATCACCCCGTAGCCGCCGATGTTGACCAGCAGGACGGTGCGGGCGCGATTGGCTCGGGCGTCCTCCGCGACGGCCCCCAACACCCGCTCGTACGTCCCGGCGCGCTCGCCCAGAACCAGGCTCTGCTTGGCTGGCCCGGGCAGGAAGCTGGCCCGGCTGAGCGCCTGATCCAGCGGTCGGCCCGCGCGCACCTGCGCCGCGGCCCACTGCAGTTGCCCGCGGATCACCGCGTTGCCGCTGCAGTCGGCCGCCATCGCCAGCGCTTCCTGAATCTCCACCCCGGCCCGCAGCAGGGCCTCCATGGCCACGGCGGCCCGGTTGAGCGCCGCGCGGCGGATCAGATGCCCGGCCCCGGGCAGGTAGTACAGGAAGGTCTGCACCAGGTCGGCCAGCATCGGGATCGAGCCGATGAGCTTGGCGCCGTTCCACACCAGGATGGAGCCAACGTAGATGGGCAGGGCCACACCGGTCAGGTAGCGCACGTAGGCGGCGATGTCCGGGCGCTCGGGGTTGATCATGCGCGGCAGCCCCGGCACCAGCACCGCTACGAAGAACAGCAGCCCAAACCAGACCTCGGCGACCGCCACGTGCCAGCGCGCGTGCTGCTGGGCGCGCAACTCCTGGGCGAGTTCCTGGCACACCCGGGGCAAGGCCCCGGCGCGTTCCCCGGCCAGCAACATCCCCCGAACGTGTGGCGACAGTATCTGCGGGTAGCGCGCGAGCTGTTCGGCCAGGGACTGACCGGCCGCCGCGCCGGTGGCGATCTCCCGGCTCATGCGCCGCAACCGCCAGTCGTAGGCGTGGTCGGCCAGCTCGCCCATCGCGTCGTGCATCGTCAGCCCGGCGTTGAGCAAGTCGCCGAGTTGGGTCAGGTACATCGCCACGCGGCCCACCGTGATGCGAATGAAGCAGTGGAGCGGATTGGCGCCCCACGAGGCCAGCGACACGCCCTCGGTGCGCGGGCGCGGGGCAGGACGGTCCGGGCTGCGGTACTTGCGGGCCATGAGTGCCTGTTCCGGGCGTTCTACCTTCCCTAACCCTGCGCACCCTGGGCCTGTTCCCAGGCCAGGCGCGCCGGCATCTGTTCGTGGACCAGCAAGTGGATCGCCCGGGCCATGACGGCCGGGTCGTGGGGGCCCGGATAGAGCACGTTGCGCCCGATCAGGGCCCCGCGCACGTTCGGGCCGGCGCGCAGTCCGCGCGCCAGGTCCTCGAGCAGTTCCACCGGCTGCTCCCCCGCCTCTCCGCCCAGCATCAGGATCGGGCACGTCGTCGCCCGGGCGACGATCTCGTAGTCTGCGCAATAGGGCAGCTTGAGCCACGTGGCCAGCGACGACCGCCCCAGCGCCGAGGCCACGCCGCAGATCCGCGCCAGCTCCCCGGCTTCCTTTTGGACAATGAAACGCCCGCCCTGTTCGCGCACGGGCAGGGGCTCGAGGAAGACCGCAAGGCCCTCCTCCAGGCATGAGTTGATCGCTTGGGCGCACCAGACGATGGTCTGGCCGCTGCCGCGGTTGCCCGGCTCGAGGCGGAACATCAGCTTGGCCCCGTCCAGATTCATCTCGCGCATGCCGCGGGCGTCATAGGCAGTCAGCCCGTCCCACATCTCGAAGGACGTGCCGGCCAGTCCGCCGCGGTTCATGCAGCCGATCAGGAGTCGATCGTCCAGCAGGGCCCCGCTCAGCAGCAGATCGGCCGCCAGGACTTCCTCAATGACATCGGGCGTGGCCATCAGGCCATCCACATGTCCGGCCTGCAGGACCCGCAGGATGCGGCCCAGGTATTCCTGCCGGTTGGCGAGGGCGAGCGGGTCGTCGTGGGCCCCCGTGACCATCCGGGCGGGGTGGTCCGCCGCCAGGACCACGAGGTGGCCGTCGGGGGCAATCTCGGCCCGGCGCCGACGCCTCTGCGCATGGGCACGGATGTCAGCGGCCCGGCGCACACGCGCCTCAGTCAGGGACGCCATCAGTTCGTCAGTCGCGACCTGCCGTCCGGTGAAGGGCTCAGGGGGCATGGGGGTCGCCGTCCGTGTCGTGGCGCTCGTGCCGCAGTTCCTGGACGGCCACGTGCAGGCGGTTCAGTTGCTGCAGCGCGTCCGTCAACGCCCGCCCCATCTCCGCGAGGAACTTGCACTGGAAGTAGGCATACAGGGCCAGCCCACCCACCGCGACGAAAGCCGCGATGCCGGCCAGAAGCTGGATCGTGTTTCCCGACAGGATGCCGACGGCCGCCGCGATCAGCCCCCCCAGCGACGTCAGGAAAGCCAGCAAGGCGCCCAGGCTGCCGAGGGTCTCCGAGGCCGCGATGAGCTTCTGGCTGTCCCGGCGCAGGTCCAGCGTCGGCTCGGGATGGCGCCGGGTCGCGGGCCGGTCCTGGCCGGTGTCCACCAGCACGCGCTGGAGGACCTCGTCGGCGTCCACCGCCGGCTGCGCCGTCTGCCGTCGCCGGGCTGCCTCCACCGACCGCCGCCAGGTCTCCTCGTCGTCCCCCGCGGCCTCCCGCGCCCGGCGGCCGGCCGCCGTCAGCGTGCCGCAGGCCCAGCAGGTCAGGGCGCCGTCCTTGAGGGTTTCCCCGCATTTGTCGCATTGGGTGTCGGGCATGGTCGGCTTCACCGCCTTGGCAGTGGTGATTATAGCACAGGGAGCGGCCGCGCGACGGCAGCGGCCGCGGGAGGGGCAGGAGGCGGGCCTTCGGGCCGGCGGGCTCACGCTCGCCGCGACGCACGGCGGCCCCGGGGCGAACGGCAACGGCGTGCGCGCGAGACCCTCAGTCGTCCCCGCCCCGATTCGCCGCGCCCCTCTCGCGGCGGGAGGCCGCTCGTACGAACCCGGAGACGCTCCCACGCTCCCACGCTCCCACGCTCCGTCCTCACGGCGCCTCCAGTAGCTCCAGCTTCACGTCGTCCAGCCGCAGGCGCAGCGCGATCGGCGTACTGTTGTCGCCCTTCTCGATGGCGATGTCCAGCGTGGCGGCGTTGGCGGGGAGTTCGGCGGTTCTCTCCAGCCGCTGCCATGTCCCCGTCTGCTTGAGGTCGTACGGGTTGGTGCTGAAGTTCGCGATCCACTTGCCGTCGGCGGCGTTGGTCGCGAGCTTCAAGAAGGGCGCGCGGCGCTGGTCGTTGGTCTGCTCGATGAGCATCCAGGCCGACAGCCGGTAGAGGCCGAAGGGCACGGCCGTCGCCTTCAGGCGCGTCTGGGCGTAGTTCCACGACTTCGCGGTGGCGCCCTCGACCAATAGACAGGAGGCGCCTGACTTGGGTCCATCGGTTGAGAGGGATGCGTTCATCCCCTCGACTGCGTTCCAGCCGACGGGCTCCTGTTCGAAGCCGTCTTCGTGCACGGTCGCGTTGGTGGCGGCCGAGGCCACGCCGGTCAGCTTCACCAACGGGTAGGCGCCGTCCGCGTCTTGCCCCGGCAGCGCCAGGCGGATCGTCCGCTTCGCCTCGGGGTCGAGCATCGCCACCCGCAGTTGGTAGTCGCCCGCCGGCAGCCCCGCCGGGACGCGCAGGACGGCCGCCACCGGTTGCTCCTCGCCCGGCCACCACTGCGTCGTCGGCGTCGGCGGGTACTCGGTCTGCTCGACCACCGGCTTGCCGTCGGGGCCGACAAGGGACCACTGCAGGGCGTAGCTGCCGTAGCACGGCGCGACGCCGTCATTGCGCCAGATGGCGAAGAGCGGCAGGCGCGCGGTCTGGGTGGCGTAGAGGCGCAGCTGCGCGGGGTGCTTGAGGCTCGCGAGCACGAAGCGGTAGCCGACGCGGCGGGCGGCGTCGCGCAGCAACTCCTGCGCCTCGGCCGGGGCCTGGCGGATCGAGCCGCCGCCGAACAGGTTCGTGTTCAGGTAGCTGATCGGCGCCGACAGCCCCTTCTCGATCGTCGTCTTGACGTCCCAGTTCTTCTTGAGCATCTCGTCATAGCCGCTGTGGAACTCGAAGTTGCAGATGACGCCGCGGCGGGCGTAGGGCTTGTACAGCCACTCGCCGCAGTCGTAGCTGGCCCCCGCGGGGTTGAGCCCGTCCTGGCGGAAGTGGACGCCCTTGATCGCCGCGTAGTCGTTGATGGTCAGGTGGTTCCGCCCGCCGACGTTCAGGAAGATGCGCGTGTGGGGGAAGGCCTGGACGTGGGCGTCAATGACGCGGCGGTAGGCGGCGACATACTTCGCTTCGGTGTATCCGGTCTCGGCCAGTTGTTGGGGTGTCCAGCGCGCCAGGTGCATCTCGCCCCATTCACCGATGGAGCCGATGTCCACGAACTCCAGCCCCGGCTTGCCGTCCAGGTACTCCCCGAGCTTGCGGATGAACTCGCACTGGACGTCGAGGTAGCGGTCATCCCAGAAGACCGGGTCGGTCTGCTCCTTGCCGTTGAGGGCGGTGTGCGGCACGCCGGGGACGCCCTGGTCGAAGGCCCACTGGGGCGTGACCTGCCCGCGCGAGTGCATGGACTGGCACATCACGCGGAAGGCGACGCGCTTGCCGCACTGCTTGACCCAGAAGTCGAACCTGGGGCCGAAGTACTCCTCGAAGGTGTACTTCCCCGGCTCGGGGTTCACCTCCGCCCAGTCGAGGCGGTAGTACGCGGTGTCGGCGATCTGCATGAACCACTCGTCGGGCTTCGCGTCCAGCGGGGGGTACTGCAGATACAGGCCCATGCCGGGGTTGAAGAGGATGTCATGGCAGGGGGGCGGCGTGAACTCGACGAGGCCCGGCGTGGCGGCCTCCTGGGCGGCAAGAGGAAGCGCGAGGGCGAGCAGGATGACACAGACCAACGTACGCATGGGAGCCTCCCTGTGCAATGCCGCGGCGACGGGTGGCGGCGTTCGCCGTTCCCCACCGTCACGGCACCCACATGTTCACCGATTTGGCGGTGTCGTCCGGCAGCAGCATCTTGGCGTGGCCGTCGAGGAACGCGACGCCGCAGCGGCCGCCGTGGCGCGTGTCCATCCGCGTCAGGCGGTGGGTGTTGTAGTACGACCCCATGGCGTTCGCCGAGGGCTTCATGTCGAAGAAGATCAGCAGGTCGGTGGTGCGGCTGAGCGTGGACATGCTGAACACGAACGGCGCGCCGGCGGTGTTGTAGGTCAGGTTGTAGTTGATGCCGTAGCTATGCGGGAGGTCGTCCGAACCGCTGACCGTCTGCGGCGTGTGGTCCTCGGGACAGAGCACGATCTCCTTGCTCTTCAGGTTGGGCTGGAGGATCTGACACCAGGTGACCCCCCCGGCGCGGGCCGGGACCAGCGTGCGGTCGTAGTCGTCCGAGTAGATCTTCTGGGCCACGGAGAGTTGCCGCAAGTTGCTGACGCAGTGGGCCTTGCGGGCCGCGCGCGTGGCCGAGGTGATGACCGGGAAGAGGATCGCGGCCAGCACTGCGATGATGCCAATGACCACCAGCAGTTCGACGAGTGTGAAGCCCGAGCGCTTGTGCATGGTGCTCCCCCGTAGGGATGGTTTGGCGGTAGTTCGCCGCGCCGGGCAGAAAGCCTGCGCCCTGCGGCGGCTAATCGAGCAGGAAGTAAGGCCAGCGTCGGGGAACCCCGCGACATGACCTCCCGCGAACGTGTCCTCGCCGCTGTGAACCACCAGCCCGCAGACCGCCCGCCACACATCATTGACTTCACCGGCGACGCCCACGCCAAGCTGCAGGAGCACCTGGGCGACCAACCGGTGGGCGACTTCATCGCCAACGATGTGCGCGACATCCCCGTGCCGTGGTGGCACTGGCACGAGCTGGCGGCGGACTGGCGCGGGCCCCGCGTGCCCGCCTCGCGGCCGATGGTGCTGGGCCGGGGCAACTACGAGGGCCTCGCCGACAACCTCAAGGCGTGGCGGGACGACAGCGATAAGTACTTCCTGGTGCGGCTGTACGGCATCCACTTCGAGAAGGCGTACTTCGCGCGGGGCTTCGAGAACTTCATGGCCGACCTGGGCGGGGCGAAGGACTGGGCGCGGGATCTGCTCCGCTGGATCATCAACAAGAACCTCGTGATGATGGAGAACTTCCTGGCGCTGCCGGAGGTTGACGGGGTGCTGCTGGGGAGCGACTGGGGCTCGCAGTGTGGGCTGCTGATGTCGCCGGAGACGTGGAACGACCTCATCCGCCCCGGCGAGCAGGCGATGTTCGATCTCGTGAAGTCATACGGCAAGGACGTGTGGGTGCATTCGTGCGGCAACGTCGAGCGACTCATCCCCACGCTGATCGAGATGGGGCTGCAGGTGCTCAACCCGGTGCAGCCCGAGTGCATGGACCTCGCGCATCTCAAGGCGGCGTACGGGGACGCGCTGGCGTTCTGGGGCGGGATCAGCACTCAGCAGACGCTGCCCTACGGGACACCGGAGCAGGTGCGGGCGGAGGCGCGGCACGTGCGGGACACGCTGGGGCCGGAGGGGTACATCTTCTCCCCGGCGCAGAGCATCCAGGCCGACGTGCCCATCGAGAATGTGCTGGCGTTGCTGGAGGTGGCGAACGAGGGGTCTGTCCCCGAAAGGCCGGCGTGAGCCGGACTGCAGGGGGCTGACCCCGACGATAGGCTGTGGTGGGGTCAGCCCCCTGCGTGATCGCCTGCGGCGATCGCTCCGGGGACAGACCCCGACAGTCGCCGCTACTGTCCCCCCAGGTACTCCTGCCACTTGATGCCCTTGCCCCATTCGGCGGGGGCGACGTTCCCCTCGGCGACCGTCTGCAAGTCCTGATTGAAGCTGACGAGGCGCAGCGTGTGCGTGGCTGCGTCGTATTGGCCGCGCGCCTGGGCGACGCGCATGGCCGCCCACAGAGGCACCATGAGCGAGTTGCGGTAGAGGATGGGCGGGACCGGCAGTTCCTCGGTCAGGCCCGGCCCCGTCTCCACTTGCAGGCTGTTGAGCCGCAGCACGAGTTGCTCGAAGGGGCCGCTAACGGTCAGCGTGTGCGCCTGCTGGCTCCAGACCCACTTGAGGCGCAGCGAGTCGAGCACGGGCCGCACCGGGAGCATGAGCTGGCCCTCCAACTCGAGCGGGGGCTCGGGGAGCGTGGCCCGCTCGCTGTCTATCACCAGGCTGACGGTGGGCGACAGGGCTTTCGCCGTGAACGTGCGGCCGTCGGCGAGGATGATGGCCCCGCCCTCGGGCCGGGGCTGCAGGCCGAGAAGTTGCGACACGGTCAGCAGTTCGTAGCCGCGCGCTTGCAGGGCCGGGACCGCGCGGCGGACGGCGGCTACGGTGCCGGTGCGGGAGCCGCCGCCGTCGTGGCAGAGAATGATCGCGCCGGGCGAGGCGCCGTTCATGATGCGCGAGTAGATCACGTCCGCACCCGGCCGCCGCCAGTCGTTCGTGTCGGCCGTCCACATCACGACCCGCAGGCCGGTCTGGCCGATGGCCGAGCGGGCGCGGGCGTTGATGGCCCCGTAGGGCGGCCGCATGACGCGGACCTTTTCGTCGGTGAGGCTCTCAAGGGTGCTGCGGCAACGGCCCAGGTCGGAGATGATGGCGCCGGAGGACAGGTGCGTGAGGTTGGCGTGGCCCCAGGTGTGGATGCCGATCTCGTTGCCGTTCGCGACGGTGCGGCGGATCACGTCCGGTCGCCCCCGGGCCAGTGAACCAAGGACGAAGAAGGTGGCGTGCGCGCCATGTTGGGCGAGAACGTCGAGGATCTGGCCGGTGCTGGTCGGCCAGGGGCCGTCGTCAAACGTCAGAGCCAGCGCGCGGCGCGGCTTGGCCTCCGGGGTGGCGGTGACGGTGGGCACCGCCGCCACCGTGTCCAGCAGCGCCTTTCCGCTGAGCAGACCGACCTGCAGGCGTTGGGTGCCGGCGACGCCCGGAGGGACGTAGCCGCTGAGATCCGGCGCGGGGAGCAGTTCGGTGCGTTCGCGGACCGGCTCGCGGACGTCGGCGGCGGGGGCCACGGTCAGGACATCATGACCAGCGACCGCGGCGGCCAGCACCAGGGGCCGGCCATCGCCGAACACGCGCGGGGGCAGGCCGCCGTTCGGGTGCAGGAGGGCGCCGTTCAGGTCGCGGACATCGCCCCCCACCGGCGCGATGCCGGCGGCCGACAGCGCCGTGGCCACCGTGGCCTTCCGCCCCACGCGGCACGATACGCCGCCGACGTTGAGCCGCACGGGCCGCAGGACCCACGAGGCCAGGGGAAGCAGCAACAGGGCCCCCAGGAGAACGCAAACGACGACTTCACTGCGGCGAAGTCGTCGTCGGGTAGGGGGCACGCGGGAGGTCGCCGGAATTGTCGTGGTACGGTGAAGGGCTGCCCTGGTGTGCATCCGGTCCGTCCGGCTACTTGGTATTCACAAACGCGCGGTGTAGCGGTCGATTCCAGTCGGTATCGAGGCCGAAGAGGTCGAGCATCGGCCGGATGGGTACGAAGGTGCGGTTGTCAATGCGGTAGGTCGCCCGGCCCAGGCTCTGCTTCTCGCCGTTGACATACACGCGGGCGCTGCCGGGGACGACCCGGACCTTCACGCCGTTGCGCTCGACGGTGAGATAGCTGGCGGTGGGGCCCCAGATCATCGTGCCGCCGATGTGGCGCATGAGATCGGTGAGGGTGATGTAGATGCGGCCGCGGCTCAGGAAGCCGTGCTTCTCCAGGTCGGCCTCGCGGTTGTCGAAGAAGACGATCTCGCGCAGCAGGACCTTGCGGTAGAGCTTCACGAAGACCGGCGTGTCCTGCCTGGCCTGCTCGAGGACGAGGTTCGTGGTGGCGTCGTTGGCCACGTGGAGCGGCAGGTTGCCGCTGCTGAAGGCCAGGCGCGTGCCGTCATGGGCTTCCAGGCGCACGGCGTGGGCGCCGTCGGGGAGCTGGGTCGTGTCCAGCTTCAGTTCCGGGCGCGAGTCGAAGCTAGCGGCCAGAGGCTTTTCGTCCACGTAGTAGGTCGTGCCCAGGCCGCCTTGCAGGGCTTCGGTCGGGGACAGCGTGATGCTGCCGCGGACGATGGCGCCCTCGGGGGTCTTCATCAGGGGCGCGGTGCTCGTGACCTGGAGGGCGAACCCGCCGGCCCCGGTGAGCACGCAGGAGCCCGCCCAGGCCGTCCCGAGCACGAACAGGGGGAGAAGCAGGCAGAGCCACAGTACTTGATGCCGCATCATGGTGACCTCTGGCGACGGCACGCGCCGCCGGACGTTCTGGCAGCTCACTGTAACGTGGGAATATAGCACAAGCGGTGCGGTCAAGTCAAAAGCGGTTCTGCATCCGGCTTCCCACCCGACCGGCCGCCCGCCTAGTGCCCGAAGATCATGCGGTTGAGGCTCAGCAGGCCCATGACGGCCAGGAGGATCGCGAAAGTCACGATCATGCCCAGCAGCACCGGCGGGCCGTACAGGTACGGCGGCGCCACGGCCTGGTCCAGCACCAGGAACTCCCCGACGCGCTGGCTCTGCTGCTCTTGCACCAGCGCCACGGCCAGCGACTGCTTGAGGGCCGCCAGCGCCTGGAACTGGACCTGCTGGTCCTGCTTGAGTTCGGAGAACTCGCGCGCCACCGGCGGGAGCTGGGCTAGCTCGCCGCGCGCGGCGCCCAGCAGGGAGGCGGTGCGGGCGCTGCGGGCCCGCGCGCCCGCCAGCGTCACCTGCAGGTCCACCACCTGCCCCACGATCTTCTCGTAGGTCGGGTTGGCTGACTGCGCGACCTCCTTATGCACGTCCTCCTTGAGCTGCGCCAGTTGCTGCTCGCAGGAACGCAACGCCGTCGTGATCTGCACCACGTCCCGGTTCTGGGGCGTCTTGCCCTGGGCTTCCTCGGTGGCCAGTTGGATGCGCAAGTCGGCGATCTTCTGCTCGACCTGGGCGATGATCGGGTTGCGCATCTCCACGACGCTGGCGATGCGCATGCTGTCCACGCGCCCGAGTTGGCCCTGGGCCTTGGCGAGGGAGCTGCGCGTCTCATCCACCTTGGCGCGCGCCTCGCCATCGGCCTGCTCGAGCGCGCGGAGGCGGTCACTGATCAGCGCGGCCTGGGAGTCCGGATCCAGCAAGGCATGAGCCCGCTGCAGGCGCTCCATGCCCAGTTCCGCCTTCGTCAGGTGGGCGATCACCTGGCGCTGGGCGGTCTCGATGAACTCCCGGCGCTTGCGGGCTTCGCTGATGCTTGTTTCGGTCACGTACTGTTGCAACTCGACCAGGTAGTCGTTGGCGAGGTCGGCGCACAGTTGCCGCGCCTCCTCCTGGCGCAGCGTGTGGCTCAGGCGCGACCGCAGCGCCGTGTAGCCCTTGCAGCTGACGGTGACGCTGAAGCCCTCGGCGCCGATGGGGGTGATCTCGGCCATCCGCGCCAGCGCCTCTTCGGCCTCGATGTCCAGCAGGCCGAGGCGCTGGTCCAGTTGCCGCTTCTTCACCAGCTTCGAGCGCATCAGGCGGCTGGAGAGAATGGCGGCCAGACGCTCGGAGGTGGGCTTGAGGTTGCTTTGCGCGGTGTCGCCGGGCAGACCGGTGGTGGGTTTGAGCATCGTGGACAGCAGATCGGCCGGATCGCTGACAAAGAACGAGCTGGTGGCCTGGAAGGTGTTCGGCCAGAACAGCGCCACGAAGGCGCCGACCAGCAGCGCCGCAACGACGCTGAGCAGGAGCATCCCCCACCATGAAGAGAGGTTGAGCGTCTTACTGCGATTGGCCCACGCCACGGTAACAGTGCCTCTTCTGCGCGTCCTAGAAGACCAGACCGGCGGTCACGATGGCAATGATGCTGCTAAGCCACTGCTGCCAGAAGCTGTCGGTCCGCACGGTGCGCACGATGTAGGTCGTCGGCACGACAATGAAGTCGCCGGGCTCGATGGTGTCCTTGAGCTTGATCGGGGCCGCCGCGCCGTTCGGGTGGATCACGACCAGGCGCCTTGCCTCGGCGTCCTCGCGCAAGCCGCCCGACTCGTTGATGTACTCCCGGCAGGTGTAGCCGGCCACGAAGGGCACCGCGCCGGAGCGCGGCACGGCCCCGAGCACCGTCACGGTGTTCATCAGCCGCGGCACCACCACGTTGTCGCCCGGCTCCAGTTCGATGTTGCCGACCTTGCCGTTGCTGTCCAGGAGCTTACGCCCGGCGACGGGAATGGCCGTCACCATGTCCTCGAGCCGCACGGGCCGGGGCGGCAACACGATGCTGGCGGCGGACGGCGTGACCAGCGTCGAAAGGCCCTGGGCGGCGGCGTTGCCCAGCGCCATCGCCTGGGAGGACTGGCCGATCTGCATGGGGGGCTGGTTCGCCTCGCGGTTAGTGGCCGCCAGCACGCGGACGAGGTCCTCGGTCTGGGCCGGGTCCGCCGTGAGTTCGCGGCGCCGGTAGACGACCATGCCGTTGGGGTTGGCGTCTGGCAGCAAGCCGCCGCTGTCGCGCAGGAGGTCCATCACCGTGTAGGCATGGTCGCGGTCGCGGCGCAGGGCGAAACTGCCGGGATGTTCCACGCGGCCCTGCAACACCACCACATCGGCCTGGCGCTTGAACTCACCCCGGCCGATGATCGAGACGCTGTCGCCCTCGCCCAGCACCATGTCCGGCTCGATCTGGAAGGCGTCCGGCGTGCCGGTGAGCGCCAGGCGCACCGGCTGGGGCATGCCCTCGAAGCGGCCGGGAATGACCTCGATGTCCGGCCCCGCGCCGGGGTTCAGGCCCCCGGCCGCGAAGACCAGGTCACTGACCTTCATGCCCTCGCGGCGCGGGTACTTGCCCGGGTTGCGCACGTAGCCGGTGATCTGCACTTCCGACGGCGGGACGGCCTCGGCCCGCGACGCGATCTTGACGATGTCGCCCCGGGCCAACTCCAGGTCGCCGGCCGCCTCGCCCGCCAGCGCGGCCTTCAGGTCCACGGCGATGACTTGGTACGTCTGGTCGGCGGTCAGGCGCAGCAGGTCGGCGCGGTCGAGGTACGCCTCCGGCACGACCCCGCCGGCCAGCAGCACTAACTGGCTGACGCGCAGCTTGATCGCGAAGGGGTACGTGCCCGGATGGGCCACGGCGCCCTGAATGCTGACTTCCGGCCGCGGCTCCACGGCCTGCTGAAAGAGGATCTCAACCTCGTCCTTGGGCTCCAGCGGAATCCGCTGGGGGGCCTTGCCGTACATCTGCTCGGACACGTCAAACGTGATGAGCGTGTAGTGGCGGTCGTAGTCCATGCGGCGCAGCAGCCCGGTGGCCATGTGGGCATTCCAGGCCAGTCCCTCGGCCGACCGCAGCAGGCTCGAGACCGTCGCGTCCGGCGTCCAGGGGTAGTAGCCTGGCCGCTTGACCGCGCCCATCAGCTCGATCGTGTTGTCGCCGCGGCTGAGAATGCTCTTGACGATGACGAGGTCGCCGTCGCGCAGGGGCTGCTTCATCGCGGGCCCGTTGGGGTCGCTGCAGTCCACGGTGCTCAGGACCCAGTCGGCCCGCTTCTCACCGCGCCACAGGTGCACCAGCGGCGCGTAGGCGCTGGGCTTCATGCCGCCGGCCAACTCCAGGGCGTCGCCTACCGTCAGGTCGCCCTTGATCTCGTAGCGCGCCGGGCGGCGCACCTCGCCGGTCAGGCCGACCTCGCCCTTGACGGGCGGGATGAAGATGCTGTCGCCGGGCGCCAGCACGACATCGCTGTCGCGGGCGCCGGTCAGCAGGTAGTCGTACAGGTCAACGAGCACGGCCTCGCGCCCGACGCGGTTGAGGCGGATCGCGCGATAGGAGCCGATGTCGGACGGGCCGCCGGCCGCGTAGAGCGCTGACAGCACCGTGGCCATCCCGGCCAGCGTGTACTTCCCCGGTCGCGTCGCGTCGCCGGTCACGTAGACTTCGACGGTGCGCTGCTCGGACACCACCAGCGTCACCTTGGGGTCCACGAAGGGCTTGCTGTACTCGCGGGTCAGGGCCTGGCGCAACTGCTCAATCGTCTGCCCCGAGGCGGTGATGCGCCCGACCTGCGGCAGAATGACGAAGCCCTCGGGGGTGATGGTGACGGTCTGCTTGACTTGCTCGAAGTCGCGCGACCAGACGCTCAGGTCGAGCGTGTCGCCGGGGCCGAGGAGGTAGTTGGGTGGGACGGGGAGGTTGGCGACGGGCACCGTAGTGGCGCGATTCATCGCGCCGGTCGCAGTGCCGCCACTCGCGGTGCCCTCGGGCGCGATGAATCGCGCCGCTACGCTCGCGAACAGGCTGGCGCCGAAGCGCGGCAGGGCCTCGAAGAGCCCCTGGGGGGCCTTGGCCTGCTCGGGGCGCTCCGGCTCGGACGGCTGCCGGCTGGAAGCCGGCGCTCCCAGGGACGGCGCTCCGGGGGGCGGGGTGCCCTCGGGCATCGGCTGGGCATGAAGCAGGCCGGCGAACAGTACGAGAGGGACGAGCCACGACATCGTCTTGAACATGTGCATTGCGCTCCCCGGCCGCCCCGGACGCGGCGGCCGGTATCGGTGCATCTCCTGAGGTAGGTGTCAGTTCCCTCCGCTCGGCTGCACACCTCCTGCTTTTTCCCGGCAGACCAACAACAGCAAAGCCCGCCGCCGAGGGTGTCGGACATGCGGGCATGGGTGCGATGGCTTGTCAAGCGGCGGGGCGACGGGGGCATTGTACAGTGCTTCGCGGCGTGGTGCAACTGGCGCAGCGGAATCGCGCCTTCGTCGTTCACCCGCCCCGCCACCGGTCGCCTCTACTCCCCCATCAGCCCGCGGATGATGCCGCACGCCTCCACCATCCGCTCCTGCATCGCCCCATTCAGCGGCACCGTGTCGCGGAAGACCAGCTCGACGAAGTTGTCGTGCGTGATCGTCAGGGCCTCCGCGATGTCGTCGGCGAAGGCCTGCGCGTCGAACGTTGGCCCACAGAGCTTCATCGGGTGCGGCTTGCGCGACAGGACGACGCTCTTGCCCACGGACGCGGAGATGCTCGCCACGTCGCACCACGGCGACACCGTCACCTTCCGCAGGTTGTGGAACTGCGCCAGCGTCGGCCAGAAGTGGTGCACCGGCTCGCAGCAGCCGTAGTTGATGAGCCCGTAGCGGTCGCCGACGCGCCGCTGGTAGGGGTGGATGAACTCGGCGTACATCGCCGGGGACAGGCCGACGGCTTCCTGGGCTTCGATGAACCCCCAGGTGTCCGAGAACAGCACCTTCTCGCCCGGCCCGATCTCCCTCCGCGGCAGCTCGTCGGAGTACACGCAACTCCCCGAACCGCAGTCCAGCTCCCGCCCGTTGGGCGTGAGCAACCCCTCGGCCTCCATCCAGTTGGCGTAGCGCTCGGCGTCATCGGCCAGGAAGGTCATGAAGGCGTGGACGTTGTCGGGCTGGTCGAGCATGTTCATGTAGAAGTGGTCCATGCCCATCAGGTGCACGGCCTGCCCGGCCATGCTGGTGCCGGCGGCGAGTGACGCATGGCCGTTGACGACCTCGACCGGCAGCAGGTCGCCGAACAACGCGTCGGCCCGTTCGGCCCGCTCCCACGTCGCCTCGCGGTTGATGCTGAACTCGGTAGGCCGCAGCTTCTTGAGGCCCGGCTCGAGATCGGCCAGCGGGGTGTTGGTCGCGTAACCGAGGTCGCGCCCGGTGTGGTCGGGCACGCGCCGGACCTGCAAGTCGGGGCAGACCGACGTGCGGCCGATGTGCCAGGGCACCCAGAAGCTCGCCGGGAAGACGCGATCATCGGGGATGCAGCGCAGGTTGGTCAGGCAGCGGAGGAAGTGGGCCTCGCAGCCGCGCTCGAACTCGCCCTCGCACTCGGGCTGGGGCGTCAGGTCGGCGAAGAAGGTGCCATTGTCCTCGATATGAAAGGGCACAGTGCGCTGGAGCAGGCGGTTGGACAGGCGCCACTTCTCGCGGCGGCGGGCCATGTCGTCGCTGGTGACCAGCTCAGCATACTCGGCGACGACAGTGCGCAGGCGATTGCGGTCAGCGGGGGTGGTCATCGTGGGTCCCTTCAGGAGCTGGCTCGCGGGCACGTTCGGTGCGCGAGTCACTCTGACCTTCCACAGCGGGTACGGTGGTGCCCGCGTGTGGTATAATGGACGCGTATCCTGCAGGCAGATGAACGCATCATGAGCACAATACGCATGGCGATCCGTGGAACGCTGAAGTCGGATCGCATCCTGGAGTTGGACGAAGGGGTAGAGCTGCCGCTGGGGCGGGTGCATGGATGGGTGGAGACCGAGGCTGATCCCGAGGAGGGAGTGCTCTCGGGGCCAGAGCGCGCCGCGCGCTTCCGCGCCTTCATGGCGGAGCTTCGCGCCGAGCAACAGGCCAGGGGACACAAGCCGCGGACGGCAGAGGAGATTGACGCCGAGATCGACGCCTTCCGAGATGAGGCAGAGCAGGAGTTACGGGAACTCGGGGAACTGCAGGCGGCCGCTCACCAAGGGGTGCGCGAGCCCAACGCGGGCTAATGGGGAGCGAACAGATAGGCCACACCGTACGTGATGACGCCGCCGGCTATGAGACAGAGTACCGCGATCCACCAGTTTCGCTTCGTGTTGCGTTTCTCAGCCGCAGCCGCTCTCTCCTGAGTCACCTCGTCCCTCTCGCGCATTTCCTGCTCGTAGAGGACCACAGCTGACATGTGCTTCCACAGTAGCTTCCGAAACGCGAACAGAATCGGCAGGTTCTCTTCATATACCTGGTACTGCTTCAGTTCAGATTCCGAGTTCTCAACGTCCTTGTCGGCCTTGATACTGGCAAGCCTGTCCTGGACGACCTCGATCTCCGCGAGACGTTGGCCGAGGTCGGGAATGACGTGGAACAACGCCTCCATCGAGCGTCCTTGCAGGAAGGCCTTTATCTCACGGTAAAGCGAGAGCGAGATGATGTCGTAGGCATCGTACCCGGCTCGGAAGAGGTGGGCGAGCGCCTTATCGAAGTTGTGTTTGCAGTACTCCGCGGCCGAGTAGCCCGTTGCTGATTTCACGTCAGCCTCGGTCCTCTGACCGAATATGACCATGTGAGCCCGCATCACATGGTCAAGCACTGAGCGCAGTTCAGCTACCGCTGCGACTGGCGCTCTCTGCTGTGGGTCAATCTTCTCACAGGCCGCGATGAGCGTCTTGATCTTGTGGAACCGGTTGAGTATGGTGACATATGCTTCTTCGCAAGCCAACTTCTCGGCGTCCGTCATCGGGTCCCTCCGCCCACTAGTCGTGCCTATGGCCGCAGTAGCTTGCGGAATGACACACTGAGGTGCTGCCTGGGAAGGTCGGCGTTGCCCACTATGAGATGTGCGGCCAGGCGCTCACTCGATCGCACCGGCACACCATCGACGTAGTAAGCGTCATCGCTAGAGGTAACGGTCCTGAACTCGTACTCCAGCAGCTCCTCCTCAGAGCAACCCGAAACGAGTTCCGCCACTGTCTTCACGGGAGTTTCCTCCTGTCATGATGCGCATCCACGGCACGGTTCAACCCAACTCGTCTTGCACTTCTCGTATTGCCTTGGCCACGCGACTGCCGGCCCTTCTGCGCTGGTGGAACAGCTCCACCCGTTGCCTGACGTCTCCCAGCTTGAACAACTCGTGCGGGTTCCACTCTTCAGGAACGAAAAGGCCGAGTTGCTTGTAGTTCCGAGCAGCTGCGACTGAGACCTTCATGTATGCCGCAATGTCTGCTATTGCGACAAGTGCATCATCTGGTAACTGCGCGAGTCTCCTTCTTATGGACTCGGTATCTTTCTGCGTTGTACGGGCCATTTCCTGTTCCCTCGCCTTGATAGAGCAGCTTGCATGATAATATAGATGAAGACTTGCGCAATGTCAAGTATTACTAGTAAACTAAAGTAGCATATAGGAAGAGTACTTCAGCATGCCCAACATCACCTACCTGCGCGCGATGAACCGCGCCCTGCATGAAGAGATGGCCCGCGATGAGACTGTCTTCGTCATCGGCGAGGATGTGGCCGATGTCGGGGGCGTGTGGGGCGTGCAGAAGGGCCTGCTCAAGAAGTTCGGGCGCAACCGCGTGCGGCAGACGCCCATCTCGGAGTGCGGGTTCACCGGGCTGGCGGTCGGGGCCGCCATGACCGGCCTGCGGCCCGTCGTTGAGATCATGTACAACGACTTCGTGACCACCTGCATGGACATGGTGGTCAACCAGGCGGCCAAGCTGCGCACCATGTCCGGTGGGCAGCTCAAGGTGCCCATGGTCATCCACACCCCCGGCGGCGGGGGGACGTGCGAGGCCGCCCAGCATTCCCAGTGTCTCGAAGCGTGGTTCGCCCATGTGCCGGGGCTGAAGGTCGTCCTGCCCAGCACGCCCTATGACGCTTACGGGCTGCTGAAGACCGCCATCCGCGACGACAACCCGGTGTATTACATGGAGCACCGGCTGCTGTATGACATGAAGGGCGAGGTGCCCAGGGGGCAGTTCACGATCCCCTTCGGGCAGGCGGATGTGAAGCGCGAGGGGACGGACGTGACGATCGTCGCGACGCTGCACATGGTGCACAAGGCGCTGGCGGTGGCGGAGAGGTTGGGTAGAGCGGGCGTCTCGCCCGCCCTCAGCATCGAGGTCGTGGACCCGCGCACGCTCATTCCGCTCGATGAGGAGACGATCCTGAACTCGGTGCGCAAGACAGGGCGCCTGCTGGTCGTGCAGGAGGCGTGTCTGTGCGGGGGCTTCGGCAGCGAGGTGGTGCGCCGGGTCACGGAGAAAGCCTTCGACGCGCTCAAGGCGCCACCGAAAGTACTGGGCAGCCTGGACCTGCCCATGCCGTTCAGTCCGCCGCTGGAGCGGGCCGTCATTCCGGATGAGGCGGATATTGAGGCGGCGGTGCGCGAGATGGTGACTTAGAGACGAGGCGAGACTCCCGACCAACGCAGTGAGGAGATGGTGAGCATGCGGACAGCAGTGATTGCTGGACTGAGCGTGGCTGTGATGGTAGTCGCGTGCCTGTGTGGTTGCCCCCCCAGGGCGTCTGGCCCCTCGGAGTCGACGACGGGGCAGACCGGGGCCGGGCCCGGCGTGGGTCTGCCCGGGGGCGCCATGCTGACCGGCCTGCCGCTGGGCGAGCAGATCTACAAGACCGGCGTCGGTGAGAACGGCCAGCACATCGCCTTCACTGAAGGATCCGAGCGCTTCGCCGCCAAGCCCGGCGGGTGCGCCGTGTGCCACGGGGAGGACGGTCGTGGCCACAAGACGGCGCGCGGCGAGACCCCTGACATCACCTACGCCGCGCTGCGCGGCGGCGACAAGCCCCTGTACGCGGGCGATGAGGCGGTCACCAAGTCCATTCGCGAGGGCATGGACGAAGCGGGCAAGCCCCTGGCCAAGGCAATGCCGCGCTGGCAGATCACCCAGAACGAGGCGGCCGCGCTGTTCGAGTATCTCAAGACACTGGACAAGGCCCCGGCAGCCGCCCCGGCGGACGGCAAACCTGAGGCGAAGCCGGAAGCAGCTCCCGAGGCCAAGCCCGAGGCAAAGCCGGCCCCCGCCGGCAGCTAGCTGCGGGCGGGGCCAACAGAACGAAGCGGGCATCGAGGCGGCAGAGACAGTAATCAGGTGCGCGAAGTGGGCTATGTCGTGAGGGCCTCGAGTCCAGCTACGAAATGCCTGAAGCTGCGAGAACGATTGCGCGCGGGGTCCATATGCGCACTGACGCGTCTCGCCACCTCAATCTTGGGGAACGACGAGCGATAGTAGCCGGCCTGCCTGAGGGCGCGGGCAAGTGCCTCCCACGTGCCGCCGCCTATCGCATCAGGGTCACGGTAGCCGCGCTTGCTGCCTAGTGTGCCGGGGACCCCTGGGTAGGCGGCGACCAAGGCCTCGATGTCGCCCAGCAGCCAGGCCTCAAGTTCCTCTACCACGATCCTGTTGAGCACCTGGAACCCAGCGTGGCGCTTTGCCTTGGTATGTAGTCCCGCATCCAGCGCTGCATGCTCGAGCGATCCCTTGAGGTCTCGACAGTTCTGGCGATCCTCATCTACGAGCACAACAATCCGCCAGTCCTCGGGCAACCATTGCGCGTACCCTCGCAGCCTGTGTGGGAGGCTCTTGAGGAGATCGGGCTTGCCCTGAAAGGTGTGGATTCTGTAGCCACAGCCTTCGGGCAGCATTTTCGGCAGTAGGTTACCCAGTGCAACCTCTACCGAACGTTCCTCGACTAAGAACTCAACGTGCATCAGCCGTTACCCCCGGCCAGAAGCCGCACCAACGCTACACTTGGACGAAGGGGTCGCCCACGTCCATGAACCCCTCAGTCCACAGGTCTCCTAACTGTGCGCCCTGATCCATCATCTCCCGGATGCCCTGCATGGAGTCAGCCCGTTTGGCCTGCGTGTAGCCCCTCTCGTTGCGGTATAGGACCCACACCTCTTCTGGCGCGAGACCGTTCACGAAGAAGGGAGAATGCGTCGTCACCAGCAGTTGCGTTAGCTCAGACGCGATGTGGCACTCCTCGGCTAGCTCAGGCAGCAATCGCGGATGGAGTTGGTTCTCAGGTTCTTCGATCCCAACAAGTTGGGGGGGCTTCGGGTCGTAGAGCACGGTCAGGTAGGCGAGTAACTTGAGCGTGCCGTCAGACGCGTACTTGGCCATGATCGGCTGGGCAAATGGTGCATCCTTGATCTGCAGGAGCAGGCGGCCGTCAGGCATCACGTCGGCGTCGACTTTCTCCAGGCGAGGGACACGGCTGCGCAGGGCGGTTAGTACTTGCTCAAGCCGTTCACGGTGCCTTTCACGAAGGTACTGCATCACGTTCGGTAGGTTGTCGCCGCTCACCGACAGCCGCTCCTGCGGGCCGGCCTCCGGCACCCCGCGCGCGCTGTCAGCGCTCAGATACGACATGTACCAGCCCGTGATGAACTCGCGCAGGGCAGACACTCTGGGATGTCTCGCGAACTGGCCGAGCGTATTCACGGCGATCATGTCCCGGGCGGAAAGACTCTCCTGGACCCGCTCGTCCTTGTCATCCGGAGCTTCCCCGCTGACGACCTGACCGCGGCCGTCAGTGAAATCGAGGAACCGAAAGGGCTTTCCGTACTGCCCACGCCGCCATCGCAGCCACTCCTCGCAGACGAATGGACCGTCCGAACCCTCGTCCACACCGAGGTGGTACGTCATGAGCGGGCTCTTCGGAGACTGGCATTCGCGGTACTTCAGCTCGAAAGTGATTGGTCCTTCGGCCCCGCGTGACCGCAGTTCCTTGAAACGACCTCGACGGTCCCAGGCTCTCCGCAGTCCCTCTGTGAAACACTCGGACAAGAAGGCGAACACATCGAAGATGGTGGACTTCCCGCTACCATTGGGGCCGAGGAACACCGTCAGCGGGCGGACGTCCTTCAGTTCGAGGCTTGCCAGAGCGCGGTAGTTCTGGACCTTGAGGTACTCGATTCTGGGCACAGTGCGCGACGGAGCGGTGCCGTTGCTCATGGTACGTCCTCTCTGCGTGCGCGGGTATGACAGCGGCTGACCGGATGGTGCCGCCCATACAAATGCTCCTTCGTCATCCGGCGCAGATCACCTGCTGTTGTCCGTCTGCCGCTATGTGTCGCCAACCGGTAGCGCTGACATGCCTCCGGGCGCAGCCACCCTTCTCGCTACAACTCCTCCCCCGCCCGCTCCATGACCGCCCGCATCGCCGCCAGCTTCTCCTCCCGTCCCTCGGGCTTGACGTACTGGGCCCGCAACTCCGCCACCTTGGCCCGCGCGCGCTCGATCATCGCCGCATCGTCCGCCGCACCGTTCCAGCCCCGCCGGTCCACGAGTTGCGGCATCCACAGGTTCTCGCGGAAGTGCCGCGCCGTGTGCAGCGTCTCCAGGTAGTTGTCGGTCATCCCCAGGTCCACCGCCACGATGTCGTCCAGGTTGATGTTCGCCGCGGTCGGGTCCAGGCGGCGCTCGTATTGCTTGAGGCCGTCCACGAAGTCGCGCTCCAGGATCATCTGCACCGGGGAGAGCGTCTTGCCGCATTCGAGCATCCCCTGCCCGACGCCGGGGTGCCGGCCGGTGAACGCGGCCACGGTCATGGCCTTGTAGTGTTTCTCCCACAGAGCGGCCAGGCCGGGGGCCTTGGCGGAGGAGTACTCGCCGCTGCCGGGCGGGAAGGCGATGCCGGTCCACTGGCGGAGGAACTCGTCCACCGCGAAGGCGTAGTACATCGCGTCGAAGGCCGAGTAGCTCACCTCGCCGGTCCTCATGTCCACGCTGCCGACCCACATCGAGCCGCCCAGCGGAACGCTCGGGTTGACAACCCGGCCGCAGATCCACACCGCGACGACCTCGGCGGCGGCCACGGCGATGAAGCCCTCCGGTGTGACCGGCGTCGAGACACCCACGACGGGCATGGCGACGATGCCGATGCTGCCGCCGGCCTTGGCCTGCCGGACGAGCCGGTCCACCACGTCCCGGTCCAGGCGCAGGGGATGCGCGAAGCACAGCGCGCCCCAGACCCACAGATGCTCGACACCGAGGATCTCCTCCATCTCCATCAGGTAGTCAATCTGGCGGAAGTTCCACGGGTAGACGCCGCACGGGCGCGTGGCGTATTCGGCCAGGAGGATCGCGGCATTGAGCGGCTCGAGCAGCGGCGGCACGTCGGTCGAGAGCAGCGCATGACCGACGCCCTGGTCCCCGTGCATGACTTCGCCGAGCTTGATGCACTCGATGAAGTCGCGGGTGTTGCCGGAGCGCCGCTCGCCGGTGTCAGGGTCAAGGTAGAACTGCGCGATCTGCGTCTCCATGGTCG
>CAZZDO010000006.1:29701-35580 GCA_964653205.1 uncultured Armatimonadia bacterium | reverse complement strand
ACGAGATGAAGCGCCTGCACGGGGACAAGCTGAGCTTCTGGGGCGGCATCAGCACCCAGAAGCTGCTGCCCTATGGCACGCCGGACGAGGTGCGGGCGGAGGCGCGGCGGATGATGAAAGAGGTCGGCAAGGACGGCGGGCTGATCCTCGCCCCGGCCCACGGGATACCGGGAGACGCCAAACCCGAGAACATCATGGCGCTGATCGAGACGGTGAATGAGTGAAGCAAGCCCACCACCCCGGCGGGCAGTGGGTTGCGCCCTCGTGGATGGCGTCGCTGCTGGCTACGCCCCTGCGCCGGCTCGTGCAACCGCCTGAGAAGATTCTGCACGGCCTCGTCCTGCCGGGGCAGACGGTGGCGGACCTCGGCGCGGGTCCCGGGTTCTTCACCCTCCCCATGGCGCGGATGGTCGGGGCGACCGGGCGGGTGCTGGCCGTGGACTTGCAGGCCGGGATGCTCGAGCACCTCGCGCGGCGGGCCGAGCAGGCGGGTGTGCGCGACCGCATTGAACTCGTGCAAGCCACCCCGACCGAGCTGCACGTCACGCGCCCCGTCCAGTTCGCGCTGGCCCTCTATATGGTGCATGAGGTGCCCGAGGTCGCGGGCTTCATGAGCCAGGTCGCGGCGATGCTGGCGCCCGGCGGGAGGTTCCTGATTGTGGAGCCGTACTTCCATGTGTCACGGACGAAGTTCGCCGCCACGGTCGCTTTGGCCGAGGCGGTGGGGCTGCGCGAGGTGGCGCGGCCGCGCCTGCTGTTCAGCCACGCGGTGGTCGTGCAGAAGCCGACGGAGTGAAGCGGGATGGCTGACAGCCAGTTGCTCGATGATCTGATCTACTCCACCCACCATGGGGCCGGGTTCATCCTGCGGCGCCTCGGGCGGGTCGTGCCCGGAGGGATCTACTTCGTCAACCCCGATGACCCGTTGATGGACTTCTGCTTCCCCAAGGAGGACCACCCGCGGGCTTCCGACGAAGAGGTCTTCGCGATGGTCGAGGCGGAGTTGCGGGCATGGGCGGCGCGGCCCGAGACCTGCGCCATCGCGATGGTGACGGAGGTCGCCATTGAGGGGCAGCGGGTGATGAAGATGCAGGCGGAGACAAGGCATGCGTCCGGGACGGACGCGCCCACGCGGGAGTGTGTCGTCATGCACTGCCCGCTGCAGCGGAAGCTGTGGTGGCGGGTGCTCGGGGAGGCGGCGGAGGGGGAGGGGCTGATTGTCGAGCGGTTCTTTGGGGAGGACGCGTAGACCCGCCGGTCCTCCGGCCGGATGTTGTGCGCCGGAGGACCGGCGCACCTACGCGGCATTCGAGGGAGGGTGCAGCCATGACGAGGCAAGCGGTGCCGTGGATCCTGGCGTTGCTGGCGGTGGCGAGCCTGGGAGGTACGCAGCCGGCCGCGCCGCCGCGAGACGAGCACACCGTCGCGCTGTATGACTTCCGTTCCGGCAGCGACGAGGCGCTCCAGGAGATGGGCGGCACCGGGGGACTGTCGCCCCAGGGTGACGCGCCGCCATCGCTGCAACGCGGCGCGGGGCTGCTCTTCGACGGCGCGACGCGCTACACGGGGCCGCTGTCGCCGCTGGCCGCGCCCCTGACCATCGAGGCCCTCCTGCGGGTGGACGGCGCCTCGCCCGGCGTCATCCACGGTCTGTTCGAGCAGTTCGAGTACCTCGTCAACGGCTGCCGCATGGGGCTGCTGGGCTATGCGGGCAATCGCCTGCACTTCGAGTTGTCCGACCCGGCGCACCAGAAGATGGTCGGTGTATCGAGCAAGACGCCGGTCGAGATCGGGAAGTGGACGCACCTGGCGGCGACCTATGACGGCACGACGATGCGGGTGTTCGTCAACGGCAAGGAAGACGGGGCCGTGGCCTGGAGCGGGGGGCTGGCGCGTCCCCGGGGCGGCATGACGATCGGCTACATGTCCGGGCCGCAGTACTACTTCGTCGGGGCGTTGGCGTACCTGCGCGTCTCCGACATTGCTCGACCCTCGTTCCCCCACGGTGAGAACCCGACGGGGCCCACCGCAGCCCCGATCGCCAGCGTCACGGTGAGCTACCCGGACGTGCGCGCCCACTTCTTCCCGGCTGAGAAGGCCTTCCCTGTCACCTGTGCCGTCACCAACCCGAGTGACCATGAGGTGACCACCACACTGCGCCTGGAGGCGACGCTGCTGGAGGGAGAGACGGTGGCTACCCCGCCGGTGCAAGTGACGATCCCGGCACAGGGGCAGGGGCAGGCGACGATTCCGGTGCGGCTGACGCGGCGGGGGCTGTACCTGCCGGTGCTGGTGATGGCCTCCGGCGGGGAGGAGGTGCAGCGGCGGCGTCTGCCGGCGTTCGCCATCGTGGAGCCGCTGCCGCCGCTGCGCGAGGTGCCGGCCGCCTCGCGCTTCGGCGGGCAGCCGACCGCCCACATGCCCGGCAGCGAGTTGATCGGCATGAAGTGGAACCGCTTCTGGGACTACCCGACCAACTGGGCGGAGATGGAGCCGGAGCGCGGGAAGTTCTTCTGGGAGAAGACCGACAAGCTGGTGGAGGAGGCGCTGGGCCGGGGGGAGGAGATCCTGTGGTGCCTGTGCTTCACGCCCGGCTGGGCTGCGGCCCTGCCCGATCGCGCCACCGCGCTGGCCGACACCCGACTGAAGACGTGGTACGGCGACGGGCTGGCGGCGCTGTACGACTCCGGGAAGCTGGCGTGGCAGTTCCCGCCCAAGGACCTCGCCGATTGGCAGCGATACGTGACGGCGGTCGTACAACGCTACGGTGACCGGGTGAAGTACTGGGAGGTCTGGAACGAGGCGAACAGCGGGCACTTCATCGGCACACCGCAGGAGTACTTCGGCGTGCTGAAGACCGCGTACGAGACGATCAAGGGACTGGACCCGAAGGCGACGGTGGTGGGGATCGCCGGCTGCCCGGGCTGGATGGGCTTCACCGAGGCAGTGCTGAAGCTGGGGGGCTTGAACTACATGGACGTGCTGTCGTATCACGACTACGCCTACGGGGTGCCCGAGGTGTTCGGCTGTGACCGCAAGGTGGCCGACACGCGCGAGCTGATGAAGCGCTACGGGCGGGTGCTGCCGATGTGGGACACCGAGGTGGGGTTTCCGCAGCCGCCGCGCGTGGCCGGGCGGCCGATGACCTGGGAGGAGTTCCAGGCTAACTTGCGGCGCGCCGCGGAGGGGAAGGCGAGCGATCCGTTCTTCGCCCGCTGCGTGATCAGCCGGCGCGAACCGGAGGTGGACTGCACCTACGGGGCCATCTGGCCGACGACCGAGGACCGGGCGGCGCGCTATCTCGTGCGCCAGTTCGTGCTGGAGATGTCCGAGGGGATGGAGAAATTCAACGTCCACGCGGGGGCGCCCATCTCGCGCGGGAAGCTGCCGCTGCTGCCGGGGATCGCCCACGCCATGATGGCCAAGGCGCTGAGCACCGCGGCGTTCACGCGGCGCCTTCCGGCGGCCAACCCGTCGTGCCGGCTCTACGAGTTCCGTGCCCCGGCCGGGCCGGTCGCCGTGTGTTGGACGACCCAGCCGCACGAGCAGGTGGTGCTGCTCACGCGGGCCCGGCGCCTGGTCACGGCCGACCTGTTCGGCAACCGGGGTGAAGTCAAGGGGGACGGCAAGCGCCTGACACTCCCGCTCACCGACAGCCCCATGTACGTGTTTGGCTGGCCGCAGGAGGCGCGGGTATGGAACCCGCTGCAGGTAGCGGCGCCGCCGTCGGCGTTGGCGGGGGAGCGGCTGACAATCACCGCGCAGGTCGTCAACACCGACAGCACACCCCTGACCGGGGAGTTGCGCCTGACCGGGCTGCCGGCGAAATGGGAAGTCGCGCCGGCCACGGCGAACATCACGGTCCCAGCAGGCAAGAGGGCCGCGGCGGTGTTCACGGTGGCGGTTCCCGCCGACGCCCGGCGGGGGCGAGTGACGCCCAGTGTGGCGCTCACCACCGCGGGGGCATCGTGGACGGTCTCGGTGCCGCTCATGGTGGTCCAGCCGGTGGCGTGCCCCGCGGCGCCGCCCGGCGCCCGAGTGGACGGCGACCTGGGTGAATGGACTGCCCTGGCCGCCCAGCCGCTCAACACGGCGGCGCAGGTGGTGTTGGGCAAGCCCAGCCCGATGTTTGAGAAGGTGGCCGGGACGTGGTGGGGCCCGGAGGACCTGTCGGGCAAGCTCTGGTTCGCGCGCGGGGCGGACAGCCTGTGGGTGGCGGTGGACGTCACCGATGATTCGCTAACGCCCCCGCAGGTGCTCCCGCAGGCCTACGAGTGGGACTGTGTCGAACTGTTCCTGGATGGGCGTGCTCCGCAGGAGCAGGCGACGTCCTCGTACGGGCTGGGGGTCGTGCAGGTGTTCATCGCCCCGCCGGACGTGGACGGGCGCTGCGCGGTGCAGTTCTGCCAGGGCAGCCTGCAGGGCATCGAGGCGCGGGGGCGGCGCCGCGCCGGGGGCTACACCGTCGAGGTGTGCGTGCCGCTCAGCCGCGCCAACTTCCCGGCGCTGGACACCGGCCCGGGCGGTTTGATGGGGCTCGACGTAGCCCTCGATGACGCGGACGAGGGCGCCAAGCGGAAGGTGCAGATAGTGTGGCAGGGCTCGGCCGACAACTGCCGCGATACGACGCTGTTTGGGCGGATCAGGTTTGAGTGAGCGCGTACGCCTGTCAAGACCGCGTAGGCCCGCCGGTCCTCCGGCGGGCATACCGTGCGCCGGGGACCGGCGCACCTACGCGACGTACCACAAGCCAGGAGGAGAAACGAATGCCGCTAGTTGACATGCCGCTGGAACGACTGCAGCAGTACGAGGGCCGCAACCCACGACCGGAGGACCACGACGAGTACTGGGAGCGGGCGCTGGCCGAGATGCATGCGCTGGACCCGCAGGTTGACCTGGTCCCCGCGCCGTTCCGCGTGCCGGGCGCGGAATGCTTCGACCTGACCTTCACCGGTGTGCGCGGGGCGCGGATTCATGCGAAGTACCTGCGGCCGGCGGGGCGGGGTACGAGCCCCCGCCCTGCAGAGCCGCACCCGGCCGTCGTACAGTTCCACGGCTATTCCGGCAGCGCCGGCGACTGGCACGACAAGCTCAGCTTCGTGGCGCTGGGCTACTCGATCGCGGCGCTGGACTGCCGGGGGCAGGGCGGGCAGTCCGAAGACACCGGCGGCGTGAAGGGCAACACCTATCGCGGCCACATCATCCGCGGGCTGGACGATGAGCCCGACAACCTGCTCTTCCGCCATATCTACCTGGACACCGCGCAACTCGCCGGGATCGTCATGGACCTGCCGGAAGTGGACGCCTCGCGCGTGGTCGCGATGGGCGGGTCGCAGGGCGGCGGGCTGACGCTGGCGTGCGCGTCACTCGAACCGCGCATCGCCAAGGCCGTCCCGGTCTTCCCGTTCCTGTGCGACTACCTGCGGGTGTGGGAGATGGACCTGGCCGCCGGGGCGTACGAGGAGTTGAAGACGTACTTCAAGCAGTTCGACCCGACCCACGCCCGCGAGACGGAAGTCTTCACCAAGCTGGGCTACATTGACTGCCAGCACCTGACCCCGCGCATCCGGGCCGAGGTGCTGATGGCGGTCGGGCTGATGGACACGATCTGCCCGCCCTCGACGCAGTACGCGGCGTACAACAAGATCACGTCGCCGAAGCAGACGGTCATCTACCCGGACTTCGGGCACGAGGGGCTACCGGGCTTCCAGGACAAGGCGTTCGAGTTCATTACGCAGTGGTAGTCAGGCGCGTAGGCGGGTTCGTCCTCGAACCCGCACGGCCACGGCGCGGGTTCGGGGACGAACCCGCCCACGCGAGAGCGACCCATGACCAACCGCGAGCGCGTCATCGCGTCCCTGAACCACCGGCAGCCCGAC
>CAZZDO010000006.1:20551-29601 GCA_964653205.1 uncultured Armatimonadia bacterium | reverse complement strand
ACCCATGACCAACCGCGAGCGCGTCATCGCGTCCCTGAACCACCGGCAGCCCGACCGCTGCCCCTATGTCGTCGAGTTCACCCAGAAGGCGAAGGCGGCGATGGAGGCCGCCTATGGCGACACATATCTGCCGCTGATTGACAACGCCATCCACAAGGTGACGGCAACGCTGGGGCCGCGGGCGCAGTGGCTGTCGGACACGGTGTACCAGGACGAATGGGGCGTGCAGTGGGACCGGTCGCTGGACCCGGACATCGGCAACGTGTGCAACCGGGTGCTGCCGACGCGGGACCTGTCGGGCTTCGCGCCGCCGGACCCATGGGCGCCGGACAAGTTCGCCACGATGGCCGAGCAGATCGCCGCCGGGGAGGGCAAGTTCATCCGCCTGAGCATCGCCTTCACGCTGTTCGAGCGGGCGTGGTCGCTGCGGGGCATGGAGAACCTCATGCTCGACATGATGGAGGCCCCGGCGTTCGTGGACCAGTTGCTGGACGCCATCTGCGAGGTCAACCTCGCGCTCATTGAGCAGGCGGTGCGCTTCCCGATTGACGCGGTGCACTTCCCGGACGACTGGGGCGACCAGCGCGGGGTGATGATGGGCCCGCGACTGTGGGAGCGGTTCCTCCAGCCACGCGTGCAGCGGATGTTCGACGCGGCCAAGCAGGGCGGGAAGTTTGTGAGCATCCACTGCTGCGGCAAGGTGCAGGAGCTGTTCCCGCGACTGATCGAGATGGGGCTGGACCTGTTCAACCCCTTCCAGCCGGAGGTCATGGACCCGTTCGAGATGAAGACGATGTATGGCGACCGGCTGAGCTTCTGGGGCGGGGTGAGCACGCAGCGGCTGCTGCCGTTCGGGACGCCGGAGCAGGTGCGGGAGGAGGCCCGGCGGCTGATGCGGGCAGTGGGGCGGGACGGCGGATACGTCATCTCTCCGGCCCACCAGATTCCGGGGGATGCAAGGCCCGAGAATGTGATGGCGTTGATAGAGGCGGTGAATGAGTAGAGCCCATGTCTGAGCCCAAGAAGCGCCCTGAGGAACGTTTCAGCAACCGGGCGGGGTACTATGTCCGCTCCCGGCCCGGCTATCCGGATGGCGTCGTGACGATCCTGCGCGAGGAGTGTGGGCTGGCGGCGGACGGGTTCATCGCGGATGTCGGGTCGGGCACGGGCCTGCTGGCGCGGCTGCTGCTGGCGCACGGGTTCGCGGTGCACGCCGTCGAGCCCAATGAGCCGATGCGACTGGCGGCGGTGGCGGAGCTTGGCGCGATGCCGGGCTTTGTGAGCATCCCGGCCAAGGCCGAGGCGACGACGCTGCCGGATCAGTCGGTGGACCTCATCACCGTGGCGCAGGCGATTCACTGGTTCGAGCCGGAGGCGACGCGGCGGGAGTTTGCGCGGATTCTGAAGCCCGAGGGTTGGCTGGCCATCGTGAACAACCAGCGGGACAGCACGGTGCCCGTGCTGGGAGAGACGCACGCGATCCTGGCCGACTACCGCGAGCAGCGGCAGGAAGGCGTGGACCACTGGGAGTGGAGCGACGAGTTGGCCGCCCGCTACTTCGGGCCGGGCGGCTGGCGCGAGCGCACCTGCGCCAACCAGCAGGTGCTGGACCGGGAGGGGTTCCTCGGGCGGTGGCTGTCACAGTCCGTAATGCCCGCGCCGGGCGCAGCGGGACACGACGAGATGGTGGCGCGACTGGGCAAGGTCTTTGAGCAGCACCAGACGGACGGGACGGTGACGCTGCCGTACGAGACGCGCGTGTGGGCGGGGCACGTGCGATAGGGAGAAGAAGGGCTGGATGGCCATGCGGAACCTGCTAGTGACGGTAGCTTGGTTGGGGGCGTTGGGGCTGGTACACGCCGACTTCCCCGTTGTGCAGGGCGGGCAGGCGCGCTGCCAGATTGTGCTGGGCAAGGGCGCCCAGCCGGTGGAGAAGGATGCTGCCGCTGATCTGGCGCGCTGCCTGAAGCTGATGACCGGGGTCGCGGTGCCGCTGGTAGCCGAAGGGACAGAGCAGGCCGGCGTGCCGAAGATGCTGGTCGGGCCGTGCGCGCTGCCTGAGGACGTCATGCAGGCGGTGAAGGCGCGCGACTACGGGGGGTACATCGTCCGGCAGGTCGGGGCCGATCTCATGCTGCGCGGGCCCAGCGAATACGGCAGCGCGAGCGCCATCTATGGGCTGCTCGAGGACACGCTGGGCTGCCACTGGTTCATGCCCTCGGAGCTGTTCGAGGTCGTGCCGCGGCGGGCTGAGGTGGTGCTGCCGTCGCTGAATGTCGCCGTCAATCCCGGGTTCCGCTTCCGCTACTTCAGCGGCGTGAGCGAGGGTGGCATCTGGCAGTACCGCAACCGCCTGGACCGGCCCGGCAACCCCGACGCGCCGTTCCTGGCGCAGGGGCACATCCTGTACGCGATCTACCCGCCGAGCAAGTTCGGCAAGACCCACCCGGAGTACTACCCGCTCATCGCCGGGAAGCGCCATGTGAATAGCGATGACCAGGACCAGTTCGGGCAGCCGTGCACGAGCAACCCGGAGGTCGTGCAGGTGGCCGTGGACCATATCAGCCGGTTCTTCGACGCCCGCCCGCAGGCCCACACGCATTCGCTGTGCATCAATGACAACAACACGTGGTGCGAGTGCGACGCCTGCAAGGCGCAGGATGCCGAGGCGCCACGGTTCCGCGGGCGGACGATCTACTCGGACCGCTACTATACGTACGTCAACAGCGTGGCGAAGGGCCTGGCGGCCACGCATCCGGACAAGTTCCTGGGCGTGTTCGCGTACGCCGGGGTGGAGCCGGTGCCGGTGAAGATCGCGAGGATCGAGCCGAACGTCTACGTCAGCATCACGCAGGACTGCTCGCAGCACTTCGACCCGGCCTACCGGCAGACCGACTACGACTTCATCCGCCAGTGGCAGGGCAAGGCGGCGCATGTCGGCAAGTACGACTACTACGGGCTGGGGGCGATCATCCCGCGCTACACGCCGCACCTGATCGCCCGGGACATCCAGCACTCCCGGCGGGTGGGGCTGGAGGGCTTCCACTCGGAGGCCTACCCGCTGTGGGCGAACTTCGGCCCGCAGATCTACGTGGCGGCGCGGATGCTCTACAACCCGGCGCTGGACTGCGACAAGCTGCTGGCAGAGTTCTTCGCCAACCTGTACGGCCCGGCGGCGCCGGAGATGGCTGCGCTGTACCAGACCTTCGAAGATGCCTGGATGGACTACCAGCGGCCCGGGAAGTGGTTCGAAGGCATCGGCAGCATGGCCGAGCAGATCAGCATGTACCGCCCGGAGCATCTGCGGGCGGTGCGGGCACACCTGCGCCGGGCGCAGGAGTTGGCGGACAGCGACACAATCCGGCAGCGCATCGCCTATGTGGACCAAGGGCTGGAGTACCCGCTGAACCTGATGGAGGGCTGGCTGGCCGCCGAGAAGCTGCAGGCGATGCGGATGGACGCGGGCAACTGCGCGGAGGCGGTGCGGCTCATCAAGCAGATCAACCGTTGCCTGGACCGGGCGCCGCGGCTGTGGGAGCGCAGCATCATGGGCGACCCGATCAGCAGCGGCTGGTACAAGCAGGGCGGGCGGCCCAACATCGTCGCCCAGTGGGTCAGCCACTGCCAGGACGCGACCATCGGTGCGGTGACGGACCTAGCGAACAGCCCGCAGGCCGACGACGCGCTGGCCCAGGTGCTGGCCGGGCTACAGGGCACCGACACCGAGGTCATCATGCGCGTGTTCCGGGGTGAGTTGGACAGCCAGCCGAACCTGCTGCCCAACGGGTCCTTCGAGAGCACCGAGAACGTCAAGGGCGACCAGCCTGCCGGGCCGGAATGGACGAGCGAGGGCACGCCGCCGGGCTGGAGCACCTGGAAGATTGACCCCTCCAGGGGCAAGCTGTACCTCGACGCCGGCAAGCCCCATGGCGGGAAGCTGGCGGCGGCGATCGAGGGCGGCGACTGCGTGTGCTACATCACCACCGTGCCGATTGAGCCGGGGAAGCGCTATGCGGCGTCGGCGTTTGCCGTGGCCGAGAAGGTTGACCCGAAGCGCCGCACCACGCTCGAGGTGCGCTGGCAGGACAAGGCGGGGAAGTGGTTCAACGGGGGGCTGAACACGCTGACGGCCGTGCGGCAGCCCGGCCGGTGGGAGCGGCTGGTGAGCGTCGTCACCGCGCCCGAGGGCGCGGCGCGGGCCGTGATCCTGCTGGTGGTCTACGAGATGCCCGAGGCCGAGAAGGCGTGGTTCGATGACGCGATGTTTGTGGCGGTGCCGTGAGCCAAGCCGTCAGAGACCCACTGCGGAGGGCAGCTATGCCTGACAGCACTCGCCCCAACCTCATCCTCATCATGACCGACCAGCAGCGCGGCGATTGCCTGGGCTGCGACGGCAACCCCGTCATCGAGACCCCCTATCTCGATGAGCTGGCCTCGCAGGGCACGCGCTTCACTTCCGCCTACACCGCCTGCCCGTCGTGCATTCCGGCGCGGGCGTCGCTGATGACCGGGATGGACCAGTGGCACACCGGCGTGCTCGGCATGGGGCGGTCGCGCAGCAACATGACCACCGCCTATGCGCACACGCTGCCGGGCGAGTTGGCCGCCGCGGGCTACCACACCCAGGGCATCGGCAAGATGCACTTCAACCCGCAACGGGCACTGTATGGCTTCCACAACACGATCATTGACGAGAGTGGGCGGGCGCAGACGCCGGGCTTCGTCAGCGACTATCGCAAGTGGTTCGAGGCGCACAAGGACGGGCCCTACGGCTATCGCGACCATGCGATTGACTGGAACTCGTGGATGGGCCGGCCGTCGCATCTGCCCGAGCACCTGCACCCGACCTGGTGGACGGCGCAGCAGGCCATCGAATGGCTCGGCCGCCGCGACCCCGAGAAGCCGTTCTTCCTGAAGGTCAGCTTCGCCCGGCCCCATTCGCCGTACGACCCGCCGCAGGCTTACTACGACCTGTACCGTGACCGCGAGATGCCCCGGCCGTACGTCGGCGACTGGTGCGGGGGCCGGCTGAAGCGCGGCCCCTCCAACGACGACACGAACGCGTGGCGGGCGCACCGGTCGGACGTGGAGATCCAGCGGGCGCGGGCATGCTACTACGGCAACGTGACATTCGTTGACCACCAGATCGGGCGGCTGATTTATGAGCTGCGGCGCGAGGCGCCCGAGGTCTGGCGCAACACACTCATCGTTTTCACCTGCGACCACGGAGACATGCTGGGCGACCACCACCTGTGGCGCAAGACGTACGCGTATGAGGGTTCGGCGCGCATCGCGATGATCATCCGGCCGCCGCTGACGTGGGACTGCCCACGCGGGCAGGTGCGCGACGAAGTGGTGGAGTTGCGGGATGTCATGCCGACGTTCCTGGAGGCGGCGGGGGTGGCGATCCCGGAGACGGTGGACGGGATGAGCATGTTGGGGATGGCGAGAGGCGAGATGGCGCGATGGCGGGAATACCTACTCGGCGAGCATGACTGGTGCTATTCGCACGAGCAGGCGAACTACTACCTGACCGACGGGCGCTGGAAGTACATCTGGTTCCCGTATCTCGGGACGGAGCAGCTCTTCGACCGGGGGACCGACCCCGCCGAGGAGCACGACCTCGCCCCCGGCGGCGGGGACGAGCTCGAGCGCTGGCGCGGGATCATGACGGAGGAACTCGCGGCGCGGGATTGCGGGCTCGTCACAGACGGGAAGCTGCGGACATTGGGCTTGGATGAGGCGATCTACAGCCCGCACCTGTACAAGTACGGCTGCCGGCCGGAGTAACGACGAAGCGAGGGCAAGACACGATGGAACTGCAATTCAGCCGCAACATCCCGGTTCGTCATGAAGTGGATGTGCTGGTCGCCGGGGGCGGGCCCGCCGGTTGCGCTGCCGCCGTCGCTGCCGCGCAGCAGGGCGCGTCGGTGTTCGTCGCCGAAGGGCACTCGTGCTTCGGCGGCATGGGCACCGCCGGCCTTGTGCCGTGGTTCTGCATGTTCGGCGACGGCGTGGACTTCCACGCCGGGGGCGTCGGGCGGCTGATCTATGACGAGGTCTATGCGCGCGGCGGCACCAGCAGCCCGGCAGGCTCGATGTCGCCCGCCATTCGCGCCGAAGTGCTCAAGCGCATCTATGACGATCTGCTGACCGACAGCGGCGTCGGCTTCTCGCTGATGACGCAGATCATCGGCATCGAGCAGGACGGGCCACGGCTGACGCACGCGATCTGCTGGGGCAAGAGCGGGCTGTTCGCCATCGCGGCGAAGGCCTTCGTGGATTGCACCGGCGACGGCGACCTGTGCGCATGGGGCGGGGCGCCGGTGGAGCAGGGCGACGCCGACGGCGGGCTGATGCCCGGGACGCTGTGCAGCCTCTGGAGCGGGATTGACTGGGCCCGCGTCAACGCGTCGCGGGGTGAGGGCCTGCGCGATGACAGCCGCTGCGCCGAGGCCGGGGACGACGGCGTGTTCACCATCCCCGACAAGCACTTGCCCGGCATGTGCATGACCAGCGTCGAGGGCGTCGGCGGGGGGAACATCGGCCACACCTTCGGCGTGGACAACACCGATGAGCGCTCCGTGACGAAGGCGCTGGTGTGGGGGCGCAAGCTGATGCTCGAATACGAGCGGTACTACAAGGAGTACCTGCAGGGCTACGAGGCCATGCAACTCGTCGCCACCGGGTCGCTCTTGGGCATTCGCGAGACGCGGCGGGTCATGGGCGACTACGTGCTCGTACTGTCGGACTTCCAGAACCAGTCCATCTTCGCGGACGAGATCGGGCGCTTCGCCTATCCCGTGGACATCCACGCCTCGAGCAATGATGAGGCGGCGCACGCGAAGTTCATGGAGGAGTTCACGACCCTGCGCTACAAGGCCGGGGAGAGCTACGGCATCCCCTATCGGGCGCTGGTGCCGCGCAACCTGGACAACGTGCTGGTCGCCGGGCGGTGCCTCAGCGCCGACCGCTACCTGCAGGCCTCGGTGCGCGTCATGCCGGGCTGCTACATCACCGGGCAGGCGGCGGGCGTGGCGGCGGCGCTGACGGCCGCCGGGGCCGGTGACACGCGGCAGGTGGATGTGAGCGAACTGCAGGGGCGGTTGAAGAAGCTGGGGGCGTTCCTGCCGAATGCGTAGGTGCGCCAACTGTAGGGCGGGGGCTTGTACCCCGCCCATCCGTTCAGCGACTGCCACGCCGGGCGGGGTACAAGCCCCCGCCCTACAGACGACCAGAGGCACGACCACATGACCCCGCGGGCACGATGGCAGGCGGTTTTGCGGCTCGAACCGTTGGACCACCTGCCCTTCTGGGCCAAGCTCAACGCGTCCTACCCGTCGGCGCAGGCGGCGCCCTTTGACGGCATGACGCTGCCGGAGCTGCACGAGTGGATGGGGAGCGAGGAGCATGCGTGGTTCGGCGGGGGCGTACGGGAGAAACACACGCGCACGGACTACCGCGTGACGACCGCCGACGGCGTGCAGCGCTTTGAGTACGTGACGCCCCACGGCACGCTGCATCGGACCGACGTCTTTGACACCGCCTCACAGTCGTGGCATCCGCGCGAGTTCCCGATCCGCACGCGGGATGACATCGTGGCCATGGCGAGCTGGTTTGCGGACGTGACCGTCGAGGCGGACACTGAGGCGCAGGAGCGCATCACCGCTGCGGTGGCGCAGTCACGCTTCTGCACCGCCACCAGCATCGGAACCTCGCCGCTGATGGACGTCCTGCAGCACCTGGCGGGCATTGACCAGGGGCAGTACCTGCTGGCGGACTACCCCGACGAGATCGGCGAGCTGTTCGCGGCGATGCACCGGGTGCTGATGGCGCGGGCGGAGATCGTCTGCGCGGGTACGCCGGGGGACTTGGTGTACCTGGTCGAGAACACCTCGACGACGCTGGTGTCGCCCGAGCAGTTCCGGCGGTACTGCCTGCCTTACCTGAGCGAGTACGCCGCCGTGGCGCGGGCGCACGGGCGGCAGTTGGGCCTGCACATGTGCGGACACCTCAAGGCGCTGCTGCCCGACCTGGACACGCTGCCGGTGACGGCCTTCGAGGCCTTCACGTCGCCGACGGTTGGCAACACGACGCTACTGGACGGGCGGACGGGCTGCCCCGGGAAGTGCCTGATCGGCGGGACGAACGCGGCGATCTGGACGCGGCCGGCGCGCGACATCATTGCTCACCTGCAGCAGCAACTCGAGGAGCTGCCGCACCATCGCGGGCTCATCTTGAGTTCGGCGGGGGTCATGCCGCCGGCGGCGACGCCGGAGACGATCAAGACGGTGGTGGAGTGGATCGGGGAGTACAAGGCGCGGTGGTAGGCCGTGCCCAAGGAGTGTAGTCATGAAGGTCTCGATTGCTTCGTATTCGTTCCACGGTCTGACCGGCGCGGGGATGATGGACATCTTCGGCTATCTGGAGACCGTCAAGTATCGCTACCGACTGGACGCGGCGGACATCTGGTCGGGGACGCTGGCGGCGGGGCTGTCGGTGCCTGCCTACGACCCGGAACACCTGAAGAAGGTGCGGGAGGCGCTGGCCGAGCGGGAGATGGTCGTGGCCAACTACCATGTGGACGGGGTGCATGTGTGGGAGGACGACCCGGAGAAGCGGGAGCGGAACTACCAGGAGGCGCTCCAGCACCTGCAGGCCGGCGCGTTCCTTGGGGCGCAGACCATGCGCATTGACATGGGTGGGGCGGGGGACACGTTCAGCGACGAGCAACTTGACTTCGTCGCCGGGCGCTACCGGGAGTACGCGCAGTTCGCGGCCGCGCACGGCTTCACGGTCGGCCCGGAGACACACTGGGGGCCGTCGCTGAACCCGGCGGTGCAGCAGGCCGTGTACGAGGCTGTCGCCCATCCAGCCTACGGCGTCCTGCTGCACATCGGGCACTGGATCGAGGGCCACGAGGAGGAGGGCGACGTGATGGCCGCGCCGTGGGCTAACCACACGCATGTGGATGCCCGCATCACGCGGACGTGCCTGGAGGAGAAGGTGCGGCTGCTCTTGGAGGCGGGGTACGACGGGACCTGGGGCGT
>CAZZDO010000006.1:0-20451 GCA_964653205.1 uncultured Armatimonadia bacterium | reverse complement strand
TGGAGGAGAAGGTGCGGCTGCTCTTGGAGGCGGGGTACGACGGGACCTGGGGCGTCGAGCACCATTCGGCCAAGCACGAGTATGCGGAGGTGGAGTGGCAGTTGGCGGAGGTGAAGCGGTGTCTGGGGCGATTGGCTGGGGGTGAGTGACGGCCACGGCGTCCCACCCCCTACCGCCTCCCTGAAGGGAGGGGGAACGGCCACTGCCCTACAGCCACGCAAAAGGCGCACCGGATGTCCGGTGCGCCTTTCACGTTGCCGTGCCTGTGTCCTGTTCCCCGTCCCCTGCTCCCTGCCCTTAGAACGGCATCTCCGTGATGCTGCTCTTGAGGAGGGCGATCGCGATGGTGAGCATCCCGACCAGGCCCATGCCGCAGGAGAGGCCGGCGGCAAGAACCGGGGGCCAGCGCTTCCAGTTTTCTTCCCCAAAGCGCTTGCGCAGGTAGAAGCGACCAATGAGCGCCCCGGCGAACTCCGGCACGATGAAATGCGGGATGGTGCCCAGGCCGCGGATGAACCCGTAGATCGTCAGGACGGGCACGTTGAACCAGCTTAACAGGTAGTAGGCGATCAGGCCGAAGCCCAGGCCTCCGGCCATCAGGCCCGGCTTGATGGCGCGCTGGAACATCTCCTTGGCCGGCCCCTCGGTGGTCGAGGTGAACCACAGCCAGGAGTTCATGGCCTCGTAGTCCCAGAACTTCTGGGTGTACGGGTAGTAGGCGCTGGGGATGGGGTTCAGGCGCCACACGTAGCTCCAGAAGATGAAGCTGCAGAACAGGAGAATCGGGAACATCAGCAGTTCGGCCTTGACCAGTGAGGTGAACTTGGTCCCGGTCAGCTCGACGGAGCGGAAGTGTTGCGCCTGGCCGCCGTAGTTGGAGAGCGGGATGGGCGCGAACCAGATCTTGATGCCCTTGTAGCCGCTGAAGATGAACGTCGCCTGCCGCAGCATGGGGATGGCGACGGCCTGGCTGGTCAGCCCGACCATGCGGGCGTTGATGTACGACTCGATCGGCGTCCAGATATAGCCGAAGAAGAGCACGAAGTAGATGGGGAAGTCGGGCACGAGGAGGCGGGTGAGGATGACATAGGCGGTCGTGCACAGGACGAAGATGCCCAGGCACCAGGCGATATTGAAGTCACCGCGGCCCTTGGGCGGGATGCCGAAGCCGAAGCCCATGGACGTCCCCTCGGCCTTGGCGGCGCGCCAGCCGGCGACCATCTTGATGATGCCCAGGATGGCGACCGCGAAGGCCGTGCCGATGCCGAAGGAGAGCCAGATGTCAATGCTGCCCGCCCAGATGGTGCGCATCGACTCCATGCCGGGCCGCCAGGTTGGCAGGTGGCCGGTCGAGGCCGCAATCGGGTTCACAATCATGGTCGCGACCATCGCCGCGAAGCTGCCCGCCACCATCCAGAACGGCAGCACGAAGCCGGTGAAGATGGTGCTGATGTTGGTGCCGATGCCGATGGCCGCGCCGGGCAGGATGCGCTCCGTGCCCTGGGTGAAGTCCACGAACGGGATGGGCAGGATCTGGATGGGCTGCAGCAGCACGACGCCCGACAGGGTCGGGATGCCCACGTAGATGAGGCCGAAGGCGACGCCGATCATGCTGCCGATGGAGAAGATGCGCCAGCGCCAGGTCTCCTCTTTGCTGGAGGCTTCGGCCAGCGCCGTGGCGCCCTGCGCGGCCACCGGGGCCAGCGGGAAGGGCAGCTTCTCGCCGTCGGAGGTCATGCGGAAGAGCACATAGCCGAACGTGAACCAGGCCAGGCGCGAGAAGATCATCGTGGCGATGAGGACGCCGATGGCCGGGAGCCAGTCGGCGTGCATGAAGGTGCGGCGCAGGATCGCTTCGGAGGTGGAGGGCGGGGCAACCCAGTTGGGCACTTGCTCGCCCAGGCCGGCCGGCGCCACCTCGGGGCTGCGCAGGAACTGGTTCCACACCAGGCCGGCGAAGGGCCCGCCAGACAGGCCCAGCATGCCGCCTCCGGCCGCCAACCCGCCTGCCACATAGTACAGCAGGTAGACTTCCTGGCGGGACAGCACGGTGAACGAGCGGCGGGCGATCTCGGTGAAGAGAATGATCGTCGTCCACTCGGCCGCCGGGCCCATCGTCTGCCCGACCACCAACCCCAGGTAGATCGAGCCGGGCATCATCACGAAGCCGATGAAAAGCGCGCCCAGGACGGTCTTCCAGCTGAAGCCGTCCCGGTACGTCTCGGGCGCTTCCATCAAGTCACGGTATTCAGCCAGCTCTTCAATCTCACGCATGCGCATGGCGCTGAAGCTCCCACAGAGGGGTATGGGAATGGCGGCACGGGCCCCAAGAGCCGACAATTCGGCGCGGCAGAGCGGTTCTCCTCCCCGCGCCGAGAACTTTTATCGGGCCGACACTTCGAGCCCCTCAGGGTCGAGGATGACGTTGACGCTGGCGGCCATGCGGGCCGGGTTGCGCACGAAGGCGAAGTAGTCCTGCAGCTTGTCCGCACAGTTGACGCTGTTGTGGGCCAGCGCAAGGCTCCCGGCCGGCATGCGGTCCAGCCCGGCCTCCAGGATCTCCAGGTAGATGCCCTTGCCCCGCCCCTTGTCCCCGTCGGCGTCCAGGTACAGCACGTTGATCTCGTCGGGATAGGCGGCCACGAAGGGCACGGCGTCTTCGGCCAGCACGCGGGCCACGCCGGTGGGGTCAAGCTTCCGCACGTTGCGCTCGGCGCGCTCGGCCTCCTCGGGCTTGATCTCCAGGCCGACGAGGTCGCGCGCCTGGTAGCAGGCCCCCGGGCCGACCCCGGCGCCGGCGTTGGAGATGAAGGTGTTGCCGCAGAAGACGCCGGCGGCGATCATCACCGGGGGCCGCATGATGGCGTTGAGGGCGTACAGGAACCGCTGCATGCGGGGGGTGATGGCCGTCCAGGGGATCTCGAACTGCTCGGCCACGGCCCGCCGGTGGGTCAGGAAGCGCTCGTGGTCGTAGTCGGCGTGAGGCAGGATGCCAGCCTGCCGCAAGGCGGCCAGCGCGTCATCCACGACGCGGATCTCCTCCGCGGCGGGCTCGATCTCCTGGTGGGGATTCCGGTAGTCCATCTTGTACGTGTCGTAGTCGGGGGTACGGAACTCGCTCATGCTCTCCTCCGAGGGCCGGGCTTCACTCGGCTGCTGCGCGGTTCGGCTTCGACCACTGCACGCGCGCGACGAACACGCTGCCATCGGCGCCGCGCGGGTGAGGCTGGGCGCCGAAGGCGTACTCGGCGTCGGTGACCCAGGACTCGCGCTCATCAATGGCGCAGGCGCCGAAGTTGCCCAGCATCACGCCGCGCTCGGGCATGAGCACCTGCTCGGTCGCGCGGATGACGCAGAGCCGCTCCGGGTCCACCTGTGCCAGGAACAGCGGGGCGCGGTTGCGGGGGATGTGGTCGTTGTCGGCGCCGCGGCGCGTGTAGCTCAGGAACAGCCCATCGCGGTGCGCCAGCCAGTGAGCCTGCGTGTTGTAGCTGCCCAGTTCGGCGCCGTCGTCGAAGGTCCAGGGCTTGATCGGCGCCCAGTGCAGGCCGTCCTCGCTGGTGGTGACATACCCCCGCGCGTCATTGCGGATGGTCATGTAGTAGCGCCCGCTGTAGCGCACCAGGGAGGGCTCGCAGAGGCCGCGCCCGCCGGCCAGGGCCAACTCGTCGCCATGCCGCAGATAGGACAGCGTCTGGCCATCGAAGGCGCAGTGCAGGACCGTGGTCGAGTAGTCGCTGCCTGTCGGCCCGCGGAAGTATGTGGGGATGAGCAGCGTGCCGTCGTCACTGACGAGCCACTGCACGCAGCCGGGCGCGACCAGATAGAACTTGCCTTCCGTGTCCGGCATGGCGAGTTCTTGCCACGGCGACCAGCGGCCGGTCGCGGGGTCGTAGGCGGCGTAGGCCAGTTCATGCGAGCGGGGCTTGTCGAGAAGTTGCTCCCCGGTGGCGCTGTAGCGTAGCTTGATGCCGATGGCGAGCAGCTTGCCCGACGGGCCATGCCAGCCGGGGGTGACATCACACACGGCGATGGTCTCGGCCCCGTCGCGGCGCCAGTCCAGTTCGGGCGGCAGGACGGGGTCGGTCCACGTCTGGCCGAGGTCATCGGAGCGCATGAAATACAGGCCGGAGTAGTGGTCGCTGACCTTCAGGTGCTTCTGCAACGTCAGCACGACGGCCGGGTGGCCGTCCCGGCCGGCGCCGGGAATCGCGGCGGCGCGCGGGTGGAACCAGCACCAGTCCGGGTGGAGTTCCCGCAGCGGCGCGTCGAGCTTGACGGTGAACGGCAGGGGCGTGACGTCCGCCGGCAGCGCGGACGCCAGCAACAACAGCAGGGCGAGCGCGAGGGGGACGAGCAGAGGGACGGTGCCGATCATATGCACACTCCGCAGGCGTAACCGGATTCGCGACCGCAGGGCCGTCCGCGACCGACGGCCCTGCGGGTATTCAACATGACGCTCTATGGGGCCTGCGTCTGCCCCCGCGCGGCTTTCATTTGCTGCACCAGCTCCGGGGCCCGGGGGTGCAGCACACTCGCGGACATGGCGTCATGGATCAGCTTTGTGTCGTATTCGGCCAGCGCCACCAGCAGGTTGCTCCCGGGCGGGAGCAGCGCCAGCAGCTCGGCCGCCAGCTCGTCCTGGCGTTTGGCGAAGTCCGTCGGCTCCATCTTGCGCAGCCGGTCGAGATAGTCGAGGAACAGCTTGCGGTAGTTGTCCACCTGAGGGGAATTGGGCGCGCCCGCCCCGGCCGCCAGCGCCGCCGCCAGCTTGTCCCGCGCCGCCAGCCAGCGCGCGTCCTCGAGACGCAGCAGCTCGCCCACCAGCTTGATCGCGCGCTTGCCGAGGGTCACATCGGCCTTCTGGTTGTTGGCCGCCGGGCCGCGCACATCGCCCAGGAGCGCTGCCCTCTGGGTGGTGTCGAGAAGGGCCCAGATGGCCTGTTCGAGCGGGGTCAGGCTGGGGTCCTCGGGTGGGGCCGTGGCCGGCGTCGCGGTGGGCGTGGGCTGGCCGCCGCGTCGGCCCCGGTACACGTCCCGCATGGTGTCGCGGATCGTCGCCAGGTCGGTGGCGACCAACGGCGTACCCCCCAGCAGCCGTTGCTTGATCTCCTGCAGCCTGGCGATGGCCTCGGCGTCCTCGGATTGGTCAGTGACCGGGTACCTGGCGTACAGCGTGGTCAGGTCATCGAGTTGCACGTCGGTGAGCTGCAGGGGCACGAGGCGCTGGAGGAGGTAGACTTCCTCGATGAGTTGCGCGGCGCGGGAGCCGCCCCCGCCGCGGAAGACGCGGACGTTCTGCGCCAGGGCACAGACGGGCAGAAAAGCTAGCAGGAGTATGACAGCAGGTTGACATTTCATGGTCGTTCTCCGTCAAGGACGCCTCGGGACGCCGCGGCATTCCCCCCTGGCCGGACGTGTTCCCCATACTGCATAACGCCTCGCGGCGGTGGAGCGCTCCGGCGCTGTAGGAAAATGCCCGGTTGCTGTCAGGAAGATGTCAGGCTCCTCGCAGGAGGCGGCAAGACCACTTCGGCTATCGTCGGGCTGTTGCGATCAACCCGCCCGAAGGAGCCTCGCCATGTCCCACCCCGTCCATCATGCCCAGCGCCGTCAAACCCGCACGGAGGCCGAACTGGAGGCCCAGGCCGACCGCTTGCTATGGGAGGCCGAGGGCCAACGGCCCCGCGACCTGGAGTACAGTTACCGCCGCGAGGCTTCCCTGACGCGGGCCGCGCGGCGCGACCGCGTCAGGGCCGAAATGCCCCCGCCCGTCCCGGGCAGCGACCAGGAGACGTTGGGGAAGCTTCTGGAAGCCCTGCTGGCGGAGGCGTGCCCCCTGGACCGCCACCGCCGCACGCTGTCCCTGGCGCGGCGCGGGCTGTCGCACCAGCAGATCGCCGACGCGATGGGGGTGCAGCGGTCCACGGCCACGCGATGGCACCAGCAGGCCCTGGCGCAACTGCGGCAGTACTGCGTCCGGGAGACGGGCGCGGAGGCCGCGGCCAACCTGCGGCAAGCCTACCGGGAGCAGACGGCTCTCATCGCCAACACTCGCGAGTGCCACTGCGCTCCCGGCCGGGAAGCCTGTCGGGCAGACGGCCTGTGCAAGTACCGCTGGTATCTGCACCGCGAAGCGAGCGTGGAGTGGTGAGCGTGCCGAGGTCGTCAGTACTCGATGCCGCGGCGGGCTTGCAGGCCCTCGTCGTACGGGTGCTTCAGAGGCAGCATCTCCGTCACGAGGTCGGCCCGCTGGATCAGTTCCGGCGGGGCGTTGCGGCCCGTGATGACCAGCTCCACCTGCGGCGGGCGGGCGTCCAGGAGTTCGTGGACCTGATCGAGCGTCACCAACCCGAGGTCCAGGGCCACGCTCAGTTCGTCGGCCACGACGACGTCGTACTCCCCACCCTCCAGGGCGTCACGAAGCTCAGCCAGCATGTCTCGTGCGGCGGCAACGTCGTCAGCCGTGGGCGGGCCGGTGATGAAGGCGCGACTGCCCGTGTGGCGGATCGTGACGCGGTCGCCCAGCAGGGCCAGCCCGGCATGTTCGGCCACCTCACGGCCCTTGCAGAACTGGCCGAAGAAGACGCGCAGGCCCGCGCCGGCGGCGCGCAGGGCAAGGCCGAGGGCGGCCGTGGTCTTGCCCTTGCCGTCACCGGTATAGACCTGCACCTGGCCGGTCTTCAGTTCGCCCATGGTTGTCTACCATTCCTCCCGGAAGCGCCGGGGGTCCGGCCCGGCCAGGACCGGCGGGAGGGCGGGGTCGAACTTGAAGATCATGTTCTTGGCCAGGCCCTGCGCCAGGCACCAGAGCTTGCCTTGTTGCGCGGCGGTGGGCTTGATCGTCAGCGTCTGGGGCTTGGGCCCGTCGAACTCCGCCCACTGCCGGCGTTCGACGAGCTTGCCGTCCGGGTCGTAGAGCGTCAGCGTCTGGGGCCAGAGCCGGCCGGTCACGTGGATCGTGAACTGCTCGCAGCCGGCGGGCACCATGAAGTACAGGCGGCTGCCGCGCATGGCGTTGAGGCCATTGGGGCCGGGCACCATGACCTCGACGGGGAGGTCCGAGATGGGGACGCGCACCATGATGGTGTCGGGAGTGATCTTCAGCGTGTACTTGGTCTCGGGCTGCACCGGGACTTCCTCGCGCACTTCGAAGGGCCCTTTGGCGAGTTCCCAACGCTTGACTTCCTGGCCGTCGGGACCGGACAGGATGGCCTGCCCCACCTCCGCCGCGGTACCCAGCAACTGCACCTTCATGCTCTTCGCTGGCCCGCTGTAGAGGCGGAAGACGCACTGTGAGACGGAGAACTCCGGGTAGGACGGCGCGACGGGCTTGCCGTGGCGAGCCACGGCGGCGAGCAGATACGGGGCGCGCTGCTGGATGTAGCCCCACAGCGACCCGCCCTGCCAGTACCCGGCCCAGGGCTGGCCCGGCTCGTCGTAGCAGTTGTCCGTGATGGCCTGGAGGTTGCCGAGGCCCTCGGCCAGGTACTTCTCGTCCTTCGTCTCGTTGTAGGCGGCGGCCATGATGTTGTAGTACGCCCAGCCGTAGCCGGGCTCGCCGCTGGAGTCGGCCGGGCCGACAAGATAGGCATCGGCCCAGCGGATCAGGCACTGCTTCGCGGCGTCGTACTTCGCCGCATCCGGGGCCTCGCCGTCCGGACCCACGAGGCGCACGTAGCGCTCCAGCCACGGGGCGTAGTTCTCCCACTGGGGCATCCGACCGTCGGGAAGCTGCGACTTGATGAGCGTGGCCGCGTACTGGTGGGCGAGGTTGAGATAGCGCTCGTCCCACGTCGCCTGGTAGAGCGTGAGGAGGGCATCGCAGACGCCGGCGCCCTCGCGATGGCCGGTGGGCGACGTGAAGCGCGCCACGACGCTGTCACCCCACTGCTTCGCGACCTCCAGGCCCCAGTCGTCGCCGCTGACGAAGCTGTACCAGAGGGCGAAGTCGGTCATCGAGTTGTAGTCGAACAGGCGGCTGCCGCTGTGCCAGTGGACGAGGCCCTTGTAGTCGTTGAGCGCCCCGGCGATCTTGCCCAGCGGATAGTCCAGCTTCTCGAGCTCGGGCGTGGTGTAGTGGCAGTAGTCGAGGTCGAGTACATGCCGGGCGTTGCGGAGGCCGTAGTGCAGGAACACCGGGTCGGCCGACCGCGCCCACAGCACCCACGGCACGCGCGGGGCGCCGTGGTGGGTGTTGCGCCACGTGCGGTAGATCGTGTCGAAGCGCATGTCGTCCCAGCGCCAGGACGTGTGCCCGTCGCCCCAGTTGAACTTGCCAAAGCTCTGGCAGTGCTCCTCCATGCGGCGCTCGGCGACGAAGAAGTCGCGCAGGCCCTTGTCAAGGCCGGCGAACTGCGGGTCGCCGGCGGGGTAGAGGTCGTCGAAGGCGCCGGTCGCGCACATGTCCTGGCCGGAGAGGGAGACGACGAGGGGATCGTCGGCCATGGCGCAGGCATGATCCCACTTGAGCATGCCCCCGCCCTCCGCTTCGCCGATGCTGATGACGAGATCATGGGTCTTGGCGAGACCGATGGCATTGGCGTTTTTGGCCGAGCGCACGTAGCGGTAGTCGTTCTCAACGCCCTTGCCCATGAAGCCGTGGACGGCTTCGGGGACAGTGAAGTCCAGCAGCTTGCCCTCGTGCACGAACCAGAGCTTGTTGATGTTCTCGAGCGTGACGGGGTGGAGGTTCTCGGTGCGGCCATGCTCGGGCCAGAAGTGGACGGTCATCACGCCGGGCTTGAGGCCGAACTCCAGGGGGTAGTTCTGGCGGACGTCGCGCAGAGCGATCAGTGCGCCGGTCTCGCCGTTGGTGAAGGTGAAGTAACCGCGGGAGCCCCGTCCCTCGTGCCGAGTGCCCTCGGTCTGCACGAGGCAGTGGTTCCACGTGTCCTGGAGGAGGTAGCCGTTCTTGGCCCCAATGGCCTCCAATGAACCACCCTGGCTGTGTTCGAAGGAGAAGGCGCCCTGCTTGCCCTCGCGCACGGGCACATCAAGGCCGATGTCCGCGAAGGCGACCTGGCCGGTCTGCTCGGTCATCAGAAAGGTGTGCGACATCTTCACGACCGGGCTATCCGCGTAGAAGGTCAGGCGGTTGACGTACTTGCAGAGCTGCTTGCCGTCCTGCTCATACCATCCCTCGCAGCGGACAGTCGCCATGAGGGGCCCCTGACGCACGGTCTTGATCTCGGCGGGACCGGCGCTGAAGCGGCCCTGGGTGGTCGCGCCGACGGCGACAAGGTACGCGGCACTGCCGGGGGTGATGACCTGCTGTTCGCCCCGCTGCGTCTTGAGCCAGCCGCCGGTGAGGAATCCGTTGCGCTTGCTCAGCTCAAAGCGAGCCGCGCCCGTATCAACGACGTAGCCGTCGGCGGTCTCCCGCACCTGCAGACGCCGCGCCGGCGTGGCGCGGCGCACACCGGGGCCGTACTGCAGGCGGTAGTGGATGCACTCGTTGTAGTCATACGGGAAGGTGAGCAGGACCCACTTGAGCGACTTCCCCTTGTCCCATGTCGCCATCGGGTCGAGCTGGCAGGGGATCTCCTTGTTTCCCGCGCCGACGAGGCGGAGCTGGTCGGCGGAGGCGACCGCCCCACGGGGCAGCGGGACGCCGGTGGTGACCATCTGGCCGCTGTCGGCGGTCGAACACGGCACGCCCGAGAGATGCTGGACGACCAGCGGGACCTCGGCAGCGACGGCGGCCGAGGCGGCGAGGATGAGGAACAGTAGCATCAGGCGCATCGGTAACCTCCGGGCGCGATGAATCGCGCCGCTACTTGAGCGAGGGTAACGCGTCGAAGCTCATCTTCACACCCATCTCGCCCAGCACGTCCATGTCGGCTGTGCCGCCCAGGTGGCCCTGTGTCAGCGGCGCATGTTCGCGCAGATGGGCCTGCAGCGCCTCGCGCAGCTCGGCGGCGACCTGCGGGTGGTCGGCTGCGACGTTCGTCAATTCCTGTGGGTCGGCCTGCAGGTCGTATAGCTCCGGCTGGTGCGGCGCGGCCTGCGGCGCCGTGCTCGCGCTGTCCCACAGCGTCACGTAGCTCCACCGGTCGGTGCGGTAGGCGGCGTAGGGGCCGAAGGCCGTGACGACGACGTCGCGAGCGGCCAAAGGCGTCCCACCCCCCTGCCCCCTCCCTGAAGGGAGGGGGGGAACGGCTGACGGCCACATGTTCCGCCCCAGCATCCGCTCGTGTTGGGGCTGGCCCATGATCCCCAGCGCGGTCGGTAGCATGTCGGTGTGCTGCACGAAGCCTTTGACGCGCGTGCCCGCGCCCTCGCCCTGCGGGTGGCGAATGAACAGCGGTAAGCGCGTGCATTGGTTGCGCAGGCGGTTCGCGCCCTTGTGAATCTCGCCCTGTTCACCCATCATGCAGCCGTGATCGGAGGTGAAGACGATGAGCGTGTCAGCCAGCTTGCCGGTGCCCTTCAGCGTGTCGAGGAGGTGGCCGACCCACTTGTCCACCAGCGTCACTTCGCCGGCGTAGGCGGTCAGGACATTGCGCACCTGCGCCTCAGTCATGTTCTTGGTCATGCCCGGCGGGACGAGGCCGTCGAGGCTGTCGAACTCCGGGTCGTAGAGGCGCGCGTAATCCAGCGGCGGGTCCCACGGCTCGTGGGGGTCGAAGCAGTCCACCCACATGTAAAAGGGCGCGTCGAGAGTGTAGGCTTCGAGCCACGCGGCGGCCTGGCGCATGACCTGGCCGACGAAGGTGTCGGCATCGCTGGCCCAGTCCTTGCGGTTCATCAGGTGCTGGATGAGCCAGTGGCGGTTGCGGAACTGGGCGCCGGGGGCGGAGCGCTCTAGCAGGTCGGCCACCTGCGCGTCGTCACGCAGCATGAACGGGTCGTCCTCTTCGCCGCGGATCCAGTGCCAGCAGTCGAAGCCCCGATGGAAGTTCTTGCCGGGCTTCATCATGTGGTAAACGTCCGTGATGAGGGCCGAGACGTAGCCCTGCTCGCGGAGCCATTCAGCGGCCGTCACGTCCTCATCGAAGACGCCGTGCCAGCCGTGCAGTTGCACCATGTCGCTCTTCTGTGGGACGTACTTGAAGGGAACAATGGGGCGGCCGGTCTGCATGACGCGGCGGGCGGGGAGGGTCGGCAGGCCCTCGGCGTAGGCGTCCTCGAACACGACGCTCTCGGCGGCGAGGCGGTCGAGGTTGGGCGTCTTGATCCACGTGTTGCCATAGGCGCCGAGGTAGTCCCAACGCAGGGTGTCGCTGACGATGAAGAGCAGGTTCATGGCTTACTCCTTGACCAGCCAGAAGCGGTCCACCCAGACGGCCTTCATGTTAGCCTCGTTCTTGGGTGGGGCGACCCAGAGGTACACCTGGTCGTGGAGCTTGGTGCTGGCGATCTTGTAGACCTCGTACTTGTCGCTCTTGATGCTCTCGGCGGCGACGCCGAGGTGCCCGAGGCCGGTCTTGTTCTTCACGTCGTAGACCCCGGCGGTGAAGGCCCCGCCCTCCTCGCCCACCTTCTCGCAGCGGACTGCGACGTAGACGCCGTAGGTGGCCTCCGGATCGAGGGCGGCCACCGACAGCAGTTGCTGGGTGGACCACTCGAAGTGGTTGCCAGCGTTCCACGCGGCCACCTTGTCGGAGGCGAGGTCGTCGTGCTTGAGGGCCGAGCCGGTGCCCTCGTTCCAGAGGTTGAAGCCGCTGTCCTGGAGGTCAATCCACTGATCCTCGGGCAGGTTCTCACAGCCTGGCGGGGGAGGCGATTCCTTGCGGTCCAGCTCCACCGTGCGCACCCCGAAGGCGTCCACGCGGCGCCCCTCGGAGAGCATGACGATGTTGTTGGCCTGGCACAGGTCCATGAAGGTCTTGTGGTTCTGGACGTAGTCCGCCGGGCCGGGCCACTCGACCTTCTGCTTGCGGGCCAGCGCTTTGAACTCAAACCAGCGCACGCCCCAGACGTAGCGGAGGGGCAGGCGGGCGATCTGTACGCGCTGGAGGAAGTCAGGGCTGTCCTTGACCGCAGCCTCGGCGTCGTTGAACAGCTTCTCAGCCCGGGACATCACCTCGAAGTTGAGGAAGGCGGAGCCGGGCGGGACCCAGATGGCCAGGTACGTCTTGGTCTTCTCGCACTCGTCATGCACGAGCTTGAGGTACTGGCGGATCGGCGCGGCGGCCGGGCCGAAGTAGCCGTCGAGGAACTCGTCTATGAGCTTCTTGTCATCCAGCTTCGGGTTCCACAAGAGCTTGGCCAGCACCCAGGCGCGCAACTCGGCCATCTCGGCCCCGTACGACTGATAGGCGCCTTGCTCGAAGACGCCCTTGACGCCATTGTCCACGAAGAAGCGCACATTGGGGCCCAGCACCCGCAGGTTCGGGTGCGGCATGATGTAGTGGCCGAAGTTGGTGGTGTAATCCCAGATGTACAGGCGGTCGCAGACCTGGTGCCAGCCGCGGATGTCGTCGGCGAATGTGCGGTTGGTCTCGCCGGTCAGCGGCTCGGCGAAATTGCACTCGATGCTGCACAGGCGCACGATGACATTGGGCAGCGGCTTGACGTGCAGCGGGGGCTTGCGGGTGTACTGGTAGGCCAGCGTGTCAATCGCCACGTTGGGGTACTGCTTGGCGACTTCGGCGGCCACATAGTTGACCAGGTGCAGCAGCGGCCCGGCCGGTGAGCCCTCCTCCTCCTCCAGCTTCTTGCACTCGGCGCACAGACAGTGCTGGTCCGCATCGTTTTGCGAGACGGAGATGATGTTGGCCTTGGGGTTGGCGGCCAGCCACGCCAGCACGCGCTCGGTCACGATCCGCTTGACGTCGGGGTTGGTGACGCAGAGCTGGCAGTAGGGGATCTCCGCGACAATCCGCTTGCCGTCGCGCTCGCTGTAGTACTCCGGATGGTCCTTGGCGAATTCCCGCGGCGGCATGAGTTGGTCGAAGGTGTGGACAAAGGAGGTGCCGCCGTAGGTGAGCTTGCCGCCGCGCGCTTCGTCCACCCGCTCGTGGTGGCCGTTGCACTTGTTGCGGACCGCGAAGTCACCATCGAAGGCATCGAACCAGAAGGACTCGCGGTACTCCAGCGGCGGGATGTAGCGCACATGCTGCTCGGGGACGGTCAGACTGGGCTTGTCGGGGATGGTGCTGGCCTTGGATGACCACCAGCGGCAGCCGACGACATCCTCCAGGAACGTGTAGACGGCGTAGAGCGTGCCGCGCGGCTCGTCACCGGCAAGGATCAGGTTCAGGCCGCTCGTCTCGATGACAATGCCGTCGGGCTTGAGTTGGTCGAGCTTCAGGTTGGGAGCGAGCAACTGCTGGACCTTGCCCGGGCCGACGCACAGCACCTTGCCGCGCGGCAGTTCCGCCGTGACGAGGATACGGAACTCCGCGCCGGTGACGAGATTGAGGAACTTGGCCAGTTCGTTGGCGGCATGCTGGGTGGGTGAAAGGCGCGCCTTGCCGTCGGCATCCGGCGGCAGGACGGACGACGGGTCAATCACGATGGCATAGGTGGTCTTGCCGCCCTCGGCGAGGATCAGGTCAACAGCTTGGGCGGGCAGGGCGGTCGCGAACACGATGAGCAGGAAGAGACCGGGCAATAGACGAATCATGGTTGGGACTCCTTTGATAACCATACGGTAGATTCCCGACCCACCACGGAGGTTCCTTCATGCGCGCCCTCATCTGCCTGGTCGGCATTGGGCTGACGGCGATCTGGCCGGCGTACGCAAGCCCACCCTCGGGTCCGCCCACCGCCGACGCCGCGACCGTCCTGCTCTGGCACCTTGACGAGGGGCAGGGCGAGGAGGCGAGCGATGCTTCCGGCCAGGGCCATGTCGGCAAGATCACGGGCGCGCAGTGGACCGAGGGGAAGTTCGGGAAGGCGCTTGTGTGGGGGGAGGACAACGGCAATGTCACGACCCCCGGCACCTTCCCGCCGCTGGAGGCCTTCACGCTGCAGGCGTGGGTGAAGCTGGACCAGATGCCCACCGGGCAGATCCCCTTCTGGACGGCCGACCTGTGCGGACAACTCGGCGCCGCCATCATCAGCATCCGCCCGCCCGGCCTGATGTATGTCGGCGTGCAACTCGGCTCGCAGAGCAACCACCTGATGGGCCAGAAGAAGATCGCCGTGGGCGAGTGGACGCATGTGGCGCTGGTGTACGATGGGGCGGCGCGGAAGATCGGGCTGTTCGTCAACGGGGAGATTGACCTGGAACTGGACGTGCCGCCCGGGTCGCCCCTGCAGGTGAACCAGCCGAAGAACCCCTTCTGGGCGCGCAGCTATGGGGGCCCCGACGAGAAGCTCGTCGGCGCCATTGACGAGATCAGCCTGTCCAGCCGCGCCGAGACCTTCGGCCACAAGTGGCGCAGCAATGTGTACGTGCACCTGCTGCGCTACCAGCCGGGGTTCCTGGTCGGCGGGGCGCTGACGCCGTCGCAGGCGGCGGCCATGCCGGATATCGTGCTGCAAGTTCGCAGCGCCGAGGACCGGCTGGTTCTCGACACGCTGCTATCCGCGCAGGACGTCAACGAAGGGGTTCTGGTGCCGGTGCGCGAGCTGCCGGCCGGGGAGTATGCCGTGAAGGTCACCGGCGTGGCGCGGGGCGGCGCCCGGGAGACCCTGTGCGAGCACACGTTCCATTACACGCCGCCGGTGCGCGACTTCGTCAGCTTCACGCCCGACAACGTCTGCCTCGTTGGCGGCAAGCCGTTCTTCCCGCTGGGGGCGTACCATGTGCGGCAGGAGGACCTCCAGACGATCAAGGACGGGGGCATGAACCTTGGCATCCCCTTCACGGCGACGTTCCCACCCGGCTGGAGCAGGCCGAGTGATGGCGTGGGCTACCTGGAGAAGTGCGCCGCGGTGGGGCTCATGGGGGTGGCCATCGGCGGGCACAAGGACGCGCTGGCGCACTACCGGGGCCACCCCGAGGTGCTCTTCTGGTACGTGGATGACGAGCCCGGCGGGGAGGGGCGGCAGCCGGCCGACATCCTCAAGCGCTACGAGGACTGGGCGGCGACCGACCCGACGCATCCGATGTTCCTGCTGCACAACAAGCCGGCCGAGTTCATGCGCTATGCCCCCGCCTGCGATGTCTTCGCGTGCGATCCCTACCCGATCCGCCGCGCAGGGCCGGCCGACCTCATGCACGTGGTGCGGTACACGGAGGGCGCGGTGGCGGCCGTCTTCGACCGCAAGCCGGTGTGGGTGGCGCTGCAGTGCTACACGGTCAGGGCGGTGTCGGAGGCGGGGAAGTCACAGGACGGGCTGCCGCGCCTGCCCACGCAGGACGAGCTACGCTGCATGAGCTATCTCGCGCTGGCCGGCGGCGCGCGCGGGCTGCTGTACTACGCCTTCGATGACACCTACTACAACAACGGCCAGATCCGCGGTGTGAACATCGGCAAGGAGCACCCGGAGTTCTGGGCGCAGATGACGCAGGTGATGAAGGAGTTGGGTGGGCAGCAACGGCTGTGGCTGTCGCCGTGCGCGTCGCTGCGGCCCGAGAACCTGACGCCCGAGGTCGTCGTGCAGCAGAAGCCCTTCGCCTGTGCGGGGAAGACGTACCTGCTGGTGGTGAACCCGAAGTATGAGCCGCGGGAAGTGAAGGTGAGGCTGCCCGACGTGAAGGCGACGGGAGTGGCGAAGGACGTGCTGGGCGGGACGGCGGGGAAGATCGCCGGCGGTGAACTGACCGATACGCTGGAGGCGCTGCAGGCGAAGTGCTACGAGCTGTGATGGTCGCGTAGGCGGGTGCGAGGACGCACCCGCCTACGCGTCAGTGCAGCATCACGCACTGGTGGTGGACAACCTGCGCGCCGGCGGCCTCGGCGGCCGCTATGGCCTCGTCATCTTCCGAGCCCGGTTGCATCCAGAAGCGCGTGACGCCGAGGGCGAGGGCCTGCTGCACTGTCTCGCGCGTCACCGTCGGCGGGACGACCGTGATGACCACGTCAGGGGGCTCGGGGAGGGCGGCCACACTGTCATAGCAGGGGTCGCCGTGAACGTCGTCGTACCTGGGGTTCACCGCGTAGACGCGATAGCCGCGTGACTTGAGGTTCTGATAGACGATCCAGCCGTACTTCTCCTGGTTGGGGGACACGCCGACCACGGCCATGGCCTGTTGCTTGAGGAACTCCTCGATCATTGCCGGATCATCTCCTTGCGCACAAAGACGACGCAGACGGGGTCGTCGTAGATCAGCCGCCAGTGCGGGTCCGCCCCCGCGGCCCGGATCAGGCCCGGCTGCTCGGCCCGATCCAGCAGGAGCGTGTTGACCCCGTAGCGGTCCAGCGTCCGTTGCCACCCCGGGTCGCCGCGCGAGAGGGCGTGGTAAGTAGTCCACACCTCCGGCGAGTACAACTCGATGCGCGGGTCCACGAACACCTGAACCCGTGGCGCCGCGGCCCAGATGAGGTAGCTGCCATAGGCGGCATAGTGGAACAGGCGCGGCGGGCAGTGGCGCATGATGAGGTCGGTCGCCGCCACGGGCGTTTCGGCCGAGATGAGGCCGGCCTTCTTTGCAGGCAGGGGGAGGTGGCTCTTGAACCAGGGCAGCGTCACGACCATGAGGGCGACGAAGCAGAGCATGATGGCGGCGACGACGGCACGGTCGCTCCTCGGCGGGGTCGCCGCCCCTCGGCTACGCTCGGGACACCCCGCCCTGCCAGCAGGCCATACCTGCGGCAGTAGCTCCGCGATGATCGGCGCGAGGGCGAGACCGAACCACACGATGGCGCGGCCGGTCTTCAGCGCCAGCAGCGCAAAGCCCAGGAGCATCAGCCAGTGGTACAGGCCACTGCGGGCGCGCCCGGCCCACAGCAACAGCGCCAGACCCAGCGGGGCCGCGATGAAGAAGGCAAGGCCGTCCTTGGTCGCCAGCGAGGCCGGCGCCCATTCGGGCAGGTGACGCACCACCGGGTTGGCGTTCATCGCGCGCAGGTAGCCCAGCAGGCCCACGCCCATCGGGTTGGCGAGAATGGCCGCGGCCGTGAGCCCCAGTGCCGCCGCGGGCACCCAGATCTCACGCTGCGAGCGCGGCCCGATGCGCCAGCGCTCCCAGATCGTCTCCACCAGCCACACGCCGACCAGCACGAGGCCCAGCGGCGACGACCCGTGGCAGTTGGTCCACAGGAGCATGATCGCCGGGAAGGCCAGCAGCCACCCGCGCGCGGGCCGGGCCTGGTTGCGGAACAGGTGGATGAGGAACAGGACGCTGACGAAGAGCGGGAAGACGACGGCCTGGGGGCGGACGTTGTAGTTGTCCACACCGAGCACCGCCGCCACGAGCACCGCCCCCGCCGCGATCTGACTATTTCCCGACAGCCGCCGGCACAGCAGGAACAGCAGGAAGAACGTGCCGGTGATCAGCAGCGTGTGGGCACAGACGCTCAGCGCCGGCCCGCCAAGGGCGTAGACGCCGTAGAGCGCCACATCGGCCAGCCAGTAGACGTTGTTCGAGGGATACGGCGCCCCCGGCATCGTGTAGGAGAAGGTATCCACCTGCGGGATGCGGTGGGTCTGGACAATCTCCTGCCCGAGCTTCAGATGCCACCAGAAGTCATGCGGGCGGATGGGGTGGGTGGCGACGAAGGCGAAGAGGCAAGCGAGGACGGCGAGCGGCCAGAGAGCGGGATGGCGAGATGAGGAGATGGCGGGATGAGGGGACACGGCCTAACTGCCAGTCTTCAGCAGCCAGTCATCCGCCTTGCGGCTCACGTTGACCAGCTTGCCGATGAGATTGTGGTAGTCCTGGTACAACTCTTCGAAGACCTGTTGGTCGAGATAGCCACAGCTATGAGCGGTCTCAAGCCACGTCTGCGTCTCCGCGGCCTCCGCCATGGCATCGTTGAGTTTGAGGACGAAGGCGGCTTTGTACCGCCGCTTGATCCATGCCTCCGCGAGGTTGGCTGCCACCGAGCGAGATGAGCGTCGCACCTGATCAGTCAGGGAGTAGCGCTCCTCGGCCGGGAAGTGGCGCGTCAAGTCAAAGATGCGCTGTGCGAGTCGGAAGGCCTCCTGCCAGACGTGCAGGTCCCGGTGCGACTGGATCAACAACAGAGTCACTCCTTCGACGGCCCGCGTGTTGGCGTCTAGATCGCGAGGCTGCCTGCCGCGCTACCGCCGTTTCTCCCCATCCCCTCATCTCCTCATCCCTCCGTCATATCCCCATGAACCCCTCATGGAAGAACACCGGCTCGTAGCCGCGCTCCGCGCACCAGCCGATGGTGCGGTCGAGGCGCTCGCCGTGGTCGGGCACGTGGCGCACGTAGAAGGGCCAGAAGTACTGCTCGTGGGTGAACAGGTCCATGATCTCGGCCTGGCGCGGGTTGTCGTACATCGGCTTGAGCGTCGCCTCGATGTTCTCGACCGGCGTGTTGTTGCAGACGATGTCCACCAGCGAGAAGACGAGGCCGCTGTCGAAGTCCTTGAGCGCCTCGTGGTGGAAGAGCCACTCCGAGCGCTCCGGGTCGAGCCAGTAGTTCACATCATAGCCCCGGCTGGTCGGGTGTGAGAAGCCCGACAGCACGCGGATGCCGTCGTCATACATCGCCTTCCAGGCCTCGGGCGGGACCATGCCCCAGTGGATGACGGTCGGCTGGGCCAGCGTCGCCTCGCCGGCGAGGCGGACGATCTGCTCCTCCACCATGTGCTTGTCGGCCAGTAGCTTCTCGGCCGAGGCGTACTGGTAGGGCCGGTCCGGCAGGTTGGACTTGGCGTGGAACGCCAGCACCAGCCAGTTGGCGTTGTCGGCGAACTCGCTCTTGTACTTGTCGGGGAAATCCACCAGGAAGAACGGGTTGTCGGGGTTGTCGTCGGTCTGCGAGTAGATGTTGAGCGTGAACTTCGCGCCGTACTTGCGATTCAGCCCGCGCAGGATGTCCAGATAGAAGCAGTCGAAGATCGAGGCATAGTTCTGCTGGGCAATGTCGCGCAGGAAGAAGCTGTTGTCATCAATCGAGAAGCGATAGCGCGGGCGGGAGAACTGGTCCCACACGATACGGATGGTGTGTTCCTGCCGGCCGAAGGGGCCATCGTAGGCCGCCGTGATCTCCTGCTCCGGCTCGCTGACGCGCACCTCGGCGGAGAACCGCCCGGAGGCGACTTGCGCCGGCACGCCGTTGACGGTAACGGGGCCGCGCGGCGGGGCCGTGCCGGTAACGGTCAGGCGCAGGCCCTTGTCGTCCTGCGTGCCCCAGCGGTGGTTGACGACGGCGCCGTGAATCGGGTCCTCGATGCGCAACATGGAAGCTCACCTGCCATTCTAGTTGCGGGTCCGGGGACGAACCCGCCTACGCGGCATTTCGCCGGGCGCGCGGGTCATCCTGCCGCCAGGCGCTGCATCAACGACTCCCAATCCTCATCGCGGCAGTCGGCCGGCAACTCGATCCGTCGGCCCTCGAAGACGGACTGCTCCGCCGCAAAGAGCGCCTCGAACACGGGCGCCTCGATCTCCAGGCGCGTGCGATGCGGCACGCCCTCGTTGAGCAGCGCGACAACGCCGCGCGTCAGCTCCCGTTGGCCGAGGTTGTGATTGTCCGGGTCGGCCTCATGCCGCACCGGCTCGGCCATGCTTTCGGTCTGGAACCAGTAGCTGGCAAGCTGCATGACCGACAGGCGCCCCCGCGTCCCGTGGAATTCCAGGTGGCAGTTGAAGCCCCGCGGGTCGCCGGGCGTGCCGACGGCGAGCGGGTCGCAATCGAAGACGACACGGACGTTGCCGGGGAACCAGTATTCGGCGAGGAGATGCTCGGGGGCGATGTGGCTCTGCTGGTAACCCTCGTCGGTGCGGCCATGGCCCATCGCCCAGACGGCTTCGGGCCGCGCCTCATTCAGGAAGCACAGCAGCCAGTCCATCAGGTGCGGGCCCATGCCCATGAGGTTGCCCTTCGTGCTGCAGCGCACGAAGTACAGGTCGCCGAGGCGCTCGTGGATGATCTCGTGCAGTTCACCGCTGACGGCCTCGGGGAAGTAGCGCCGCTGGCTGTTGGTGAGGATGTGCAGGCCGGTCTCCGCCTCGATCCCCACCAGGCGGCGCAGTTCGCCGGGGCGGATGGCGATGGGCTTTTCCAGGACGATGGCGCGCACGCCGGCGGCGGCGGCGGCCTCGGCCTCGGCCACGCGACGTGTGGGGTTGGTCACGATGTGGACGACATCCGGACGGACCTCGGTCAGAGCGGCCGCGAAGTCCGTGTAGACAGCGGGGATGCCGAACTCGGCGGCGAAGGCCTCGCCGCGCTCGCGGTCAAGCTCGCAGCATGCGACGAGTTCCATCCCCGCAACTTGCGGGTACACGGTAGCGTGGCAGTGGGCGCGGGCGCCGCATCCCAGGATCATGGCGCGAAGCATTGGGTCTCCCTTCCGTCTCGTCCCTTCGATGGTCGTACGAGCGGCTTCCAGCCGCGAGGCAGTCGCTGGGTGGGCCAGTTGCGGGTGGAGCCGCCGCAGCCTCACCGCGGCGGGGACGGGGGCCCCGCAGCAGGT
>CAZZDO010000005.1:30082-36389 GCA_964653205.1 uncultured Armatimonadia bacterium | reverse complement strand
CAGGGGGTGGGCGGCGGTGCGAGCCCGGGGCAGGTCCGGCCGCGCGGGCCGCGGAACTTCCGCCCACACCCGCGGCGGCCGGCCTCGCGCCGGCCCCGCGCCATTTCCCAGGAGACGCCGATGCTCACCTACCCCCGGATCGTCAAGAAGCTGCGCCAGGCCGCGGACCGCTACAGCGCCCTGCGGTTTGAGGCCGTGCTGGCGCCGGACTGTGAGTTCGCCGAGACCACCGAGCACTTTCGCACCACGCCGGCCGACCTCAACTGGGCGGCCACGACGCCGGGCATGGCCTGGGGTGGCGACGGCATCACCTGCTGGTTCCGCTGCCGGGTCGCCATCCCCGAGGCCTGCGCCGGGCGGAAGGTCTGGGTGCGGTTCGGCGCCCCGCAGGAGACGATGTTCCTGCGCGACGGGGAGCCCTGGGGCGTCTTCGACCCCAATCATCCGTATGTCTGCCTGAGTATCGCCGGCGAGGCGGGCCGAGAGCATGACCTCGCCTTCGAGGCGTACTCCGGCCACAGCTACCCGGGCACCGCGCCCCAGGATACGGGCATCGTCGTCACTGACCGCTGCCGCCGCTTCGATGGCGTCCAGTTGGCGCTGGAACGCGAGGACGTGAGCGCCTTCGTGTTCGACCTGCTGACGTTGCTCGGGGTGGTCGAGAGCCTCGACGACAACAGCCTGCGCAAGAACCAGATCATCGCGGGGCTGGGGCGGGTCTTCGAGGCCATCTACCAGGTTCCGGGCGAGGTGGGGGAGAGCGCCTGGCGGCCGCCGCTGGCCGAGGCCCGCGAGATCATGCGCCCGCTGCTGGAGAAGACCAACGGGCCCACGACGCCGCTGGCCGGGATCATCGGCCACTCGCACATGGACACCGCGTGGCTGTGGCCGGTGGCGGAGACATGGCGGAAGGTGGCGCGCACCTCCTCCTCGGTCGCCAACCTGATGGAGCAGTACCCGGAGTTCCTGTTCATCCAGTCCAGCCCGCGCCACACCGAGGCCATGCGGCAGCTCTACCCCTCCGTTTTCGAGGCGGTGCGGCGGTTGGTGGCCGAGGGGCGCTACGAGCCCAACGGCGGCATGTGGGTGGAGGCCGACTGCAACCTCACCGGCGGCGAAGCGATGGTGCGGCAGTTCGTGATGGGACAGCTCTGGTCCCGCAAGTGGCTCAACTACACGGCCGACACGCTGTGGCTGCCGGATGTCTTCGGCTATTCGGCGGCGCTGCCGCAGATCCTGCGCGGCGTGGGCATCGAGTTCTTCTGCACCACCAAGATGGCGTGGAACGACACGACGCGCTTCCCGTTCGACACGTTCCACTGGCAGGGGATTGACGGGACGAAGGTAGTGGCGCACCTGAACGCGATGCACTGCTGGCCGGACCCACAGTCGCTGACCGCTCAGTGGAACTGGGTGCAGCACAAGGACATCCAGGACCGGCGGCTATCGGCCTATGGCTTCGGCGACGGCGGCGGCGGCCCACAGCACGAGATGTGCGAGATCGCCCGACGGGTGCGCGACTTGGAGGGCTGCCCGCGGGCGGAGTACTGCACCGTCAGCGACTTCATGCAGGGGATCCGCGATGACCTCGGCCCCGACCTGCCGACATGGGTGGGTGAGTTGTACCTGGAGATGCACCGGGGCACACTGACCTCCATCGCGCCGATCAAGCAGGGCAACCGCAAGGGCGAGTTGGCGTTGCGCGACGCCGAGTTGCTGTGCGCGCTCGCGAAGCTGCGGGGCGCGGCCTACCCGGCGGATGAACTGCGCGCGGCGTGGGACACGCTGCTGCTCAACCAGTTCCACGACATCCTGCCCGGCTCCAGCATCCCGTGTGTGAACGACCAGGCCATCGCGGAGTTGGCGGAGTGCCGGCAGGCCGCCGAGGGGCTGTCGGCGCAGGCGCTCGATGCGCTGGGCGCGCCGGAAGCGGACGGCGGCGAGGCGCTGCTGCTGGTGAACACGCTGCACTGGGACCGCGAGAGTTGGGCGGATGTGCCCGCGCCGGCGGGCGGTCTCGTTCCCGTCGAGTCGGCGGTGGACTGGCAGCGGGTTGAGGACATCACCGGGGCGGCGGTGCTGGCGCTGGGCGGGGCGCAGGTGCCCGCGCTCGGCAGCTTGACGTTGCCGCTGGGGCGGGCCGGCGCCGCGGGTGAGTCTGCTTTCGGCATCGAGGGCGACACCGTTGTCACGCCGTACTACACGGTTCGGTTCGACGAGGCCGGGGGCATTCGCTCGCTCGTGGATCGTGAGTCGGGACGCGAATGGGTCGCGCCCGGCGGGGTGCTCAACGCGTTGCTGATCGGCGAGGACTTCCCGAGCAACTATGACAACTGGGAGATCGAGGGCGACCTGGCCCTGAAGCTGCAGCGCGAGACGCGGCTGGTGAGCCGCGAGGTCGTCGCCGATGGCCCGGTGCAACTGCGCGTCCGCTGCGTGTGGGCGCTGGGGGAGGCGTCGCGGGTGCGGCAGGACGTTGTCTTCCGCGCCCATGGCCCCGCCATCGAGTTCGACACGGAAGTGGACTGGCAGGAGGTCCACCGGTTCCTGAAGGCGGGCTTCGACCTGAACGTCCAGACCGAGAGCGCCCGCCACGAGATTCAGTACGGGCATGTCGAGCGCCCGACTCACGGCAACCTGCCGCAGGACCGGGCGCGGTTCGAGGTGTGTTGTCACAAGTGGAGCGACCTGTCCGACAACGGCTCCGGGGTCGCGGTGCTGAATGACTGCAAGTACGGCATCTCGGCGAGCGGGAGCACACTGGGGCTGAGCCTGCTCAAGGCCGGCACCCATCCCGACGACCGGGCCGACCATGGCGTGCACCACTTCCGCTACGCCCTGCTCCCGCACGAGGCGCCGTTCAGCGTCGCCGGCGTCGTGCGCCCGGCGTATGAGCTGAATGTCCCACTGCTGTCGCGGGTGGTCGCCTCCGGTGCCTCCGGTCCTATCGCCAATCTCGCCATCGAGGGCGACACCATCGTCCTCGAAGTGGTGAAGTGGGCGGAGGAGGGCGAGGCGTTGGTCCTGCGACTGTACGAGGCCGGCAAGCAGGCGTGTCGGGTGCGCGTGATGCTGCCGGAGGCGGTGAAGCGTGTCTCGCTGGCGAACATGCTGGAGGAGCCGCAGGCGGAACTGGCGTGGGAGGAGGGCCACTGCGTGAGCTTCCCGGTCGGCCCGCTGCAGATCGTGACGTTGCGCGGTGAGGTCTGATTCTGTCCTTGAGGTGACACGATGAACGCGAAGCTACTGCTGGCGCTCGGGCTGGCCTACATGCTGTTGACGGCGGCCGGCGCGGCGGATGAAGGGCTGATGGGGTACTGGCCGTTTGACGGGGCCCTCACCGACGCCTCCGGCCGGGGGCACGACGCCACCGCCGCCGGGGCGCGCTATGCCACCGGGACGAAGGGCCAGGCCCTCGACCCGAACTGGCACGCGGTCGAGATCGCCAGCCATGCCGATCTGCAACTGGCGCCGGGACTCGTCGTGGACTGCTGGGTCTATTTCGACAAGGCCCCGGAGCACTGCGAGCAGATCGTGCTCAAGGACAAGGAGTACCAGCTCCGCGTGAACCCCCAGAGTGAGGGCGGGCGTTTCGCACTCTTCGTGTATCTCAACGAAGCCTGGGAGCCGCGCATCTGCGGGCCGCTGCCCGAGCCGGGGCAGTGGGTTCACCTCGTGGCGAAGTGGACCGGCACCCATACGGTGCTGGAGGTCAACGGGGAGCGGTTCACGACCGAGCGCCGCGGGATCGCCGTGCCGACCGACAACCCGGTGCGCGTGGGCAATTGCGCGGGACGGGTGGATGAGCTGCGAATCAGCAACCCGACGCTGGCCCAGACGCGCGAGTTGCGCAAGCTGGCCGACGCGGCCGGCCCGACGCGCGCGACGGCGACCCACTTCGGCGGCGCGGACGGCTGGAAGGGCTGGACGGCGGTGGGCGGCGCGACGGCGCAAGTCGCGGCCGGGGCGTTCGCCGGTGTCCTGCCGAGCGCCACGGCGGCGCTGGCCAGCCCGCCCCTGGATGTGGACCTGACCGGTCTGCGCTACGTCTGCGCCGACCTTGACGCCGGCGGCGCGCAGTTCGCCAACCTGATCTTCGTCACCGACGGCGGCGAGGGCAGCGCCGTGGCCCCGGTGTGGAGCAACGGCCGCGCCGCGGTGGTGGACCTCGGCCCCTCGCCCCTGTGGCGGGGGAAGCTGCGGCTGCTGGCGTTCTCGCTGCAGGACCCGGCTCCGGGGGCCAAGCTCGCCCTGCGCCATGTCTGGGTGTCGCGCCGCCCCGAGGGCCGGCCGTACCTGTATGTGCGCAGCGTCGCCCCCGAGTGCGCCCTGCCCCGCTCCGGTCGCACCGAGAAGATCAGCGCGGCGATCCGCAGCCTCGGCAAGGCCGCGACGAACGTGAAGGCCACGCTGGTCGTGCCGGCCGGAGTGCGTGTCATTGGCGCGGCCACCCAGACGCTGCCCGTGATGAGCAACGACGCCACCGAGTTGGTGTCGTGGACGGTGAAGGCGGACCGGCCGACGAAGGCGGCGCTCAGCGTGCGCCTCGCCGCCGATGGCTTCGGCCCCGTGGACATGAAGCTGACGGTCAACTTCACGCCGCCGCTCAACCTGCCGAAGGCCAGCTATGTCCCTGCGCCCACGCCCGCCCGGCCAGACTTCCTGACCCTGATGCACTACTGCCCGCTGTGGAAAGAGGGCACGCACTACGGCTGGGGCAAGATCGAGCCGTGGCCCGACCGCCGCCCCGCGATCGGCTTCTACAACGAGGGCACGCCGGAAGTCGCCGACTGGCACATCAAGATGGCCCTGGAGCACGGGATTCAGGGGTTCATCTACTGCTGGTACCGGTCGGACTTCTCCCCGGAGATTCACGAGAGCATCGGCCATGCGGTCCATGACGGGCTGCTCAAGGCGAAGTACCGCGACCAGTTCAAGTTCACGATCATGTGGGAGAACGGCTGCGCGCGCGGGTGCAAGGACCGCGAGGACCTGCTCGACAACCTCATGCCCTACTGGATCGAGAAGTTCTTCAAGCACCCCTCGTACGTGAAGATAGACAACAAGCCGCTGCTGTACGTCTGGGTCCCCGCCAACGTGACGCGCGACCTCGGGGGGCCCGAGAACGTGAAGTCCGTGTTCAACGAGATGCGGGAGAGATGCAGGCAGGCGGGGTTCGACGGGCTGTGGATCGTCGGCTGCATCGGCACAGCCGACCGCGTGCAACTGCAGCGCATGGGCCAGGAGGGCTGGGACGCCAGCTCGGCCTATGGCCTGATCGGCAAGACCGATCGCCCGGACACCCGTGACGTCGAGGGCATGACCGTCCGCGACTATGCTTCCAGCACGCTGAACCAGGAGGCGATCTGGCAGGGCAAGCGCGAGATCGGCGCGCTGCCCGACATCATTGACGTCATGCAGGGCTGGGACCCGCGACCGTGGCACGGGGCGAGGACCAGCGCGTATTACGGCCCCACCGATGTGGCGGTCTTTGAGCAAGCCTGCCGCAAGGCCCGCAAGCTGCTCGAAGCGACTCCCGGCAACGGCCTGGACAAGCGCATCATGGTCTTCGACAACTGGTGCGAGTTCGGCGAGGGGCACTTCCTCGAGCCGACGTGCGGCGATGGCTTCGCGTATCTGGACGCCATCAAGCGCGTCTTCGCCCCGAGGTCCGCGCCCTGCCGCGACATTACCCCACGGGATGTGGGCCTGCCGTACCCCGAGAGCAACTACCTGACCCGCAAGGCCATCCTGGGCGGGCTGCCGGGGCGCGAGCGCCAGGTCGTGGGCGATCTGATCGCCTGGTGGGGCTTTGAGGACGACGACGAGATGGTCTCGCGCGATCAGTCCAACTGCGGGTTCCACGGCATCAAGGACGGCTTCCGCTCGGCGCCGGGCAAGGTGGGGAAGGGCTTCCTGTGTGACGGCGGGAGCGTGGCGGTGGGTCCGCACCGGCTACTGTGGCCTGAGGACGGCATCAGCGTCGAGATGTGGGTCAACCCGAGCCAGGCGAAGCAACCCGATCGCTGGATGCTCAACAGCGTGGGCGACTCGCGGACCGGCTACCGGCTGGGGCTGGGTGGTGGCAAGGCCTGCTGGCAGATCCCCCAGACCTCCTGGAGCCACATGGTGGCCTCGCCGCAGGAACTCCCGGTCGGCCAGTGGTCGCATGTCGTCGGGACGTTCGACAACGAGGTCATGCGGCTGTATGTCAACGGGGTGGAGGTCGGGTCGCTGCCACGCCACGGGCCGATCTGCCCGTCCGAGACGAGGGTGGTCCTCGGCACCTACAGCCCCGGGCACGGCG
>CAZZDO010000005.1:0-29982 GCA_964653205.1 uncultured Armatimonadia bacterium | reverse complement strand
CGGCGTGCGACTACTGGCCGCGCAGGCGCGCGGCGAGCCCGGACGCCGTGCCCACATCGGCCGCGAACGGCGCCAGCGTGAACGCGAAGGCGAATGGCCGCGGCCGCAGCACGTATGGCGGGAAGACCGTCGGCCCGCAACTGGCCGAGCCGATCCCGTGCTGCACCTGGTCCAGGTTCAGATAGACCTCTTCCCGTCGCGGTATCTCGTTCGTGTGCGTGGCCTCGTCGAGATCGTCCGCCGTGCAGTGATGGGCGCTGAAGTTGATTTCCGGGCTCGCCGCCACGAGCAGGCCCCGCCCGCGGGCATCAGTCAGTGTCAGCCAGCGCGTCCCCATCCGGTTGCCGTTCTCCTGCGGGAAGACATACGGGGTCGTCAGGCCCGCCACCGTGTTGCGCCACAGGCCCATCCGCTGGGCCTCGCACGTGTCCACATAGCTTTCGCCCGGCCCGAGCCCATACCACGTGACTTCCTCCAGATCGCCCGGCAGCACGAGGCCCACGCCGATCCGCAGGAGGATGTCCTGCTCTTCCCAATGACTGTTCGGCTCGCCACTGACGCGCACGCGCAGGCTGCCGTCCGGGCGGAACAGCATCTCGTACCGGCAGTCGTACGCCCGTCGCTGGTTGGGCGGGGCGAGGCGGACCTGGCTCGTGACGCTGATACCGTCTTCGAGGTCGGTGATGTCGAGGTCGAGCAGCTTGGGCGTCAGATGCTTCAGGTCGGGCTTCTCGTACCACGGCCGCGCCCACAGCGGGCGGTCGTTGTCGGTCGGGGCGCGGAAGAAGCTCAGGGCCGGCCCTTCGAGCACCAGTGGCCCGCCCCCGCATTCCCAGTCGCGCAGGCGCCCATCCACCTCGCTGACGACCGCCAGGAAGTCGTCACCGTGCACGAGTGTCTCGCCCTGCAGCGGCGTAATCTTCACGGCGGAGCCGATGCGGCGAGTGACCTTCGCGGGGGCCTTCACCGGCAGGGCGAACTGCCCCCACGCGACCTCATGCCCGGCGGGGGCCCAGCGCGTGTCGCCCGCCAGCCGCAGCGAGAGGTTGACATGCGCGCCGATCCCGACGAGGCCCTCGGCCGCGGCTTCCGGGAGGTTGAGCAGGCCGCTCTTGCCCGGCTTGACGGACGGCACCCGGGCCTGCCCGCTGCGCAGCACCTCGCCGTCCAGCTCCACGTTCCAGTGCAGCGTCAGATGGCTCAGGTCCGCGAAGTCGTAGAGGTTCGTGAGCCGGAACTGCCCCGCCGCGACGTCCACGGCCTGTACGCGCACGGGCTCAATGATCTTCTGGTACTGGATCATCCCCGGCGATGGCTCGCGCCACGGGAAGACCAGCCCGTCGCAGACGAAGTTGCCGTCATGGGGGTATTCACCGAAGTCGCCGCCGTAGGCGTACCACGTCTCGCCTCTGTCATCGGTCATCGCAATGCCGTGGTCAATGAACTCCCAGGCGAACGCGCCCATCAGGCACGGGTACTGGTAGATCAGCTCCCAGTACTCCCTGAGCCCGCCGGGGCCGTTGCCCATGGCGTGGGCGTATTCGCACAGCACGAACGGGACCTGCCTGTGGCGCTCGTTGCTCTGCGCGCCCCAGATCGCGAAATCCTGGCGCTCGGCGATCTGCTTGACGATGTCCGGGTGGGTGTACATCTGGCTGAAGACGTCCGCGGTGTCCACCGTCACATCGCGTTCGTAGTGTACGGGGCGGCTGGGGTCAAGTTCCCTGGCGAGGTTGAGCATCGCGCGGGTGTTGGGGCCGTGGCCGGCTTCGTTGCCCGCCGACCACATGATGATGCTGGGGTGGTTGCGGTCGCGGCAGACCATGCGCGTCATGCGGTCCAAGGTGGCGGCCGCGAACGTCGGCGCCCATGAGGGGTTCAGATCGTTGTTGTCGGTGTAGCCGAAGCCGTGGGTCTCGAAGTCGCACTCGTCAATCACGTACAGCCCGTACTCGTCGCACAGGTCGTACCAGCGCGGATCGTCCGGGTAGTGCGACGTGCGCACCGCGTTGAGGTTGTGCCGCTTCATCAGCAGGACATCGGTGATCATGTCCTGCAGGCTGACGGTGCGGCCGGTCTGCGGGTGGTGCTCGTGGCGGTTGACGCCCTTGAGCTTCACCGGCGCGCCGTTGATGGTGAACACGTCGCCCTTGATCTCGACGACGCGGAAGCCCACGCGCAGCGCCGTCGCGCCCAGCGCGGCGCCATCGGCGTCGTTGAGCAGCAGCACGAGCGTGTATAGAACCGGGTCCTCGGCGCTCCACTTCCGGCAGGCCGGGGCGGCGAGCGCGAGGCTGACCATGCTGTCCGCGCCCGCCTCGACACCGGCCGAGCGCCGGCGTGAGGTGACGCGCTTGCCATCGGCATCCAGCAGCGTCGCGCTCAGCGTCACCTCCGCCGCTGTCTGGGTCGCGTTGCCGAGCGTGACCTCGACCGCCAGCGTGCCGTCCACGTACCTGGCGTCCAGACCCGGCACGGCGCTGACATCGCGAATGCCGACGAGGGGTTCGGCCTTCAGGTACACATCGCGGAAGATGCCCGAGAACCACCAGCAGTCCTGGTCCTCGCAGTAGCTGCCATCGGACCATTTGATGACGCGCACGCCGAGGACGTTCGGGCCGGGGGCGACGAGGCCGGTGAGGTCGAACTCCGCCGGCAGGCGGCTGCCCTTGCTCATGCCGATGAGCTGCCCGTTCAGCCAGACATGGAAGCAGGAGTCCACACCCTCGAAGCGCAGGACGAGGCGCTTGTCAGCCCACTCCGGCGGGATCTGGAACTCGCGCCGATAGCAGCCTGTGGGGTTGTCATCCGGCACCCGCGGCGGGTCGAGCGGGAAGGGATAGGCGGAGTTGGTGTAGTGCGGGCGCTCACGGCCCTGCATCTGCCAGCAGCCGGGCACGGCGATCTCGTCCCAATCGTCGGCATCGTGGTCCTGCGACTGTTCCAGTCGCTCGGCCGTGAAGTCCTCCGGGGCCAGCAGCGGGCTGTCGCAGTACAGGAATTGCCAGGGGCCGTTGAGGCTCAGCAGGTCGGCGGCGCCGCGGTCGAGACGGCGGGCGGCGTCGGCGTCGGCGTAGGGCAGCAGGTACGCCCGCGCGGGCAGGCGGCCGAGGTGCAGCAGGTCAGGGCTTTCCCAATCTCGGCGGGGGGAACTCATGATTTCATCTCCCGGGGTGACGGCCGGCGTCAGGTGTCGCCGCTCATTTCGCGCGCGGATGCCGCCGGACCTTGCCCGCGCAACAAGACAGCCACCGGGGGGCAGCTTCTAGCGCAGCCGGAAGACGCGGGTGGCGCGGCTCGCGAAGTCGGCCTCGAACGCGGCGGCGCCCCTGGCCACTGCCGCGCCCGTGTACAGGTCCGCCACGTCCCGCTGCGCCGGCAGGCTGATGGTGCGCCGCCCCGGCTCCTTCACGCAGACCGCGACGAGGTCCCGCGATGCCCATACGACATCCGGCGTGTCAAGGTACAGGTGCACCTTCGCCTCCTGCGCCAGGCGCCGCAGCAGCGAGGTTGGCAGCATCGGCGCCGCCGTGACGACCGCCGTCCAGTGGTCATACTTGCGCATGACGAGCCCCGGCTGCCCGCCCGGCAGCGTCCCCAGCACCTCCGCCGCCGGATCGTCCGCGATACAAAGCGGCTCGGCCACGCGGTCCATGCCGTAGGACTTCTCGGCCAGGCCCTGCGTGAGCGCGTGCCCGTCCTGCAGCGCGATCTTCAGCGCCTGCGGCTGGCGCGACAGCCGCAGCTTGATCCCCGTGAAGTCCGCCATCGCCGCCTCATCCACTTGTCCGTCCCGGTACAACCCCGGCGCATAGCAGAACACGAGCACGTGTCCGTCGCGCTTGAGCGCCTCCACAGCCTGGCGCTGTGCGGCCGACGGGGCGAAGCTGGTCATGATCAGGAAGAGCTTCTGCCGCGTGAGGCGCGGGAGATCGGACGCCAGGTAGTGCCCGACCGGCGCGCCGATGCGGTGCAGCGCCGGCAGTTGCGACACCAGCAGCCACGCCCCCAGCGGATCAGCCACGCGCAGATGGCCCAGGCTGTCCTCGTCCACGACCATCGCGACCTCGTCCACCGGTGAGCGGTCGAGGTCCAGCGCCTGCGTGGCGCTCTGCGCCAGTTCGCCAATGCGCCGCATGAGCCGGGGATCGCCGTAGCGGTTGCCGCCGACATCAAACCACCACTGGGCGGTCCCGTGGGTGATGACGTGGGCGAGTTCCTTGTCCTGCTGGATGATGTCGCCCTCCACGTTCGCGGGCCGGCCCCATTCGCCGACCTGTCCGCCCGAGAGAGACGTGCGCACGTCGTTCTCGTCGAACCAGAGCTTCCCGTGCAGTTGGATGCTGCCCAGCAGCGACATGAAATGGCACGTGCCCTCGCCGCCGAGCTGGCGGAAGGCGTAGCTCGTCGGGCTGGTGATGAAGTCCACATCGGGGCAGGCCAGCACGCGCTCGAGGGCGAGATGTCCGGCATTCTGCTGGCGCTGCTCGCCGCACAATTGCAGCAGGTAGCCGTAGAACACGCCGACGATCTTCTCCCGCCTGGTGAAGCCCTTCACGGCCTGCGCGAAGGTCTCGATGGTCTCGGCGACCAGCGCCGAGTTATAGCGGTAGAAGTCAATGATCGCCTGCTCTTTGGCGGGATCGCGCAGGGAGCCCATGTCGGTGTGCTCGCGCCGGCGACGGGTCGGGACCGTGGCGGTCGCCAACGTCACCGCCGGGTCGCGCCAGGCCTGTTGCAGGTGCGCGTCATCGCCATAGCGCGCCCGCAGCCACGCCCGGAAGCGCGCGGTGTTGGCGGGGGAGAAGTCCACCCAGTCGCCCTCGTTGCCGCCCCACATCATCCACTCTTCAGTCGTCCCCGAGGCCAGGTGGTAGCCGATGACGCGGTCGGCATACGGCGAGGCCTCGACATGCGCGATGAGCCGCCGCAGCCCCTCGATGGTGTCGCGCCGCCATTGCTCCGAGGCCCAGCTCGGCGCGGGCTTGCCGCCGGAGTGGATGAACGGCACCGGCTTGCCGTCGCCCGGGTCCATGAGCACGATGTCGTCCGGATGCTGCTCGCTCCACCACTTCGGCGCGTGCAGGTAAAGCCGCGGGAAGAAGTAGGCGTTCGGGTTCGCCTGCAGGAGCATCATCACCCGCGCGTCAAGCTGCGAGTAGTCGTACTCGTCGGGCGCCTGCCACGTTGTGGTCGAGAGGCCATAGCCGGCCTCGGTCGGGGTCGCGCTGAAGGTGAACAGGTTGATGCCGGCTTTTGTGAAGTCCTGGAACACCTCCAGCGTCGGGCCGTACGTCGCCCACGCCATGCCGGCAGTGGGCCGGCCATTGATGAACAGCGTGGGCACGCCGTGGTGCGGCTTGACGGCGGCGACAGTCTTCCCCGCCGGGCGCGGTGCGATCTGCATCGTGCGGCCCTCCCAGTCGGTGGTCGCGCCGGCGAGGCGCACGTGCGCCTCGCCGGCGGTCAGCAGCACGCGGTATTCGCCGCCGAAGGCGAAGGGCGGCAGCGTCACGGTCTGGCGGATGGCGAGGGGCTGGCCCGGCGTGGCCTGATCGGTCGCGGGCGAGGCGAGCAGCGGCAAGCGGAACCGCTCCGCCTTGCCCTGGCGGAAGGACAGGACGACGGTGGCATCGCCGCAGGGCTTGTCGAGGGAAAAGCTGGCGCTGACGGGGTAGGACTGCCCGGCGCGCAGGCGTTCCCGGGGGAGTTCCAGCTGGTGCAGCGTGAGGACAGGACGATCCGGGCGCTGGACCTCGATCTGCGCCACGCGCACGTCATATTCCACCTTCGGCTTGAGGCCGAAGGCGATGACGGTGAACGAGGAGAGGGGGAAGTCAAGCTTGCCATCGGCGTCCCGCGACCACGAGGCCACACGCCATTGCTCGCGCGGGAACTCGACGCCGCGCCAGTCGCCGGCCTCGAGGCGCGTCGCGGGGATCGTCCACTCCGCGCCGCCGGCATCGCGCACTTTGGCGGCAAGATCGAACGGCGCGCCATCGCACCGCACCCGCAGGCGGATCACGCTGAAGTCCAGCGCGATCGGGCGCATCAGGAAGAGGTCGTTGAAGCTGATCTCCCGTGACACGAAGCGCCAGCGCAGCGCGGGGGGGTCCTGGGTCTGCGTGACTTCACTGAGCGAGAACTCGCGGTTGAGCCGGCTGGCGTCGCGCGCGGTCGTCCAGTCCGCGAGGCCGGCGCCATCGAAGAGCACTTCTGTCTCCGCGGCCCATGCTCCGGTGCCTGCCAGCGCGGCCAACAGCCCTAGTGCCGTGCGGGTCCATTTCATCATCAGTCGTCTCCTCGTGGCGCGACCAGGGCGTGGCCGGGCCGTAGGCCTTGATCGGAGTGATCTCGCACACGCCCATGCCGGCCAGAGCAGCCATGCGCCGGCGGGTAGCCGTCGTACAGGCGCTGGTTGCCCGCGTGGTCCGTCTGCTCCACTCGCGCACCTCCGCCGAGACCTCCGCCGGCAGGCGCGGGTGACTGCCGACCGTGCTGTTGACCGCGTCATGGGGGGAGCCGGCCTCTTCGCCCAGAGTGCTGCCGCCGCGCAGGACGAGCGTGGCCTCCGGGACGCCTGTCACGGTGACGTTCAGCACCAGCCGTGTCTCGCCGGGCACAGCGCTGCACCACGCCCGCGCCTGCCACGACCCGCCGTTGAAATGCGAAACGGGGATGGCGTCGGCTTCGTACCAGGAACTGACGCGGTAGGCCGTGACGGCCTCGCCGCCGATCTCGAGGGTGACACCGAGCCAGCCGAACACGAGCGGGAGCCGATGGCGCTGCGCTAGGAACCCGATGTACGGCAGCCCGAAGAGCACGCCGGGGCGCAGGCCCGTCGCGGCCCAGTCCGCCCAGATCCGCCCGTTGCCCGTGGTTAGCACCGTATCGCTGTAGTGCAGGCGAAAGGCGCCGTGGGCGCGGCGCCCGCTGTGCATGAGCGTGTCCACGCACGCGACTTCAGCGGTCAGCGCGACGCCCTCGGTCGGGTTGCCGCCGTGGAAGACCTCATCCCTGGGAGGCATGGCTCGCCTCCAGCAAGTCCAGCGACGCCGGCTCTTCGAGGATGAACTTGCACTTCGTGTAGTTGAGCTGATCCAGCTCTTTTTGCAGGCGGTCGGCGATGGCCGCCCCTGCCGCGCCAGCGGCCCGCAGCCGCTCCATCGCCGCCAGCACCCTCGCCCGGCGCTCCGGGGGGATGTCATAGCCGGTGATGCTCACGTTCGCCGGCGTGACCGCGCCCTGGAAGCTGCGCAACTGGTAGGGCTTGAGCGCGACGCGCAGGTCGGGCCCCGCGAACTGCGTGTGGTCGGAGAGATCAGTGAGCGTCGCGGCGGCCGGGACCCGGAGGTTGACCGTCACGGGGAAGGGCGAGCGGCTGACGACATAGAGATAGCCGCCGGGGCCGGCGCGCACCACCGCCGTGTCCGAGGCGCTTTTGATCGTGTCGAAGCGCACCGCGGGTAGCGGCCGGTAGGCCCGCGCGAACTCCGTGACCTCGTCCTGATGGCCCATCGTCCCGACGATGAAGCCGCCGATCGTGACGCGCGGCGCGTCGTAGAGGGCGATGGCTTCGGCGAAGAGCTCGAGCCAGTTCCGCCCGCCGGGCATCAGCCCGGCCACGCGCCATTCGGGCCCTTTCCACCACAGGTCCTTGATCGGGTCGCGCGCGTCAATGTCGGACTCGAAGTACTCGATGTACACGTTGATGTCAACGGGTTGCTGGCCGCTGTGGGTGAGCGTCTCGCGCATTTCGTCGCTGCGCCGCAACTCGAGCCCGTGGTACATCGCGTTCCCGGTCGCGCCGCCCCGGCGCCACGCGATGTCGGAGGGGAAGAAGTACTTCTGGATCTCGAGGTTGGGGATCTTGGCCAACTGGTCGAAGTCCAGCCCGGCGCCCCCGTATACGGTCCCCATGCTGCGGCCGGCGTTTTCCCACAGCGGCAGGTTGCAGTCGCCCTCGGACATGTAGCGCAGCCCGACGATGAGCTTGAGGTCGGGACGCGTCGCCGACAGGAGGCGCGCCAGCCGCGTGTAGAACTGCGTCACCTTGCGGCAGCGCCAGCCGACCCACTCCGTCCGCTGCTGCTGCATCAGCCAGTCATAGCGCTGCGCGTAGCGGTCGTCGCCGGTGAAGGCGGGCAACTTGAGGCCGGTGTCCTTCTCGAACAGCCCGATGGTGAAGTCGTCGTAGCCGAAGCGGATGTCGCCCATCCAGAACGAGCTCTCGAATCCCAGGTGCAGTTGCACGCCCTGGAAGGCCGGGGACTTGCCCCAGCGCGTGCACATCTCGCCGATGATCGCGGCGAGGCGCTCCTGGTACAGCGGGTGCAGCACGTTGAGTTGCGGGAACTGCCCGGCCACCATGCTGCCTCGGTTGTCTACCTGCAGGTACCCGGCCTCGGGTGTCTTGACGTACTTCTCGATCGGCAGCAGGAGGCTGGCCGCCAGGCAGCAGTTGATGGAAGGCAGGAAGCCGAACTCGCCCGGCGGGCCGGCCTGCTCGAAGCGCTTGAGGAGGAGGTCCACGTACTCCTGCGGGTGGCGCTGGCCGACGCAGGTCACAAGATTCTCACTGAGGGCCAAATAGCTGGGCCCCTGGTAGAAGGTGATGGGGTAGATGAGCTGATTCTGGCCGGTGGCGCGCATGTACTCGATCATCCGGTCCGCCGTCTCGGCGGTGAAGCGCGTGGCATCGGTCTCATGGTGCCCGCCCCCGAAGGCCTCGCTGATCATCATGTCTTCCCAGTACAGCCCGAGGCGGCGCTTGCCCGGGCCGCTCGCGGCGAGGGGCGTCGGCGGTAGACCGGGCAGCTCGTACAACTCGAAGCCGCTGATCGCCGCCGGCGCGCCCTTGATCCACGTGGTCAGGAACAGCGCCTGGTCCTGCTCGCGCGGCCAATAGAGCAGATCATAGTGCTGGAGCTGCCCGGTGTTCTCGAACTCCCGCCCGGTCAGCACCCCGCCCTGCGTGTCGTAGGTGCAGGGGGTGTTCGGCGAGTTGACGATGACATCAAACGCGCGGTCCCTGTCGTCCGGGTAGAAGACGCGGAGCAGGTGCGGCGTGCCCGGGTGCTTGACGGCGAAGCGGAAGGCCAGCCGCGCGAACTGGTCCGTGCCCGCCTCGACATAGCGCGCCTCGCCGAGGACTCCGACCTGTGAGGCGACCGACGCGCGGAAGTTGTCCTTCGCCTCGCGCATGGCGACGGCGTCATACTTCCCAATGAGCACGGGCGCGCCGCCCGGGCCCGGCGGGGGCGGGGGCGGCAGCACGCTCAGATACTGCTGGCCGATCTTGCGCCCGTTGTAGCCATACACGATGGCGTAGCGCCCGGCGGGCAGCTTGAGCGGTGGCGCCGTGAGCGCGGACTGACTCTGTGGCGCGATCGTGATCGCGCCGGAGAAGACGGCCCGCTCCGCCGGCCCGCCCGTCAGGGCGACTGTGAGCTTGCCCTGCAGCGGGAAGTCGTGCATGTTCTTGAGGTCGAAGATCGGCTGGTACGCTTCGCCCGCAGCGGCCGTGGCGTGGCGCACGAGGACGAGGGGCGGCACGTTCGCGGCGCCGAGGCCGGCGGCATAGTGCGCCGCGACCTCCGCCGGTGTCAGCGGACGGCTGTAGATGCTGAAGTCGTCGATGACGCTCTCGCACGCGCCCCACCTCGGCGTGGCGCTGTGGTAGACATCGCGCCCGCGGTTGCCCAGGAAGAAGCGCGGATGCTCCCGCGGAGTCCAGGTGAAGCCGCGCACACCGAAGGGGCGGTCGCCGATGAAGTTCGGCATCTTCTGGCCGTCAAGGTAGAGGCGCTGGCCGACCCGCGAGTCCCAGTTGAGCACCATCTGATGCCAGGTGTCCTTCACGACGCCACCCGGCACGGAGGCGAAGAGCACATCATCCGTCCCGGCGACGCGCCGGTCACACCGGATGGTGCCGAAGCCGCTCTGGTTCGCCATGAACAGCCAGATGTTGTCCACCGGCATGGGCCCGAGCGGGGCATCTTCCTTGAAGAAGCACGGGTAGGGTGGCGGGTTCGCCTGATCGAAGCCGAACTTGACCCACATCTCGAAGCTGCCGTAGTCCTTGTCGAGGTTGCCGGGCTCGTCATAGGCCAGGATTGCCTCGCCCTGGATCAGCACGCCCTTGCCGGACAGGCCCGGCACAATCTGGAGCTTGTCCTGGGCAGCGGCCGCGGGATTGCCGGCCGCCTGGTCGGCCTTCAGCGGGTCCGCGCCATCGAAGCCCACATGGAACAGCGTGCGCAGTGCCGTGGACTGGCGCTTGGCGAGCCGTTGCGCCATCTGAGCGGCGAGGGCGGGGTCGGTGTAGGCGAGGAGTTGGTCGGCGGACAGGGGCACGTCCAGGATGCAGAGGTCGTCGAGCAGCGAGTTGGCCGGGTAGTGGCCCTCCGCCGAAGTCCCGATCCACATGCGATCCGCCAGGTCGGCCCCGTTCAATGCCCCGGTCATGTTGCCGGAGCTTCGCTGGGCTCCGTCCACGAAGAGCCGCAGTTGCTTGCGGTCCCACGTCATGGCGTAGTGATGCCACGCTCCCGCCTCCGGCACCGGTCCCCGCAGGTCGGCCCGGGCGATCTCCTTGCCGCCTTGCTTGAGGTAACAGTGCGTGTTGCTCTGCGCCTCGACGACGCGCAGGGTCACGAAGTCGGGCCCGTACCATGGACCGAGGGCGAAGAGCACGTCGGAGGCCCCCTCGCGTTTGACCCACATCATCACCGTGCCTTGCGCCGCGTTGAAGCTGCCCGCGGTCGCGTAGGCGCAGCGCGTGCGCGCGTCCGCGGCGAGGCCGCTGCCGGTGTGGCCGGGCTGGAACTGCAGGCCCTCGGCCACTAGCGGCTCCGGGTGGCCACGGGCCACAGCGGCGGTGGCCGTGTCGTCGAAAGGGACATGCAGCAGCACATGGGGCTGCACGTCCGCCGGGAGGCCGGGCACGTCCGCTGCCCGCACGGGCAGCGCGCTCAGCAGGATGAGTGTGGCAAGGCAGCAGCCACGCATGCTTGACGCTCCGCGGGCCAGTGCGTCCGCCTCCGGTTCAGTTGCCATGAAGTCCTCCCGCTGCTGCCAAGGTATCTGCCCGCTCCACTGCGTGTCGTGTCCTACTGGCTGTGCGCCCTGCCGACGGGTGGGCGTCTATTCGCCGCCGATGCGCAGCAGATTGCCGGCGATGTAGCAGTGCGCCGCGGCGGGGTAGGCCGAGGCATGGTAGACGACGTAGACCTCCGTATCGGACAGGCGGCAGAAGCACGGGTAGCCTACCTGCCCCTCGGCCGGACGCCACGGCTGCTTGCGGTCCTCGTCGGTCCAGCGGATGTGACCGTACAACCGCTCGTGGTTCCCCTTCGGCTCCCTGAGATGGTACAGGAAGCGCCACGTCTCGCCCTGGTCGTCGCTGACGGCCAGGCCGAGGCCGGGCCCGAGGCCGCCGTCGCGATAGGCCAGCCAGAGCTGGCCGCGCGGGGTGCAAGACAGCGCCGGCGAGCCGCCCATGACCGGGATCTGCCGGGGCACACTCCAGGTCTGGCCGTGGTCCTGCGACCGAATCAGCCAGAAGCGCTTGTCATTGGCGGGGGGGCAGCCGTCCACGCGGGCCACGGCCACGATGGCCCCGTCCGGGCAGACGGCCACGCCGGTCTCGTTGAACGCCAGGGGCCTGGCGAAGCCGGGGGGCGGGTCCTGGAAGGCGCGGGCGACCGGCCCCCAGGTGTTCCCGCCATCGGTGCTGCGCTTGAAGCCGTTGAGGGGCGGGCTGCCCCAGTGGCCCCAGGACCAGAGCAGGTCGCCGTTCGGCAGGGCTACGATGCCACCCTGGGCGAAGTCGTTGCGCGCGACCGGGTCGCTCAGGAGCTTGCGCTCCGAGAACGTGACGCCATGGTCATCGCTGAGGGAGTAGGCGCTGTCGAACTTCCTGCCCCCGGCCAGGGCGAGATAGTCGGGCCGGGACTGGTCGGGCTCCGCCGGCCAGACCAGCTCGAGGGAGTAGCGCAGTATCCTCCCGCCGGGCAGTTGGTGCAGGGCCTCGCTCAGGCCCGTCAGGGGCTTGTCCGTGTGGCTGGTCAGGACCGGCGCGGACCACGTCTTCCCCTGGTCCGAGGAGCGCACGAAGTTCATGGCCACGGCGGTGGTGGGCATGCCATCGCCTCTCACGGCGATGCTGACGACGAGGTCCCCGTTGCCGGCGCGCACGATGGACGGTGTCAGGCTCTCCACGCCGGGATTGAAGAAGACGACATCCGCCCGGGCGATGACCGGATCGCCGGGCTTCGGCTCGGGCGACAGCGGCTGCGCCAACGCCGGCACCACCGTCGCGGCCAGGACAGCCATACTGAGCAGGACCAGCACAGGTTGCATCATCGCCACGCTCCGAACCGGGGCCTGCCGACCACGACCCCATCTCTCCCTTCGCCACCGCGGCGGCCGCGCCTGCTTCCTGTGGCCGCCGCATGATGGAGCGAGGGCCGGCAGGACTCGGGACGGTGCGCTGCGAAGAGGGCGCTTACCACCATGAACGTCCCCGATCCCGATGACTGACCGGCGCCCGACAGTGCCCGTGGCCGGGGCGCCCTGCGCCCGCGCGGTGACGACTCGCGCCGTGCTGCTCGGGCTGGCGCTCATCCCGGTCAACGTCTACTGGGTCATCCAGTCCGAGCTGCGCTGGTACCTGATCCTCACCCTCAACCCTCTGTTCGTCACACCGGTCATCTTCCTGCTCCTGCTGCTCGCGGGCAATTGGGTGCTGCGGGGGCTGCGGTCGCCCTGGGCGTTCACCACGGGCGAACTCCTCGTCGTGTATGTCATGCTCACGGTCTCGTGCACGGTGGCGACCCATGACTTCGCCATCAATCTGATCGGCGCGCTGAGCTACGGGGTGCCCCACGCCACGCCGGAGAACCACTGGGGCGACGCCATCCTGCCCTACATCCCGCAGTGGGCCATCGTGCGCGACCCCCACGCGCTGAACGCCTTCATGGATGGCGGCGTGAGCCTCTACTCGCGGGACATGTTCCTCCCGTGGCTCGTGCCGCTCGCGGTTTGGATGGGCTTCATGCTCGTGCTGTTCGGCACGTTGCTATGCCTGAACGCGCTGGTCCGGAAGGCCTGGATCGAGGAGACGAAACTGAGCTTCCCCGTGGTGCGGCTGCCGCTGGCGATGGTCGGCCTCGAGACGCCGGGCCTGTTCCGGACCTCGCTGCTGTGGGTGGGCGTGGCCCTGCCGGTCATCACGGGCACGCTCAACGGGCTGGCCGAGCTGTATCCCGCCCTGCCGCACTTCCAGACCCGCACCCGTTGGCTGCACTTCACGACGCCGCCGTGGAACCTGATCAGCCTGCCCTATTCCTTCTATCCCTTCGCCATCGGCCTGTGCTACTTCGTGCCGGCCGAAGTGCTCTTCTCGTGTTGGTTCTTCTTTCTGTTCATCAAGGCCCAGACGATCATGGGCAGCGCCGTCGGCCTGGCGCGCGTGCCGGGCTTCCCCTTCACCGACGACCAAAGCGTCGGCGCGTGGCTCACCTACGCGCTCCTGAGCCTGTACCTCACGCGGCACCAATGGTCGCGGCTGGTGCGGAATCTGCTCGGGCGCGAGTCGCTGGGGGACGAAGGGGAGCTACTGCCGTACCGCGCGGCGTTCTGGGGCGTCATCGGGGGGATAGTCGTGCTGGTGGCCTTCTGGATGCTGATCGGCATGACGGTCGTGCCGGCGCTCATCGCGGTGCTACTCTACCTGCTGGTGGCGTTCGCCGTCACGCGCATCCGGGCCGAGGCCGGCAGCCAGCACACGATCTGGGGCGTCGAGCCGCTGGCCTCGTTCACACTGGTGGACAGCAGCCTCCTGGGGCGGAGCAACCTCATCGGGGCGGGGCTGAACCACTGGTTCTGGCGCGCCAACCGCAGCCACGCGATGCCGATGCAGTTGGAGGGCCTGCGCCTGTGGCGTGGGGCCGGCCTCGCGCCGCGCAGCCTGCTGTGGCCGCTGGTGCTGGCGACGATCGTCTCGGTCGTGGCCGGCCCGTGGGCTTGCCTGCACGTGGGCTATCGCGAGGGCGCGGTCAGCCGGTGCCTCGGCTATTCGCGCTGGACGGGGACGGAGATCTACACGTGGCTGAACAACGCCCTCACGGTCGGCAAGCACTTCTCGTGGCCACGCTGGGCGGCGGTGTTCGTCTCATCCGGGCTGACTCTGGGGCTGTGGGCGCTGCAGATGCGCTTCACCTGGTTCCCCCTCCACCCGCTGGGCTACTGCGCCGGGCCGATGCTGGTGTGGATCTGGCTCCCCTTCTTCCTCACGTGGGTCATCAAGTCGGTGGTCATCCGCTACGGCGGCCAGCGCCTGTATCAGCGGCTGATCCCGCTCTTCTTCGGCCTGATCCTCGGCGACTACCTCACCGGCGCCGTCTGGTCGGTCATCAGCCAGGTCTTCCAGTTCGCGGGGTACCAGATCTTCCACTGACCGCCCGCACGCCTGGCGCGTGGGGCGCGCAGCGGTCGGGTTTCTCTCGTCTTCGTGCCCTTGCGTCCCGCGAAGGCTGCGCCCACTACACGGTCACGGTAAGCCGCGCCCCCGGCACGGCGTCGGCGGTGACAATGAACGCGCGCCCGCGCTTCTCGGCGCTGTAGACCCGTGCCCGCAAACCCCCGCCGGGCAGGGGCGAGGGCGTGAGGCTGACCTCGCACGACTTCGCCGCCGGCAAGCCCGTCACGCGGAACGATAGCTCGCTGTTGATGACTCCAACCGGCCACTGGCCGCGCAGCTCGAACTCCACGGTGCGGGGCTCGGTGCGGACGATCTCCACCGTCAGCGCCCGCCGCAGCAGGACGTAGTCCACCACATCATCTGGCGTCGCCGCCCAGAGCTTACCGCCGCTGATCTCGATCAGGCGCTCGAACCGCTGCGTCAGGTCCTCGGGCGTCACGCACTTGTGCGCCTGCGGGACGTTCCACATCACCAGGTGCGAGGTCTCATACAGCCAGGAGCCGCGCAGGAATTCCAGGTCGAGGTTGGGGGTAAGCAACTCCGTCTTCCAGTCGTAGCTCCGGCTGATCTGTCCCGAGGCGACCATGAAGTTGCCGATCTTGTACAGGTCGAAGTCCTCGCGGTTCGGCGACCCATCAATGTAGGCGCAGGCCAGATAGTGTTGTCTCACCAGCGGCAGCACGGCCTCGTAGTTATACTTGTCGTTGGGGATCGTGAAGATGCGCACCGGGTGGTCGAGCATGTCCTCGAGGCGGTACTTGCTCCACACGACCTCGCGGTACAGGTCCAGGCCCGGCTGCAGCGGGTGGACGAAGTGCGACCAGGAGTGGTTGCCCACGCCCCAGCCCTTGCCGATCAGGAACCGCAACTCGTCGGCGCTCATGTGCACAAAGGCATTGAGCGAGCTGCCCCAGGCGCGCCGCTGCTGGCCCAGCTGCCCCGCGACGACATCCACATGGCCGGGGAAGCCGAACTGCTCGTGCACGGGCAGGGCGTTGGCGAGGCAGTCCACGGTGCCCTCGTCGTAGGTCATGGAGTAGGCGAAGGGGGCGTCATGGAGCCAGGGGCAGAGGCTTACCGAGGGCGCCATTGCAGGCCTCCCAGTGGGGCGAATTCACAGCACGCGCTTCGTCTCGATGCTCTCGCTGCCACCGTGGTCGAGCACACACGCCTGCACCCACAGCTTCTCGGCGACCTCGCCGAGAGTCACAGCCACTGCGGCACCGTGCAGACCGCGCACCGGCGCGATGGCATGGCCCAGTTGCCGCGTCAGCAGCGTCCGCGGCTGCGCCCAGGTCGCGCGCGGCGCCGCCGGCCGCGTCGGGTCGCCGTTGTACACGACCACCAGCGCCCGCGCGATGTCGAAAGCGCCCTTGTTCGCGAGGCTGACGTGCAGCACATGCCGCCCGCGCTTGCGTTCCAGGCGGCAGGCCTGCGCGTCCACGCGCAAGTCCTGGCCCAATCGCTCGGGCTTCAGACTCACGGCGCGCGCGGCGTCGAGAAGGCCCCAGCCGAGCTTGCTGTCCCAGTTCTCGTTGCCGGCCGTATTGCGCAACACCTGTCGCAACTGCGCGTTGGTCAACTCCGGAAAGCGCGACCACACCAGCGCCGCGACCCCGCCCGCGAACCCCGACGCCATGCACCCGCCCTCGGAGGCCACGTAGCCGCCATGGCCGCCCGTACTCCAGACGCGGTCCAGGTCGTCGCCCGTCCCGCGGTCGCCCGCCGGAGCGGCCACCTCGACGTAATCCGCATCGGCCGCGATGTTGGCCGCGCCGCCGTGACGACTGGCCGATCCGACGGCCATCACCGCGTCCAGCGCTGTCGTCGCGAACGCCGCCCGCCGGCCGCGGTTGTCAATCACCCCGGAGCAGAACAGGCAGCCCGCCTCCCAGGCCCCTTCGAGGCTCCGCCGCAGGCGCGGGTTGTCGAGCGGCGCGCTGAAGTCCGTCCCGCGATAGAAGAGCGGCACGTCGCCGTCGCCGCGCCCGTGGGTGAGAAACCCGTGCGGCATGACCAGCACCCGCGCGCCATGCGCCACCGCGTAGTCCACGGCTTGCCACCAGTTGTCCTGCGGCGCGCGGTAGCCCGTCCGCACAATCATCACGGGGCACTGCGGCGCGCACGCGATGACCTCGCCGACGATGAAGCAGTGGTGGTCGCGGTAGTAGGGTGTGTTCGCCTCGGGGCCCGTAGGCTGCAGCGAGGCGTCGTTGTCCGCACAGTCCCAGCCGTGCACATCGCCGCGCCGAGGTTTCGGGTTCACCCAGAGGTGGCCCGCGTGGTGCGGGTGGGGGTTGTAGCCCAGGTCAATGACCGCGACGACGATTTCGGGGCTGCCCTCGGTGGTGCGGTGGGCCTGCGGCACGCGCAGTTGCCGCAGCGGCCAGCCGTAGGGCGTCCGGTGCATCGTGCGCAGGTTGAGCTTCGGGCCGGGGTCGGCCATGGCGCTCCCGATCGCAGGTCAGGGGATGGGGCTGGGCCTGAGAGCGTCCCTCGCTTCACCGTCAACGTCGTCTCGGCCGCCCGCCGGCGTGGGTCACGACGGCCTTACGGCGCCGGTCCGGCACCGACCTCGCCCGAGCCATCGCCTGCTCAGGACCCGCCCAGGAACTCCTGGCTGATGCGCTTTTGGAGGGCCTCGATCTGGGTGAAGGCCTGGTTGAGCTGAGTTCCCTCTACCTGGTTGAGGCCCCGAGCGTTGATGATGTTGTCGGGTTCGCCGCCGGACTGCAGCGCATCGGACTGGTGCCGCAGGCGGAGGCGCACGAGCAGGCCGTACGCCGCCGCCGTTTCGTCGCGGCTGGCTGCCGGGAGTGCGCCCAACTCGGCCAGGGCCGTCAGCCGCTCGAGCGTGTGCGTCTGCGCCAGGTCGTGCCGCAGCGCATACAGGCGGGCGAAGTTCACGATCGGCATCAGCGCGTCCTTGAGGTTGAGCTGGCGGACGTGATCAATGCTGCCGACCAGGCGCCCGAAGAGCCGCAGGGGCGGCTTGAAGAGCAGCGAGTTCTGCGCGAAGTGCGGCAGGAACGAGGGGCTCTCCTGGACGAAGCCATGGACGCTGCGCCGCAGCCGGTGCGCCAGTTCCTCCTCGCCCCACACCGGGCGCAGATCGAAGAAGATGCTGAACTCGAGCAGTTGCGGGGGCTCGGCCCGGCGAATCCACTCGGCGAAGTAGCTCTCCCAGGTCGCCAGCGGCTGGCACCAGCGGGGGTTCTGGGCCATGACCTCACCGCGGCAGTACGGGTAGCCGGCCTGGTCGAGCCACGCGCACACTCGCCGCCCCAGCTCCTGGAGATACGCGGCGGCCGTCGGGTCCTCCTGGCCGTCCGGGGTCTGGTAGATGATGGCGTTGTCCTGGTCGGAGAACAGGGTCTGCTCCTGCCGGCCGTGGCTGCCCAGGGCGACGAAGGCGAAGGGCGCCGGGGAGGGACCCAGGTCACTTTGGGCCAGTTCGATGAAGCGCCGGGTCGCGGCGTCGCAGACCGAGGAGAGCAGGGAGGTGACGCGCTCGGGGAAGGCCCCCGAGAGGATCAGGGCGCGCGCCAGAGCGGGCACCCGCCGGCAGCTCCTGACGACCTCCTCGGCGGTGAGCGCCTCGGCGATCTCCCGGGTCAACACGATCGCCCCGTAGCTTTGGAACTGCAGCAACTCCTGGTTGCGGATGAGGCCTACCACTTGCCCCTGGTCATCGGTGAGCGCCAGGTGCTGGACGCCTTGCTCCTCCATGCGCAACAGGGCCTGGTAGACTTCCGCGTGCTCGTGAAGGGTCGCCAGTGGGGAACTCATCACCCGGTAGGCCGGCTGAGCGAGATCGCCCCGTGGCGCGACGAGTCGCTTGCGCAGGTCGTGATCGGTGATGATGCCGAGCGCGGTCCCGTCCGCGGCGCGCACGAGCACGGCGGTGGCGTCCTCATCGGTCATCCGGGCGGCCACCGCATGAACGGGGGTGTTCAGGTCGCAGTAGAGGGGGCGGCGCTGGAGCGAGTTCACTGGCTCGTGCAGGAACAGCAGGGACGCCTGCAGGCGCTCCAGTACGGTCTCACGCTCGGAGGCCTGCTGGGCGTGCACGGTGACATCCTCCATCGTGCCGTCCACGTACCGGGTCGCGCCGGCTTCGCCGCCGGTGAGCACCGCGTGCAAGTCCACGATCAGGCTGCTGGGTTCGCCACTGGAGATGGGCAGGCGCCGGTGGGCTGAGCCCGCCCGGTCCAGCTCCGCCAGGAACTCCTCATAGGCGCGCATCGCCGGGAAGAGGGCCGCGAGGGTCAAGGGGGCGTCGCCCGGCGGCGTCTGGGCCAGCCGCAGGAACTCCCGGGCGGCCCGATTGGCGTGGAGGATCGTGCCCCGGGCCGTGGCGGTCGCGCGGAAGATCCCAGCCGGTATCGCCTCCGCCAGTTCCTGCAGCGTCTGGGTCGTGCGGTCGGCGGCCAGCAGACTGCCCCCGCCATTGGCCCCCGACGCCCCGACGCCCCGCGCCAGCACCAGGAAGCCTTGCTGATCGCCCATGGTGATCCGACTGAGCGCGAACACACACTCGATCAGGATGCCGTCCCGCCGTCGGAGCAGTCCCTCGAAGCCCTCCAGCGGTTCATCTTCCGGCAGGCGGCGGATGCTGCTCCAGGCGACCTCGTTACCCGCGACCTCGGGCAGCAGGTCGGCGACGTCCTGCAAGACCAGGTCCTGCTCCGTGTAGCCGACCAGGCGCAGGAACGGGGGATTGGCGTAGCGGCAGCGACCATCCAGCACCAACAGCGTCCCCTCGGTCGTGGCCTCCACCACCGACCGGTAGCGCTCGGTCGACTCCCGCAGGCTCTGCTCGGTCTCCCCCCGCTCGCGCTCCAGGCGCAGGCTCTGTTGCATGACATACAGCAGCAGGAGCAGCACGACGCCGGAGATGCCCAGGAGCGCGTGCAGCAGGCGGGTCTGCACCCGGGCGATCTCCTCGTGCACGTCCTGCAGGTAGATCCCCGTGCCAATGATCCAGCCCCACGGGCGGAAGCCGCGGATGTAAGACTCCTTGGCCACGACGCGGCTGGGATCGTCCTTCCACTGCCAGTGGTACTCGATGTGGCCCTCGCCCTGACGCCGCACGAGATCGGCGAACTGCACGAAGATCGGCACGCCCCGCTGGTCGCGGAAATGGGACACGTCCTGGCCGTTGAGGTCCTGCCGGTACGGGTGCATGATGATCCGAGGCTTCATGTCCTGGAGCCAGAAGTAGTCCTTGCCGTCGCGGCCGTAGCGCAGGAACTCGATGCGCTGGCGGGCCATGCGCTGGGCCTCCGCGCGGGTCAGCAGGCCGGCGCGCTCCTCCCGCTCGTACTCGGCCAGAATGCTCCACGCCGAGTTGGTCAGCTCGCGGATCATCTCCCGCTTGCGCTCCATCAGAGAGCGTTGGAAGGTCGGCAGGAAGACGCCGAACATGGCGACGGCGAACAGCGCCAGCGCCATGACCGTGGGGAAGACGAAGTGGAAGAGGAAGTGTCGCCACTTGAGGCGACGCGTCGGGGGCACGGCGCAGGCGGCACCGCCCAGCGGCGTGCCGTTGACGCTCACGGCATCGCGGAAGCGCTTCCAGGCTTCAGTGGGCATTTGCACGCCGAAGTCGCGCGTGCCGGCCGCGCGGCGCTCGTGGGCGTCGCTGCCGCCGCTGGTGAGCAGCCCGACCTCGGCGGCGAGATCAGCCAGCATCTGTCGCTGGGCCGGGGTGTAGGGCAGGTAGTAGACCTCGACCCCGTCGAGGCCCTGCGCCTGGAGGTCCGTGAGGATCGCCCGGAACTGGTCGAGGTCGGCGCCCAGCATGTGCGGGTGAGCCAGGAAGGCCTTGCCACCCGCCTCATGCACCACCGCGATCGCCTGGGCGATGTCCAGGCCGCCGTCGGCGGCGGAGAATACCGGTGCGGCCGCCCCGTCGGCGAGCCGAGCCGAGGCCCGGAGGCGCAGCGACCCGGCGATGCTATGCACGCCCGGCGGCTGCGCCTGCCGCAGGGCCAGCATCGCCGCCTGCAAGCCGGGATGCAGCGGATCCACCCCGTACGCCAGCAAGTGGGCTTCCTCGCCCCGGTAGCGCACCGTCAGTTCCACGCCGGGGATGAGGCCGATGCCCCGCCGCTCCAGGGCTTCCCGGAACTCCGCCAGACCGTCGGTCGTGTCGTGGTCGGTCAGAGCCGCCGCGACCACACCGTGGGCCTGTAGCGCGTGCGCGAGTTCGCCGGGAGACAGCATCCCGTCGCTGTAGGTCGAGTGACAGTGGAGATCCACGCGCGTGGTGGCACTCATGCCGCATGTCATCATAGGAGAAGGGGCGCGGGCGATGCAAGAGGCGCGCCGCCCACCGGCGAGCAAGTCACCGGTGGGCGGCAGGTTGGGTTACGGAAGTAGCGGCGGGAGGCCGGCGGCGCCTAGGCCGCCTGCGCCGCCTCGGCGACCTTCCCCGTCGGGCGCGTCAGCAGCGACACCACGATGAGCACGATGAAGCTCAGCGGGATCGAGATGATGCCCGGGTTGCTGAACGGAATCGGTGCGGTCGTGGGGTCCAGACCGTAGAGCTTGTACAGGTCCGGTGAGAACACGATCAGCCCCAGCGACGAGACGATGCCCGTGAAGATCGAGGCCGCGATGCCCTTGGCCGTGGTGCCCTTCCAGAACAGCAGCATCATGATCGCCGGGAGGTTGGCCGAGGCCGCGACGGCAAAGGCCAGGCCCACCAGGAAGGTCACGTTCACGCCCTTGAAGATGATGCCCAGGACGATGGCCAACGCGCCGATCACGAACGCTGAGATCTTGCCGGCCTTCATCTTCTGCTGGTCGGACATCTTGATGTTGAGGTAGCGGTCGAACAGGTCGTGCGCCACCGCACCGGAAGCGGCCACGATGAGGCCACTGACCGTCCCCAGGACCGTGGCGAAGGCGATGGCCGAGATCACGGCAAACAAGGTGGTGCCGAAGGACCGCGCCAGCAGGGGCGCCGCCATGTTGCTGTCGGCCGGGTTCATGACCCCGTTGATCATCGCCCCCAGGCCCATGAAGAGCGTGAGAATGTAGAAGAACCCGATGCCGGCGATGGCGACGATGGTGGACTTGCGCGCCGCCGCCGGGTTGGGCACGGTGTAGTAGCGGATCAGGATGTGCGGCAGCGCGGCGGTGCCCAGGAACAGGGCGAGCATGAGGGAGACGAAGTCGAACTTCTCCAGCGGCGTGCCCTCGACTTTGAACTTCAGCCCCGGGCGCATCAGCTTGTTGCCGGGGGTGATCATCGGGAAGTACACCGTGACCTTGTTGCCGTCCTGGTCGGTGAGCTTCGTGTCCTTCCAGCGCCGCACCTTGGTATTTGCGTCGCCCATGGCCGCCAGCAGCCCGAAGGGCGAGACCCGGCCCTGCGGGGCCATCTCCTGCCCCTTGAACAGCTCGATGTTGCTGACTTGCCGCAGCTTGTTGGCCTCGGAGGCCGGGGCGCCGTTGACCAGCTTGCGGCCGTCCTTGGTCTCCACCGCGGCCTGCGTCTCCTGCAGCGTGATGACCCCGTCCTTGTCCTCGACCAGCCACCAGGTCTCGGCGCCATCCTTGCTCAGGCGCGCGAAGCTGGCGTGGGCGGCCTTGTTCTCCTGCACCTCGAGGACTTGCCAGCCCGGCTCCGTCACTGCGAGTTGCTCGCCCTGCCCGGTCGCGGCCAGGGACTTGTACTCGTAGAACGGCACCTTGCCGCCCTGGTCGGGCCTGGTGCTGAACCCGCGGGTGCAGACCGATACCACCAGCACCGTGGAGAAGACGATCAGCAGGGCGCCCTTGAGGAACTGCACGTAGGTCGTGGAGGCCATGCCGGCGGTGGCCACGATCGTGATGACGATGGCGCCGACCATGATGACGCCCCAGTGATGGGGCAATCCCAACAGCGGCGTGACGAGCACGCCCGCGCCGACCATCTGCGGGATCAGGTAGCACACGGACACGATCAGGGTGCTGATCGCGGCCGCCAGCTTGATGCCGCGCGAGTCGTACTTGGCGTCCACCGCGTCGGTGAAGGTGTACTTGCCCATCCGCTTGAGCGGCTCGGCGACCACGAACAGCGCCACGATCCACCCGGCCAGATAGCCGATGGAGTACAGGAAGCCGTCGTAGCCGACGGTCGCGATCATGCCGCAGATGCCCAGGAAGGAGGCGGCGGAGAGGTAGTCCCCGGCGAAGGCGATGCCGTTGACGCCCCAGTGGATCTGGCCGCCGGCGGCGTAGTAGCCGCTGGAGGTGCGCGTCTTGGCGCCGAGGTAGAACGACAGCCCCAGCACGAACAACACGAAGCCCAGGAAGATCGCGATGACCATCTAGCTCTCGCCCCCTTCCTCAGGGGCGCCGGCGAGCTGGCGCTCCCGGGCCCGGCAGGCGGCGTCGTAGATCAGCGCCTGGATCAGGGCGAAGCCGATCAGGGCGAAGCCGAAGACGGTGGCCAGGTTCAGGCCGGCGAAGACCACTTTCTCCATGCTCAGAGGGCTGGCGAGGTTGACGTAGACGAAGCTGCCATAGAACAGGCAGTAGAGCGCGAACATCCACATTCCCAGACGCATCTTGAATGCGGCGGCGGGGTCTGTCCCGCCGCTTGACGCCGGCTCATGAAGCATGCGACCACTCCCGACACAAGGATTGACGGCGGCTCGCACAACGGTCGCGGCCGGACAACCCGACACGCACACCCGACCGAGGCGCGAGTCGCAACTCGTGGCCGGACGGGTGAGTCCCCAAACGTTCCCGACCAAACGGGCGCGGGAGGAAACGCGTCGCGGGGGCGCATGAGCCGAAGCCGACGTGGGACCGGACAGCTGCCGCGCAGTAATATGCCCGAACTGCAAGTGAGTTGGCAAGACACCGCGCTGCGTGTGCGACCGCTCAACGCGCCAGCCGCCGCAGCTCCGCCGTCACCTCACTGGCCAGGGCGGAGAAGCCGTTGAGGATCTCGATGTCCAGCACCGCGCCGCGCGTGACCTCCATCGTGTCCCAGGTGTCGGCCAGCTCCGGCCCCCAGGTGGCGTCGCGCAGGATGATCGTGTTGTAGCCGAGCGCCGACATCTTGCGGATGCCCACGTCGCGCATGACCACGCACCCGTTGGTCCATTCGCCGACGTACAGCAGATGCAGGATCTTGTGCTCCCGCAGCAGGCTCTGCACCCGCGGGAAGTCGCTCTCGATGAACTCCCGGTCGCGCTTGACCGGCAGGGCGCCGGGATGGATGCCCCGGACGTAGGCGTAGGGCATGTAGGCCGGGCTGTCATTGCGGGCGAACTGCCCATACTCCCCGACCCGGTAACGAAACTCCCGCGGCGGCCACTGCTGCGGGTCTGCCGGCTGCCTGGCGACCTCCGGGGGGAGCTGGTCACGGGCCGTCGAGTCGCCCGCGCGGTAGTCCCCCGGCGGCGCGGTGTTGCGGCCGTCCCAGCCCACGGGCCGGTGGGCGGCATGGATCACCAGCATGTCCGCCGCCCGCGCCGCCGCCAGCAGCGGGGCGATGGCCGTCGCGACGATCCACTCGGCAACCATCGGGTCGGACTCGCGCGGGTTCTCGATGTCCCAGACATCAATGAGGATCAGCGCCGTCTGTTCCACCGGCATCCGCACGGTGCGTTCGCGGCGCTGCCAGTGCTTCAGCAGATCCACTTCCCCCGGGTCCACCGGGGGGTAAGACACATTCCTCAGGGTCAGTTCCATCAGTCGCGCCTGCCTCTCGGGGGCTTGCTGGGCGGCAGCCGGCAGTGTCGCCAGCGCCGACGCCACCGTCCACGCCAACATGCGAACCATGGACTGCGTTCTGCGTCCCCGTGTGACTGCCGGCATGGTGGTCCTCCTTCGCCTCAGGCCAACGCCGCCCGGCGCAGGATCCGCCGGGACACTCCCGCTCGGGCCGCCACCTCCTTGAGAGTGGCCATGGGCCTCGCTCCTCCGCCGAAGGTGGACACCGGTAACCGCAACGATGCGATGGCGCCGTGAGCACGTCGCGCGCCTCGTTCCTCCCCGCGGCCGTGTCAACCTCCACCACCCGCGGGGACGGCACGGTCATCGGGCCCGGAGCGCCGGGTTCCGGGCCCCACGGCGGCCTCGTCTGATCGGGCCCGCCCGCCGGCGGTGGAGGTTGCCCGTGGTCGGGTACGGAAAGGTCGCGCTCACCGAGGTTGGGCGAGAGGCAGGTGACTTCCGGCGGCAGGGCCCGCATGGCGTAGTGGCCCCACACGCCGGCCGACGCGAGGGCCGGGATGGGCTTCCGGGGAAGGACACTGCCCTGACGCGCGACGACATCAGTGAGGTGAGTGCGTTCATGTGTCACACACGACCAACTCGACCGCGTGCTGGCCAGGGCGCCTGCCTGTTGCTGGCGCTGCTGCTTGGCGCCGCCGCCCATGCCGAGGTCTACCCGACCGGCAAGCCCCAGCAGTTCTTCGCCGGGGAGACCTTCCCCGTGCCGGCGAACTGGCGCATCCCGGCGCTGTACACCGGGAAGACCTTCCACTTCACGGTCTACTACAGCTCCTTCAGCAAGACCCTCCAGACCCCGACCGGCCCGAAGCCCTTCGGGGAGGCGCTGCCGTGGGCGAGGGACTGCATCGTGCGGGTGCTGACCTGGGAGTTGGATGACCCCCAGGCCTACGCGGCGCTGCTCAAGGATGCGGCCCATCCCGTGCTGTTCTTCGGCACCGCGGCGGAGATGGAACCCTTCCACTACCCCGGCGCGTCGCCGGAGCGGGTGGAAGCCTTCTTCAACCAGGTACTGAAGACCAGGCGGGACTTCGGGAAGCGTTTCCTCGCGCTGGACCTGGGCGAATGGACCTGGGGAGGCGTCACCGGCACGGCCAAGTGGCTGGAGGAGGATCTGGGGCTCTTTGGCATCACGCGGCCGACCAACCATGACGAGGCCGCGCACTGGTTCGACCTGACGTGGGACCGCGACTTCAAGCGCTACCAGGACGCGGGGATCCCCATCTACTCCTTCAACTGCTCGACCTTCAACCACTACGAGGCGCGCAAGGGGACGGCGATCACGGGCAACGAGATTGCCTACATCAACCCCGCCCACGACAGCACGTTCATAGCCTTCGCCCGCGGCGCGGCGCGGCAGTATGGGATCCCGTGGGGCATGTATGCGGCCGAGTATGGCGGCCCCGGCGGGCACTCGAAATGGGGCGGCCACTACCGGCCGGATGAACGCATCGCGAGCTCCGGCTACACGACGGGGCCGTACACGGGCCAGCCGATCCAGCAGGAGCGGCGCACGCTGTTCACCTGCTACATGGCCGGGGCCAACTTCACCATCAAGGAGTCCGACTCGCGAGGCGGCATGCTGGCCGACTACGACCCGGCGACGATCGAGCGCACCTCACCGCGCGTGGCCGCCCTGCAGGACAAGGGCCGCAAGTACGCCGGGCCCTACGCGTGGCTGTGCCAGGAACTCTACGACAAAGTGGTCACCTCGCAAGACCGCGGCACGCCCTACACGCCCATCGCCCTGCTGTTTGACCGCAACCACGGCCTGGCGTTCAAGTACTCGGCCGACCGGGCCATCGGCAACCTCCCCTACACCACCGCCGACGAGCAGATGCGCGCGGTGCTCAACACGGTCTTCCCCTACGAAGGCCGGCCCTACGCCCATGGCCCGTTCGGTGAGATCTTCGATGTCCTCACTACTGACGCGTCTGCCCAGGTCATTGACAGCTATCGCGCCATCGTACTGGTGGGCGGGGTCCGGGTCAGCCCGGAGATGGCGGCCACGCTCAAGGCTTTCGTCGAGCGGGGCGGCGCGCTGTTCATGGTCTGCGAGCAGATGACGCCGGAGCTGTGGCAACTGGCGGGGATCAGCGACACCGGCGAACTCGGCAGCGCCTCCGGTTTCCTGCGGGCCAGCGACTTCTTTGTCTACGACAGCGACGCCTACAAGTACCACCGGGTCAAGCTGGCGGGCGCCACGCCGCTCTTCTTGCCCCGCAACTACGACGACCGGGGCTGGCCGGTGGCGACGGTCAACCGGGTCGGCAAGGGCGCGGTCATCGCGGCCATGCCGGTGTGGCTGAACGTCACCGGCGACCCGACCCGGACGCACCCGCTGTTCGCGGAGATCATAGGGGACCTCGCCCGGGAGTTGACCCCGGTGCGGGTGTACGGCTCGCCGGTCAAGATGATGGTCAACCGCAACCGCACCGGGTGGGTGGTGACGCTGATGAACAACGAGGGTGTCCGCATCGCCGACCCCGGCTACAAGCCGGGGGTGCGGGCGCAAAGCGCGGCGGGCGTCATCCTGCGGCCGAAGTTCGCGTACACCGCGGCGAGCGAGTGGCTGACAGGCAGGGCCCTCCCCGCAACCGGCGAGGTGAGCGTGGTGGTTCCCGCCGGCGACATCCGCCTCGTGGAGTTCCGCCTGAAGTAGCGGTTCGCGCATGACAGACAGGGAGGTCCACATGAGACTTGGCATCTGGATGGTGGGCGTCATCGTCCTGGTAGCGGGGGCCGCCGGCGCCGACGGCCCGGTCCTGTTCTCAGACACCTTCGACGCGGCGACCGTGGGGCCGCAGTGGCAGGTCAAGGAGGGCGAGTGGCAGATCGCCGACGGGGCCCTCACCAACACCGGCGGGGGCCTCATCGTGCTGGATCAGCAACCAGGCAACCGGTTCGAGTTGGAAGCTGAGATCAACTTCCCGGGCAACTGGATGTCGCTCATCCTGTTCTACGAGACTCCCGGCGACTATGGCACCCTGTACTTCGGCGGGGGGTACTGGGAGTACTTCGAGATGGATGGCGGGATCATCGCGGACTACATCCAGCGCAAGGACCCGACGATCACCCCGGGCGTGGATCACCAGGTGAAGGTGGTGGCCGACTATGGCCGCCTGACGCTGTACTACGACGGGGTCCTCAAGGGCGAGGCGGACTTGCGCCCGCGGCCGGGCTCACGCCTGGCGTTGCGCAACCTCGAGCGCGGCGGTCGGGTGCGCATCAAGAGCGTGCGGCTGAGCCGCTCGGCGGCAGGCGAGCCGAAGGTCGTGCGCGGTCTGCAGCCGGAGGACCTCGGCCAGAGCGCCGTCCATGGCGAGACCGGGCTGGAAGGCAAGCTGGGCCCGGCGGAAAGGCTGCGGGGCGACCTGACCGGAGGACTGGAACTGAAGTATGGCTTCGCCCCCGGCGGCGCCTTCGAAAGCCGCTTCGCCCGCCTGCCGCTGGAGGCTGGCCTCGGGAAGTATGTGCTGTGCGACGTGGAAGGCGACGGCTCGGGCAACAAGGGGTTCATCATCGTCCACGACCGCTCCGGGGAACAGCATCTCGCGGGGGTGTTCACACTGTCGTGGCAGGGCTGGCAGGAGTGCGCTGCGAACCTCGTGGCCTTCCTGGAGAGCCCCTCGCACAAGCAACGGTTCCACACGCGCTGGGGCGGCGACGAGAACCAGATGATTGACTTCCCCATCACGAGGATAGACATCGGCGTCGCCAAGCGGGGGGCGCGGGTGCGGGATCAGGGGCAGATCCGCTTCCGCAACCTGCGCGTGGTGGAGTGACCTGACCATGGCCGGCCTGTCGAGGAAGCAGAACACGGGCGGGGCGCGGGACCTGGCGGACGAGCTGGGTCTCGCACTCGTCCCGGGCAGGCAGGCCGCCCGGCACCGTGAGGCGGACCGGCGGAACGCGTTGTGAACATCTTCGGGCGACGGCATGCGGCCTAGTTGCGGGGTGGACGGTTCGCGGCCGCATGCGAACCGGACGGGGGCCCCGCAACGGGTGTGGCAGTCCCGTGCGGGGCCCCCGTCCCCGCCGCGGTACGGCTGCGGCGGGTCCACCCCGCAACTAGCGACGAGATCACGACGGAGGACCCAACGATGAGCGAAGACCGACATAGCATTCCCGGCGACTTTGAGGTCATCCGCTGCGACCTGCCGGCTTTCGTCGGTGACCACACGCGGATGGACTATGGCGACCCGCTGGCCCCCCGGACGGTGCAGGTACGGGAGGAGTACCATCTCGACGACATCGTGGCCGGCTATGACACCGAGTTCGCGGCCCAGTGCGCCCTGAAGCGCTGGGTGCGGTCGCGGTGGGATCACGGCTGGTCGCTCAAGTTCAGCGAGGTGCAGGACGCGCTGGACATTTTGCACGCCGCGGACGAGGGCGAGCAGTTCAACTGCGGCTTCTACAACCGCGTCTTCGTCGAATGCGCCCGGTCACTGGGCTGGGTTGCCCGGCCCACCGGGGTCGGGGTGCGCGACGTCGCCTTCCCGCGCGGGCACAACGTGGGCAACGTCGGCCACAGCGTCCCGGAGATCTGGTCCAACGAGTTCCGCAAGTGGATCATCCTGGACCCGGACCTCAACGTCCACTACGAGCGGGACGGCGTGCCGCTGTCGGCGCTGGAACTGCATGACGCGTGGCTGGCCCACGAGGCCGAGGCGGTGACGATGGTGCAGGAGAAGCCGGCCTTCGTCTGCCCGACCGGCGAGCATGTCAGCCTGGTCAAGCAGCTCATGCCCGACCTGACCCACTTCAGCGAGCAGACCGTGGCCCATGGCATGCGCCGCTTCAGCCGGCACCGGGTGCTCGACTACTACGCGCGCCTGAGCATCGGCCCGTTCACCTGGCTGGACGGGCGCTGTCTCCCGAGCTTCGTCGTGCACTTCGGCCCCGGCAGTACGGGAAAGCTGACCAGCAACCCCGCTGATCTGTACTGGACGGTCAACATGGTGCGGCTGGGCGCCGCGGCCAGTTGGGCCGAGGGGCCGAAGCTGGCCCTGACGCTGGAGCACTGCATGCCATGGTTCGACCACTACGAGGTGCGGGTGAACGGTGGGGAATGGCAGCGGGAGGCGGAGACGTGCGACTGGCCGCTGCACGAGGGGGAGAACGTGCTGGAGGTGCGGCCGGTGAATGTGTGCGGCCGGGCGGGGATCGTCAGCCGGCTGGAAGTCGCCTACGCCCCGGCGCGGTGGTAGCGGCCGCCGGCCCGCGGCGGGTGTTCGGGTCCGGCGAGGTGCGCGGCCGGACAATCGGTTCGCCCTTCCCTGGCCCCTGGCGACGGGGCGCAGAGAGCGGGCGGAGCCGGGCGGCAGAGAACTCGGTCCAGAATCATGTGGTGGTTCCCGCATGCTGCGACGGCTCGCTTGGGCGGAACCTGCCGCGGGCCGACAGACCCAGACCTACCCAGGGGCGGACAGGCCGACGGCGCTGGAGTTGCTGGGCCTCCCGCCGCTGACGCGCGCGCAGGGCGGGAGCCTCACGCCGCTGCTGCGTGACGCAGCCGAACCGGGCCGCGAGTTCGCCTGCGCCGAGTTCAACCGCTACATCCACGGCGGCGTGCACACGCGCGCGGCACCGCGTTGCGCTGACCGAATGGATGGCCCGCACAGGTGACAATCTGACGCCGGAGTTCGCCCCATGACCAGGCACCGAACGGCCGTGCTTGCTCTTGTCGTGCTGCTACCAGCCCTCTGTCAGGGAGATCCCGCCGTGTTCCCCGAACTGAATGCCCTGCTTGCCGCCGG
>CAZZDO010000004.1:18838-38058 GCA_964653205.1 uncultured Armatimonadia bacterium | reverse complement strand
TCCGAAGGGTGACTTCCATGTTCAAACTCAGCGTAATCAGCGACGAAATCTCTCAGGACTTCCAGCGCGTGGTTGACGTCTGCGGCGAGTACGGCGTGCCGCAGGTCGAGCCGCGCTCGGTGTGGGACACCCCGCCCCACAAGCTCAGCGACGAACAACTCTGGGAAATGCACCGTATCCTGGATGAGGCGGAGATGTCCGTCGCGGCCATCGCCGCCCCGTTCCTCAAGTGCGACCTGGGCGACGCGGCCGCGTATGAAGAGCACCTGGGCATCCTGCGCCGCTGCGCCGAGATGTGCCACATGTTTGACTGCAACATCGTCCGCGGCTTCACCTTCTGGAAGACCGGCCCGGCCGAGGCCGTCTGGCAGCAACTGCTCGACGCCTACGCAGAGCCCATCCGCATCTGCGACGAGGAAGACATCTACATCGGCATCGAGAACGAGGCCAGCACGCACATCGCCACCGCCCGGCAGGCCGAGGCGATGTACCGCGACCTGAACAACCCGCGCGTGCGCGCCATCTGGGACCCGGCCAATGAGGTCTTCGCCGAAGAGGGCGAGTTGCCGTTCCCCGACGCCTGGCAGCGGATGCAGCCGTGGCTGATCCACATGCACCTCAAGGACGCGGTGAAGGACCCGGAGGCCGAGGGCGGGGCCCGCTGCGTGCCGGTCGGCGACGGCGGCTACATTGACTACCCGGCCCAGTTCCAGGCGCTCAAGGACATGGGCTACGAGGGCGCGTGCTCGCTGGAGACGCACTGGCGGATCAGCAGCCAGCTCGACGAGGACCTGCTCAACCGCCCCGGCGGCGCGGCCTTCAGCGCCGGCGGCGAAGATAGCAGCCGCATCTGCCTGGAGAAGATCCAGGCGATGATCGCGAAGCTACGCTAGGCGCCACCCATCGCATCACCTGTACGAGCGGTCACCGACCGCGACCTCGGGCGGAAACGAAGGTCGCGGTCGGTGACCGCTCGTACACCGACTCCATTGAAGGGTCTTGCAGCATGTCTTCCGACATCCAACTCATTGCCATTGACCTGGACGGCACCCTCGTCCACAACGCCCGGGAGATCCCCGCGCGCAACCTGCGCGCCCTGCGGATGGTCATGGACCGCGGCGTCACCGTCGCCATCGCCACCGGCCGCATGCACAGCAGCGCCCGCGACTTCGTCGAGCGCCTCGGCATCCCGCTGACCACGCCCATCATCTCCTACAACGGCGCGATGGTGCGCCTGCCCGACGCCGCCGAGCCGATGCTGCACGTCCCCGTCCCGCCGGACCTTGCCGCCCGCGTCGTGCAGCACACCGTGGACGAGCGCCTGCACCTGAACTACTTCCTCGATGACGTGCTCTACGTCACCCACGTGGACCACTGGGCGCGGCTTTATCAGTCGCGCGCGGGCAACGTCCCCACGCCCGTCGGCGACCTGCGCCGCTTCCACGGGCAGACGCCCACGAAGCTCCTCGTCGCCACGCCGCCGGCGAACGCCGCGGCCCTGCTGGCGCGCGAGCAGGCCCTCTTCGGTGACCAGCTCTACGTGACGCACTCCATGCCCGAGTACATCGAGTTCCTGAACCCGCAGGCCACCAAGGGCGGGGCGCTGGCGTGGCTGGCCGAGCAAATGGGCCTGCCGCGCGAGCAGACCATGGCCATCGGCGACATGCTCAACGACCTGCCGATGATACAGTGGGCGGGCACGGGCGTGGCCATGCCCCGCGCGGTCGAGGCTGTCCGCGCGGCGGCCGACTTCGTCCCCGCGCACGAGGAGGAGGGTGTGGCCGAGGCGCTGGAGAAGTACTTCGCATGATGGACTTCACCGACCGCCTCGGCTTCAGCACCGCCAGCCTCGCCGGCACCTCCCTCGCCGAGGCCTCCCGCGTCGGCCGGGAGTTGGGCTTCGCGGCCATCGAGTTCCTCGGCTTCGGCGGCTACTGCCACAGCCAGGGCGAGCTGGACGGCTTCTACTTCGAGCGGATGAGCGACTCCGAGCGCGAGCAACTGCGCGCCCTCGCCGCACCGTTCCCGTACGTCTCCACCCACGCCCCCTTCTTCGAGCTGACCCCACTCTCGCCCAACCCCGCCTTGCGCGAAGCGTCCGTGCGGCAACTTGAGATCGCCCTCGAGGCCATCGCCTTCCTCGGCGGGCGACTCACCGTCACCCACGCCGTGTCGAAGGCCACGCATTCGCTGGAGCAGAGCTGGGAAGAGCTGGTGGCGCTGTATCGGCGGCTGGGGGACCAGGCGGCGGAGCGGAACGTGCGGGTGACCATCGAGACGTGTTTCCCCCCGCGGGTGGACGACTTCGCCCGGCTCATCCACGACATTGGTCACCCGGCGGTCGGGGCCAACGTGGATGTCGGGCACCTCACATCACAGGTCCCGCCGGAGATCAAGGGCACGCCTGACGCAGGGCCCTTCTACAACGACCTGCTCGAACAGCACCTGCGGTCGCTGGGGCCGAAGCTGTTCCACTTCCACCTGCACGATGTCCGTGCGGGTGACCTGCGCGACCACCGCGCCTGCGGCCGGGGTGTCATTGACTACGCCCGTCTCCTGCGCGTCGCGGCCGAACTGGACTACGCCGGCGTTTTCGTCTTCGAGTTGGAGGAGCCCGACCGCATCGAGGCGCTGGCGGAGAGTCGCGACGTGCTCCTGCAAGCCGCTGCGGTGCTGTAGGGCGGGGGCTCGCACCCCGCCCGAGCCGTCGGGTTCACATCATCCGCACCAGCCCGCCTTGTTTGCCGGACCCGGCCGAAGCCTCGGCGGGCTTCGGCGCCGGTGGCGGCATGGTGACGGGGGCGATGGGAGTCGGGCTCGTCACCGTGGCCGGCCGCGCCGGCGCCATGGACGAACCCCGTCCCAGGCTATGGCTCCCTGCTGGCATCGCCTTCGCCGGCTCGATCAGGATGGTTCGCACCGCCGTCGGCCGGCCCCGCACCACGGGCGCCGGCGCCGGCTCGGGCGTTGGCGGCGCGACCACGGTGCCCGGTTCGGACGGAGGTTCCGCTGTCGCTACGGGAGCGGCGGGAGCTGATGTCGTCGTCGCCGGGGCCGCCGGGGCTGACCCCGCCAGCTTCTGTGCGATGCGCTCCGGTCGCGGCAGGCTCACCGTCACCGTCTGGTTCCGCCAATGGACTGGCGCGCCGATGGCGTCGGCCAGCCCGCGGATCGCCACGTAGCTGTCCCCGCCGACCATCCGGGCCGGCACGCTGACCTCATGCGCACCGAAGGCGATGACCGCCTGCGCGCCGTCGGAAGCCTCCACGACCTGCCCGCCCATCTGCCGTGCCAGCTCCTCGGCGCGCCCGTGCAGCCGCCCCGGGCTCATGAACGGGGCATCAACCAGCCGCGCGCCATACGGGTACACGACGTTGCAGACGGTGTGGACCGGCGTGCTGATGGACAGGCCATCACGGTACGTGGCCGTGGCGTAGAGGTACGACGGCTTGATCGAGCCGGGGATCGCGGCCACGAAGCGGCCGCGCGTGGGTGCCATGCGCACCGTGCGCCAACTGGCCCGCGCCCAGCCCACCCCGGAGGTCAGGTAGCTCACCGACACGCTGGCCGGCACATGCCGTCCGGCCATGCAGCAGACCACCCGCAGCCGGTCGCCGTCCCGTTCGCAGCGCCACTCGCCCACGCGCGCACCGACCGCCTGCCCTCGCTTCAGGTGGCCCTCCAGCCACGCCCACATGGCCTGCCGTCCCTGACTGTTGATCTTGTGGTCCAGGTTCGGCAGCAGCAACTGCCGGCTCGCGCTGTTCATCAGCCCCTGCGTCGCGGCGAAGCTCGGCAGCCAGTAGCACCCGTCGTTGGTGGCCGAGATGCTCAGCACCGGGCACGCAATCTCCCCGGCATAGCTGGCGGGGTCGAAGCTGCGGGTGAAACACTCCCGCGCTTGGGGCTGCATGGCCGCCAGGCGGCGGAGCCAGGTCGAGCCCTCCGCCAGATAGCCCGCCCCGAACAGGTTCACGGCCGCCTGCACGCGCTCGTCGGTTGCCGACGTCAGCAGCGTCACCACGCCGCCCCACGAGATGCCACATACGCCCAGCCGCGCCCGGTCCACTTCCGGTCGTGACGCCAGGAAGGTCAAGCCGCGCCGGGCGGCATGGACGGCGTTGTACAGGTAGTTGTGGCGGACGGTCGGGGTGAGGCGGAAGAGGTTCTCGACGCTCAAGTCCGGCCCGGTCGAGCGCGACACGGAACGGTCGGGCCCGCGGCCGGGCATGTCTATGGCGATCGCGGCAAACCCCCGGGACGCCGCCTCCTCGGCGCGCGCTCGCACCGCGTATCCCCCCGCGCCGTGCAGGATCAACAGTCCGGGCACGCTGTGGGCCGCGGCCCTGGCCGGCCGCGAGTAGTACCCGAAGATGCGCACCGGCTCCCCGCCCAGTGTGTGGCTCAGGTAGCTGACGCTACTGGTGCTGACGCGGCCGAAACTCCGCCACGGTGAACCCAGGGCGCTGCTGCGCACGGCCAGAGTCCCGGTGTCATTGACGGCGCGGTCGCTGATGAGGCGTTGCAGGCAGGTGTCGGGGGCGGCGGAGGTGAAGGCGGAGTCCGAGGGTGGAGGTGTTCCGGCGAAGACGCTGGTTGACGACAGCCACATCAGGGTGGCTGCCCCCAAGAGAATCACGAGTGTGCCGACGCGAAGCTGCGAATGTTGCTGCGGTGTAGAGTGCATTGGTGAGGTTCCCCTCGTGAGCTTGGTGTTCAGTTGTCAAACGAGCAGCGTTGCGGCCTCCTGAGCGTACGGTCTGTCCCCACTGCTGAAAAGCATACAACTGCAATGCAGACGCTGTCAACCGTCTGCACCGAGAGGCGGCCCTGATGGTCAGGCTCTACTGCTTGTCCCTATTGATACTTGCACCCCTCGCCCCGTGCTCGGCCGCCGCCACCGACTACGCCGCCCAGATACAGGACAGCCTCCAGGCCCTTGTGCCGCTGCTGCCCACGTATGCCGCCGCGGCGGACGCCTTTGCGTCCCGCATGGCCGAGGGGGGCACGGTCTGGCTCGCCGGCGACCGGGGCTTCGTGCTCGAGGGGCTCAATCGCGCCGGGGGGCTCATGGCCTGCAAGTGGCTGAAGAAGCCTGAGGACCTCAAGGCGGGGGATATGGTGCTCTACGGCGTGACGGGGACGCCCCAGCCAGCGGACCGGGAACTGCTCGATGCCGCCGGCCGTGCCGGCGTCCACTGGCTCGCCTTCATCCCGAACGCCCCGCTGCCCGGCCCGCGCAACATCCTCCAAGTCCCCGCTCCGCCCGCCGACAACCCTCAGCGCCTCCCGACGGTCTCCCCCGTGCTGGCCGCCTCGCTGTGGACCTTCACGGCCGAACTCGTCAGCGCCCTGACGCGCCGGGGCAAGATGCCGCCGATGTACCAGAGCGTGCTCGTCCCCGGCGGGCGCGAGCGCAATGCCGAGCATCTGAAGCTCAAGTGGGAGCCGCAGGCCCCGCCGCCGCTCCCGCCGCTCGTGCTGGGCCGCACGTACCTCGCCCGGCTCACCAACTGCTGGCGCACGCTCCGCGCGACGCAACTGGAGAAGTTCGCGGCTGCGGGGAAGCTCGCAGCCGAGGCCATCCGTGCCGGGCACACCGCCTGGTACGGCTCCCTGGGCCATCTCCCGCCCGAACTCCCCGGCCAGACCGGCGACCCCGGGGTGCTCAAGCCCCTCAAGATGAACACGCCCGACAAGCTGGCCGACTTCGTCAAGCCGGGCGATGTCATCCTCTACGTCGGCTACTACGAGCCGTACGGACCGTGGGTGGAGAGGGCGCACGAACTGGGGGCGAAGATCGTCACCGACGTGTCCGGCACGCCGGAGCGCCGGGCCGAGGACATGGGGGCGGAGATCAACATCAACGGCTGCTGGCCCTTCGGCGACGCGCTGATTGAGATCCCCGGCTACGACACGCAGGTCCTGCCGCCCTCGGGCGTCATCCAGTCGGCGGCCTACTGGCTGCTGGTGGCGGCAACAGCCGAGGCCCTGTAGGACGTAGCGCAGTACGCATCGCCTCTGACTTGGCCTCAGCCGTGCGTGTGGAGGGCCTCGACTATTTCCGGGGCGCGGAAGCGCTGCCCGCGTCGGGGCCCCGGCATCGCCTCAAGCACGCCGAGGCGTTCGAGCCCGGCGATGGCGGCGCGGGCCGCGCGCGGCGTCGCTCCCAGCTTGTCCGCCGCCAGGTGCTTGTCGGTGTAGGGGTTGTCCAGCAGCGTGTCCAGCAGGCGCAGCACGCAGGGGCTGGCGCGGCGGGCGATCAAATGCTCACGCGTCTCCTCGCGCAGGGCGTTCAGGCGCTGCGCGACGGCCAGAAGACGGTCGGACTCCTCGGTGACACCGCGCAGGAAGTAGAGCACCCACTGCTCCCAGAGGCCCTCGTGGCTGACGCCGCGGAGGGTGTGGTAGTACTCCGGGCGCGTGCGCTCGAAGTACGGGCTGAGCAACAGCACCGGGTAGCGCAGGCGACCGCAAGAAAGCAGAAACAGGTTCATCGCCATGCGGCCGACCTTGCCGTTGCCGTCCATGAAGGGATGGATCATCTCGAACTGGGCGTGCAGGATCGCCGCCTGCACCAGCGCGGAGGACTCGCGGTTCTCGCGGGCGTAGTGCTCCCAGTCGGCCATCAGCTCGGCGATGCGTTTCCATGGGGGCGGGACGTACGAGGCCGTGGCCAGCCGCCGGTGGCGCACGCCGATGAAAGTCTGCACCTCGCGGAAGCGCCCGGGCGAGACGTAGGCCCAGTGGGCCCCGCGCATCGCCTCGGCATGCACGAGCTTGAGCAGCTCCACCCCGAAACCCACCTGGGCCATGCGGTCGAGGCCCAGTTGCATGGCGGCGTGGCAGGCGGCGGCTTCGTCCACTTCGCTGCCCGCGGGGGCGCATCCGAGTTCCGTCTGGACGGCTTCGGCGCACGTGACGCCGGAGCCCTCGATGCGCGCGCTGGCGCTCGCTTCGCGCCACAGCATGGGGGAGATGGGGGTCGCGCTCGGGGGGAACATGCCCATGGCCCCGTCCACGCGGCTCAGGGCGGCGCTAGCCCCGCCGAGGGCTTGCAGGAAGCGCGGACCGGCCTCGATCCACGGCGGGAGCTTGTGGGGCACAAAGGCCCAGAGTCCGCCGGGGATGCTCACCGCCTTCCCCGCGCGATCGTCTTTGATGTCCAGTCGGTCCATGTCAGTCCTCAGACAGCAGGTTGCGTGTCTACAGTGTGCGGCTATGGCCATTGCACCGGACGGGGAGGGTTACGTCAAGGGGGCGAAGGCAGAGGCGGCCATTGCAGGCGCGGCCCAGGGCCTACGGCAAGCCCTCGCCACAACGGCGCCCGACCCCCCAGGTCTCATCCCTGACAAGATGCTAGACAAATGTCAGGAAGATGTCAGCTTCCTCGCAGGACTCGGCAAGCCAAGGTCCGGTAGAACGGGGCTGCTCGGAGCGTCCGGAGCGCTCGGGGCAATTCCTCTACCGGAGGCAGACAGATGTCGAGACTGCAAGGCTGTGACGTCAGCCACTGGAACGGCCGGCCGGACTGGGCCGCGGCGGCTCGGGCCGGCCTGAAATGGGCGGCGGTGAAGCTCAGCCAGGGCGCGAACATCACCGACGCGCAGGCCGCGCGCAACGTGGACCAGCTGCGCGACCTGGCCCTGCCGATCATGCCGTATCACTTCCTGTACCCCGGCGTGCCGGCGGCCGATCAGTTCGCCCGCTTCCACGCCGCCGTCGAAGCCTGCGGCGGCTGGGAGGGCATGATCGTCCCCGCCCTCGACGTCGAGGGCGACGAGCACTGCGCCCTGCGCGGGATGAGTTCCGCCGCCTACTGCCACCTGGCCGGCGACTGGCTCGTCCTGCTCTTGCGCGAGATCGGCCGGCCGGGCGTCGTCTACACCTATCCGAGCTTCAACACCGAACACGGCGTCGGCGCCCGCCTGGGCGGCCAGTCCCTCCTGTGGGCCGCCAGCTACGGCGCCAAGGCCCCGCACTTCGCCGGCTGGGAGCAGACGACGTTCTGGCAGACCAGCGACCACGGCTCGTGGCCGGGGATCGGCGGCGGCCTGGACATGGACTGGTTCCTGGGCACGGAAGCCGAGCTGCGGGCGCTGCTGGTCCAGGCCAAGCCGAAGCCGCTGGTGGTCGGCGCGGACGGCCAGCCGGTCAACTGCAAGCCCGAATGGGTCGGCGACAGCGTGACAGTGGCGGCGATGCCGCTGCTCCGCGCCCTCGGCCTCCCGCTGACGCCCCTGCCGCCGGTCGTCCACACGCATTCCGGCCGCGCGTTCATCCGCGAGTTGGAACCATACTGTCGCCCGTGGGGGTTCTTCTACCGGGACACGCCGCAAGGCCCGCGGGTGTACTGCAAGCGGGTGGTGGCGGCGTGAGGTGCCGCAACGTGCGTCTGACAACAGGCCCTCACTTCGCCTCTTGATGAAGCCAAGTGGCCCATGCTTTAGTATGGCTGTCCATTCCGGCGCGATAGAGCGCCCGGAGGCATGGAGTCTTTCGGGAACGTGGGGCAGGCGGGGCTCGTGACCGAGTACACGCACCGCCGCCGCAACCAGCGCTTCCGCGCCGATGGCATCATCGCGGCCATTCACGCGGAGGAAGAGCACGTGCCGGGCCGCGCCAACGTAACGGAGTAGAGTATGCTATCCACCCCCAAAGGCTTTCGCCTCCACATCGGCCTCTTCGGCCGCCGCAATGTGGGCAAGTCGTCCATCCTGAACGCCCTCACCCGCCAGGACGTCTCCATCGTCTCCGACGTGGCCGGCACAACCACCGACCCCGTCGAGAAGCCCATGGAACTCCTGCCGCTCGGCCCCGTGCTCTTCATTGACACCGCCGGCATTGACGATGTCGGGGCCCTCGGCGAGATGCGCGTGGCGCGGACGAAGCAGATCTTCGACCGGTGTGACCTGGGGGTCATTGTTGTTGAGAACGACAACGGCGTGCCGGCTGGAAGCCGGCGCTCCTACGGATTCGGCCCCTTCGAAGAGGAGATCCTCAAGGAACTGCAGGGCCGGGAGATCCCCGTCATCATCGTGCTCAACAAGGTGGACCTCGGCGCGCCCGACCAGGCGCTGTTGGCCCGCTTCAAGGCCGCCAAGATCCCGGTCGTGCAAACCGTCGCCGTGCAGGGTGAGGGGATGCCCGAACTGCGCGAGGCGCTCATCAAGCACGCGCCCGAGGACTTCATCAACATGCCCTCGATCATGGGCGACCTGCTCCCCGCCGGCGAGCTGGCCGTGCTCGTGGTGCCCATTGATCTCGAAGCCCCCAAGGGTCGCCTGATCCTCCCGCAGGTCAACGCCATCCGCGACGTGCTCGATGTGGACGCCTACTGCATGGTCGTCAAGGAGCGCGAGCTGCGCGACGCCCTCGAGCGGCTGAACCGCCCGCCGGCCATCGTCGTCACCGACAGCCAGGGCTTCCTGAAGGTCGCCGGCGATACCCCGCCGGAGATCCCCATGACCTCCTTCTCGATCCTCTTCGCCCGCTACCGCGGCGATCTGTTCGAGTTCGTGCGCGGCGCGCTGACCATTGACCACCTCAAGCCCGGCGACCGCATCCTCATCGCCGAGGCCTGCTCGCACCACCCCATCGGCGAGGACATCGGCACGGTCAAGATCCCGCGCTGGCTGACCCAGTACGTCGGCGGCAAGCTGGAGTTCGACAGCGTGCAGGGGCACGACTACCCCGAGGACGTGACGCCGTATCGGCTGATCGTCCACTGCGGGTCATGCATGTGGAACCGGCGCGAGATGCTCTCGCGCATCCTCCGCTGCCGCCAGCAGGGCGTGCCGATCACCAACTACGGCGTCACCATCGCGTATAGCCTGGGGATCTTCGAGCGCGCGCTGGGGCCGTTCCCGTCGGCGCTGGAGGAGTACCACCGCTTCCGCCGCGAGCAGATGGGGAGGGGACGGTAGGCCATGTTCGCCAGCCACGGCGATGAGGGGTACGTGCCGGCGCTGCCCGGCATCACGCGCAAGACGCTCGTCCATGGCGCGCAGACGCTGATGGCCGAGTTCCGCCTGCAGGCCGGCAGCACGCTCCCGCGCCATGCCCACCCGCACGAACAGACCGGCTGTCTCGTCAACGGCCACCTGCGGCTCACCATCGGTCCCGAGACCCGCGACCTGCGGCCCGGCGATAGCTGGTGCATCCCCGGCGGCGTACAGCACGAGGCGGTGGCGCTGGCCGACACGGTGGCGGTGGAGGTCTTCGCGCCGGTGCGCGAGGACTACCTGCCCGCGGCCGGCGCTACCCCATAGGGGGCGCTCTCCCAGGCTACTCCATCAGCTTCGCCCGGCGCAGCCTTAGTGAATTGCTGACCACCGACACGCTGCTCATTGCCATCGCCGCTGCGGCGATCATCGGGTTCAGCACCCCCGCCACCGCCAGCGGAATGGCCGCTACGTTGTAGCCGAAAGCGAAGAAGAGATTCTGCTTGATGTGCCGGAGCGTCAGGCGGCTCAGGCGGATGGCCCGCACCACCGCGAGCGGGTCGCCGCTCACGAGCGTCAGATCGCCGGCCTCGATGGCCACGTCCGTCCCCGTGCCCAGCGCAATGCCCACATCGGCCTGCGCCAGCGCGGGCGCGTCGTTGATCCCGTCCCCCACCATCGCCACCCGCTGCCCCTGCTCCTGTAGCTCTCGCACGCGCGCCGCCTTCTGATCGGGCATGACCTCCGCCAGCACCTGCGAGATCTGCAGTTGGTCGCCGATGGCGCGGGCGGTGCGCGCGTTGTCGCCGGTGAGCAGCACGACGGTCAGTCCCATCTGCCGCAGCGCTCTCACAGCGGCGGCGGCGTTGTCCTTGATCGTATCCGCGACGGCGATGAGCCCCAGTAGTTCCCCGCCCGCGGCCACGTGCAGAACGGTCTGCCCCGCAACCTGCAGGCGCTCGACGTCTTCCGCGGCGGAGGTGGTGTCCACGCCACGCTCGGCCAGCAACGCGGCCGTGCCGACGAGCACCTCGCGACCGTCCTGTAGGGCGGGGGCTTGTACCCCGTCCCGCAGCGTCCCCCGCACCCCCTGGCCGATGAGGGCCGCGAAGTCCGTCACCTCCGGCAACGCCAGCCCCCGCTCCTCCGCGGCGCGGACGACAGCCTCGCCAAGGGGATGTTCCGAGCCGCGTTCGACGGCGGCGGCGAGGGCAAGCACGCCCTCCTCCCCAACAATCTCCGTCACCGCCGGCTCGCCCTTCGTCAGCGTGCCCGTCTTATCGAAGATGATCGTGTCCAGCGCGCCGACGGCCTCCAGCGCGGCCGCCTCGCGGATCAGGATGCCGTTCTCGGCGCCCAGCCCCGTGCCGACCATCACCGCCGTCGGCGTGGCCAGCCCCAGCGCGCACGGGCACGCGATGACCAGCACCGAGACGGCGTTGATGAGGGCGCGCGTAACATCAGAGTGCCCCGTCGTCTGCCAATCCCAGAACAGCCAGCCGAGGAACGTGAGCAAGGCGACCGCGATGATCGTCGGGACGAAGACGGCGGCGATGCGGTCGGCGAGACGCTGGATCGGGGGCTTGGTCGCCTGCGCCTCACGGACGAGCCGCACGATCTCCTGCAGCACGGTGTCCTTGCCCACGCGCGTGGCCCGGAAGCGGAAGCTGCCGCTCTGGTTGATCGTCCCGCCGATGACTTCGTCGCCGGGATGCTTGCCGACGGGCAGGCTCTCGCCCGTGAGCATGGACTCGTCCACCGTCGAGTCACCGCTCTCGACGACGCCGTCCACCGGGAGCTTCTCGCCGGGGCGGATGACGATGACATCACCGACGACGATCTGCTCGATGGGCACGCGCACCTCTTCGTCGTTGCGGATGACAGAGGCCTCGCGGGGAGCGAGTTCGAGCAGCTTGCGCACGGCGGCGGAAGCCCGGCCCCGAGCGCGGGCTTCGAGGTAGCGGCCAAGGGTGATGAGGGTGAGGATCATCGCGGCGGAGTCGTAGTAGGCGCCCATGCTATGGGGGCTCTGTCCCTCGCCGAGAACGCTGAGTGTCACGCCGCGGAAGACGATGAGGCTGAACCCGTAACTGTACCTGTAGGTGACGTAGAAGCTGAGGAGATAGGCTGCGGTGGAGCCGAGCGCGATCAGGACATCCATATTCGCCGATCCATGCCGCAGGGCGCGCCAGGAGTTGCGATAGTACTGCCATCCGAGTGCGAGTTGCACTGCAGTGCCGAGGATGAACCCCCACAGCAGCGGATCAACCAACTCCGGATGGCGGAAGGCCATGAACCGCTCCATGAAGCGGAACTCCGGCACGAACATGAGCCCCATCAGCACCGCCGAGCATACCGCCCCGAACAGAACCAGCCGCCATTGCCGCCGGCTCTCCTGCTCGCGCTCGGCGAGACGCTCCTCGTCCGTCGTCTCTTCGGGTAGCTCCGCCTCGTAGCCGGCGTCCTCGACGGCGGCGATGAGGCGCTCGGCGGTCGCCTCGCCCGAGGTGGTGCGCACCGTCGCGCTCTCGTCGCCGAGATTGGCGACCGCCTGCTGCACGCCCTCGACCTTCGCCAGCGCCTGCTCCACCCGCGCCACACACGCCGCGCAGTGCATGCCCTTCACATTGAGTCGCACCAGTTTCAGCATCGTCCTGCACCTGCCTCTTCAGCCACCCTCACGGCAGCGGGTACGAAATGAACGGGCCGTCTTGCGCCGGGACGCGGCCGTGGGCGATCCACACCTGTCTGCGCTCGAAGTCCACCTCGACCGAGTGCAGCGTACTGGGGCGCCCGGTGGCGGTGATGATGGGGTTGGGCCCGTCCGGGTACAGTTCGAGGGCGCGTTGCAAGTCGGCGAAGACGCTGTCGCGCGCCGCCTCATTGGCCGAGGGTTGCTTGCCCCCGAACACGACGTTGCGGTTCGAGACCAGCAGCACGCCGTGGTCGGCCTCGCGGACGAACACGCGCTCGGCGTCGTACTCGGCGGCGACGGCGCGCGCCGGGCGGCCCGTGGCCGGGTCGGCCGGCTGGCCCAGCCAGATGATCTGCCCGCGCATCCGCGGCGACCGCCGCAGGAGGGCCAGCGCCTCGTCCACCGTCCCCGCCTGCTGGGCCAGGAGGCGGCTCATGATCAGCGTCGGGATGCCCTGTGGGTTCGTCTCACGACCCCCGCCGCAATGGTTCGCCACGACGAGGCCGCGGTCGTTGACCAGCGTCCAGCCGGTCAGGATGCCGGACCAGCCGACCGCCAGGAACGCGTGGCCGTCGCCGGGGCGGGGCGTCACATACGTGGCGAGGGCGCAGTGGTGCAGGAAGTCGCCGGCGCTGTAGTCGAAGTTGCGCCCGGCCCGCATCTGCCCGCCCGAAATGCGCGGGTCGCCGAACACGACATACGCCGAGCAGGCCGCGGGCGTCGGCTTGTCGCTCTTGAGGCTGGCGATGTCGCCCTCACACTGGGCCAGCAGCAACTCATCTTCATCCACGTCCGCGGCCCTGGCGCAGGCTCGCAGTTCGGCGCGGAACGAGTCCGGCAGCGCCGGCTTCATCACCCGCACGCGCGCGAGCAGCCGGTCCATCGTGGCTTGCCTGCCGCCGCAGACGTCCTGGCGGAGGTAGCCTTGCAGCATCGCCGCGATAGCGTGGCGGAGTAGATGGCCGTGCTGCTCCCCGATCTGCTCCGGCGAGCCGTGGGCGTGCAGGACCATCTGCCCGGAGTGCCCCTGCAGCTTCCCGTCGCCCCATTGCGCGGGGATCGGGTCAAGGGCAGCGAACGTCTTCGGGCGCGGCCAGAGCAGCAGCAGCGCGGCCGCGCCCAGCCCCAGCATGATGGCGATGCGGACCAGGGGGCGACTCAGGAGCGGCGGCGGTTGTCCCGTGGCTGGCGCGGACATTGTCTCTGCCAATTCGGTGCCCGGAGGGCAGGAATGGTTCCGGCCACGCCGAAGAGACCAGCGTGTATGCCATTGTAACCTGTGGGCCGCATGAGAGGATAGTCTCTTGCGGCGCGTCCCGTCCGCTCAAGGAGAATGTCCGATGCCCCACCGCCCCCTGTTGCTCTGGACCTGCCTGCTGATCGCCACCCTCGGTGCGACGGCGGCAGCGCTTGCCGCCGCGGATGAGGCGCAGGCCACGCGCGAGATCGAGGCGCTCACCGCGAAGGTCAAGAGCTTCCACCCGGTCCGCCTGCCGCAGACGGGCGCGCTGACGCTGCAACCCGAGCAGGCGCTGACCATCGAGGGCCTGCGCGGCGTGACGCTGGACGACAACCCGCCGGTCCTGGGCGACCGCCTGGCGCCGTACGACCCGCGCATGACCGACGACTTCCCGCCCGGGACGGCGCCGTACGTCGCCAAAGACATCGCCCCCTTCCGCTTCCGCTACTTCCACAACGAGTTCAACTACGGCGGCTGGCACAACTTCGCCATGCACGAATATGCGGTGACGCATGGGTTCGACATCCTGTACCCGTACAACCACAAACCCGCCGATTGGCCGCACGTGCCGGCGGGGACGAAGTGGCTGTCGTGGGGCGGGTTCGTGGACTGGCACAAGTGGCTGCCGGCCCATGGTATCGCCGACGGGCGCCTTGACCAACTGATGGACTTGGATGTAACCGCGAAGCTCGTCGAGGAGCAGGTTTTCAAGCCCGGCCTGGGCTTTGACTACCTGATGATTGACCTGGAGCACGGGCTGCTGCGCCCCGAGCAGTTGCGGCAGCAGGACTGGTATCCCAAGGACGCGCCCGAGGCGGAGCGCGCGGCGTTTGAGAAGAAGTACTACGACGGTTACGCGCGCACGTACGTCGCGCCCATCGAGGCGGCGCGGCAAGCCGGCTACAGCAACATCAGCCTGTACGGCTGGCAGCCGTTCGGCCGGACGTACTTCGGGCTGGACAAGATCAGGCTCGACCCTCTGACCGACTTCGCCTGGAACGCCTACGGGAAGCAGATCTATGACGCGGTGGATCTGCTGAACCCCTCGGTCTACTGCTTCTACTGGACGCCGCAGAACGTGGCGTATACCCTCGCCAACCTTGACCTGAACATGACGCTGGTGCGGACGATGACGCCGGTCAAGCCGGTGCGGCCGTACTTCTGGACGCTGCTGCACGGCGGCGGGGGCGGGTGGCGCTGGTGGGCGAACCAGCCGCTGCCGAGCGAAGAGGCTCGGGCGATGATGACGCTGGCCTTCTTCACCGGCCTTGACGGGCTGGATCAGTGGAACTGGTCGGGGACGGGCAACCATCAAGCCCCGCCGCCGCTGAAGGAGGGCGCGGATGTGATGGTCGGGCAGCCGTTCACCTGTAAGGCCGAAGGGGAAGGCGGGCAGGAGCGGGCGTTCGCGCGTTACGACGTGCTGCATGTGGTGGGCGTGGTCGAGGGGGTCGTGCGGTTCCGGTGGCTTAACAAGAGCGACGCGAAGGGCAGCACGGCGGACACGGCCCCGGTGTATGCGATGAAGCAGGAGGAGCTGACGCCGAGGCTGCGGGCGTCGTCGGAGCCGGTGGCGGCGGTGATTGAGGGGCTGGCGCTGATGAAGCCGCTGGAGTACGTCCTGCGGCACGGGGAGGTGAAGGTGGACGTGTCGGCCCAGGAACAGTTCGGGAAGACGCTGCCGATCGTGCGGCGGGTGAAGCTGGGGAAGTGGCACGTGCTGGCGACGTACGACCCGGGGTGCGTGTACGGCGGGCCGGCGCGGGCCGTCGAGCTTAAGGACTTCGACGGGCGGGCCGGGCGGACGCTGACCGTGCCGGCGGACGCGCAAACGCGGGTCTTTGTGCTCGAGGAGTGAACCAGGCCGGAGGCAGGAAGCCCCCGGCCGCGTGGACGGTCGGGGGCTCGGTGATCTGCAGGCTTAGTCGCTGATGACGGTGACGCGGTCGGCGCGGGGGCCCTTGGCGTCCTGAACTACGTCGAACTCGACCTTGGCGCCCTCTTGCAGAGTGCGGTAACCGTCACCCTGGATGGCCGAGAAGTGGACAAAGACGTCCTTGCCACCCTCGTACTCGATGAACCCGTAACCCTTCGTCTCGTTGAACCACTTGACCTTGCCGATAGGCATCTGACGCTCTCCCTCTGACACGTCTTGCTGGTCTGTCACCTGCAGTGAGTTCCGGGAGCAAGCTCCCCTATCGGCAACTCGGGCGCACGTGCTAGCACAGCTGAAAGTGGCTAAAGCCACCGAGTCAGTGTTAATGATAGCATCTCGGGGCTGACTCGTCAAAGGCAAAACGTGCTGTCTTCGCGCTCCTGCACGGCGTGGTGGGCCTCGCCCTCGCCTTCCGCGCGCGTGCGCCGGCCATGCTACGGCGCCGGCACGACCTGCAGGGCGTCGAACCACGCGCTGCCCGCGCTGACGAGACGCAGGCTCGGGCTCTGCCGTGCCTTCGCCGGCTCGCTCGCTGTGAACTCCACCCGGTACTCCTTCCAGTCGGTCGTCAGCTCGTGCGTGCCCTGCGCGGCCGTGGCGGTGTCCAGCGTGAAGCTGAACTTCTGCCCCGCGCGCTCGCCCTTCGCCCAGATCGTCAGCACGTACTTCTGCTTGGGCGTGAGCTTGAGCGGGAAGGGGGCGACGCTGATGCCCTTGCCCTCCACGGGGGTGCGCAGGCGCAGACACTGCCGCCCGTGCGCCGCCAGACGCGGGTCCACGGTCCACGTCGCGGCGTTGTCGCCCAGGTAGCCGAGGTAGCAGCCGTCCGGCGTCCCGACGTTGGCGGCCTCCTCCCAGCTCGGGTTGACGATCAAGTTCTTCGGGTCCAACTCGACGAGATTGGCCGGCGGCGGCTCGACCTGCAGCCGGTACACGCGCGTGCTCATCGCGTCAATCATGTCCGCCAGCTTGCCCTCGGCCACGGGCACGGTGCGATTCTCGAACATGACCTCCGCCGCGCCGGTCCACTTGACCGGCAGGGCGAGGGCGAGCGTCGTGGGTTGGTTCTTGACGTTGGCACAGAGGACGGTGAGGGCCCCGCGTTCCTTGAAGGCGGCGGCCTGGAGACCCTCGGGAAGCTGCGGGGCCCCCGTCACGCCTTCCGGCGTGACACCCCGCAACTGGTCGTTCCAGATCCGTTCGCCCGCCAGCGCCGGGGTGAGTTGCCCCAGCTCGAACATCAGCCGCCGGCACTCGCTCCACAGGTCCGGCGAGTTGGGGTTGACGGCCGGCGGGCGGCGGATGAAATACTGGATGCCGGTCGCGCCGTGGATCAGCGCCAGATACGTCATGACGCGCTCCTCCTGGCGCGACGGCTCGCGCTTCCACCACTCCCCGCCGCCGAAGGCCTGCGGCACGACCCACAGCGGCAGCATCTCGCCCAGGTCGCGGTTGATGCGGTCGCAGAACTCGGCGACATTGGTGACCGGCGCATGGGGGATCGGGTACGGGTCGGTCATGCACACATCCATGCCCCGGGCGTAGCGCGCGGCGGCCGCCGACTGGCAGAACACCATCGTCACCGGATGCCAGGGGTCCAGCTCCTTGATCTTGTTGTACGCCAGCTCGCAGTCCTCAGGCTTGGCCCAGCCCAACTCCGGCTCGTCGGCGAGGTAATAGGCCAGCAGCGCGGGGTGGTTGCGGAAGGCCTCAATCTCCGCCTTGAGCCACTGCCACTTCTCGTCGGTGTGCGGCGGGCGGGAGACGCCGTGCACGGCCAGTTGCACCTTCAGCCCCACCTGGGCGCAGCGGTCAAGCATCGCCTGCACGCGCGTGCGGTCCTGGCGCTCCTTCAGGTTCGTGCTCAGGTATGGCGCGATGGTGTTGAAGCCGAAGACCGGCTCCGTCTCGATCACGGAGTCCACGGTGCGCATGTCGGCGTAGCACGACTGCGGGCAGTAGGGCAGGCCGTCCACGATGAGCGTGCGGCTGCGGTTGTCAATGACGACGCCGTTGGGGTTGGGCGCCGCCACAAGCAGGCCATACGCCATTCCGAAGAGCCGCTCCCCGCCGCGCGCGAGCGTCAGCTCCAGCGGCACGCGCCCTGGCGGGAGCTTCGCCAGCGCGATCGGCACCGACACCTGGGCATCGGTCTTGATCGGGCCGGAGAAGAGGTTCGCCCCGCCGCTCGCGACGGTCAGCGTCAGCCCCTCCCCGGCCAGCGGGTCCACGCGCACGAGCAGCGCGCCCTCGTCCTGCGGCGTGAAGGGGATGCGCGCGGCTTTCACGGCCAGCAAGCGCGGGATCGTCACCGACAACGCCGGCGAGGCATAGAGGACCGTGTCGCCCTGCAGGAGGTCGAAGCCCATCGCGTACACGCCGGGCTCGGGGAGCTTCACCGCCAGGCGCGCGGTCTGGGGCTTGTCGGTGAGCTTGACGGCCTGCCGGGCGGGGGTAGCGCCCTCCTTGCGCTCGCCCCACGTGACGGCGACATCGGTGGGCCCGTCGGCCACGCGGCGCAGGTTCAGGCTGACTTCGGAGGTCTCGCCGGCGAGCTTGAGCGGCGCCCTGACGCCGGTGATCTCGACCCCGCCAGTGACGAACGGCTGCGGGACGAAGCTGAACTCCACACCCCACGTCTGCTCCTGCCCCTTCGGCATGTCGCCGTCGCGGCCGAGCCACAGGTGCCGGCGGGCCTTGTAGTCATACAGCGTCAGGCCGAGAGCGGCCTTGAAGCCGAACTTGCCGGGCAGGATGGCGAAGTCGGCCTCGGTCGCGTCGCCGAAGGGGTTGGCCTGCCCGCCAAACTCCAGGGGGATGACGCCGCTCTTCTCGCCCCACGCGCCCTTGGCCCTCCACGCTCCGCCGACGAACAGCGGGGTGGGCTGGGCGGCGCAGACCTCGTACTGCAGCGGCTCATCCCAGGCGAGTTGGCGGAACTTGTAGGTCACCGAGTACTTGTCCGCCGGCCCGGCCACGATCGTCTGCGTCCATGGGAGCTTGGGGTCCGTGCAGGTGACGGTCAGCGTCTGCTGCCGGCCCTGCTTCCGCAGGTCGGCCTTGAGGTTCTCGCGGCCGGTGTAGCTCCACGCCCAACCCGGCGGATGGGCGACAACCGGGGCCACGGGCAGGGTCAGGAGCTGCTGCCCGTCGGCCAGCACCTCCAGGCCGTCGGTGGCGCTCCAGCGCAAGGTGAGATGCTGGAGGGGGATCTCGTAGGAGTCATCGGCGAGAGCCAGGGCTGGCAGCAGGAGCACGAGCGGCATGAGCCAGAGGCGTGACATGGCGACCTCCAGGGGGCGAGGCGGGATGGGTTGTCATTTCGCGCGGCGCGAGGGGCGTTCCTGCCCGCATAGTGGGGTAGAGCGGGCGTCCCATGGAGGGGGGGGGTAGAGCGGGCGTCCC
>CAZZDO010000004.1:0-18828 GCA_964653205.1 uncultured Armatimonadia bacterium | reverse complement strand
GTCCCATGAAGGGGGGTAGAGCGGGCGTCTCGCGTGGGGGGGTAGAGCGGGCGTCCCGCCCGCCGACGGTCGCCAAGGCGGGCGGGACGCCCGCTCTACCCCCTCCACCACAGAACACCCGCCGCGGAGGTCGGCGATAGTCGCAGCCCGAATGCTTCCGGCGCAGCGCTGCACCGTCACCCCTGGAGGTCCTCACCCTCATGCCTTCCCGACCCAACGTCCTGTACCTCATGACCGACCAGCACAACGCCAACTGCCTGTCGTGTGCCGGACATCCGAATGTGCGCACGCCGAACCTGGACCGCATCGCGGCGGCGGGCGTGCGCTTCAGCAGTTCCTACTGCAACAACCCGATCTGCGCCCCGTCGCGCATCTCGTTCGTCACCGGGCAGTACTGCCACACCCACCGCCTTCAGGGCAACGACATCTTCGAACTGGACGACCGCAACCCGGCGACGCTCGGCGCGACCTTCCGGCGGCATGGCTACCAGACGGCGCTGGTGGGCAAGGGGCACATGATCCGTGAGTGGGACAACGAGGCGTATGAGCACATCCGCTACTGCGACCTGTGCGATGCCGACCGGCGCGACATCCGCAAGCACCACTACTTCCGCGAGTTGATTGAGGCCGGACTGGCCGACCAGTACGAGGACGGCACGCTGCCGCGCGGGCACGAAGTCAACCGGAAGAAGTGGGGCGTGGCACAGCTACCGTACGAGCACACGAACGAGGCCTTCACCGGGCGCGCGACGCTGGCGTTCCTGCAGGGCCGCGACCCGCGCCGGCCGTTCTTCGTGCACATGAGCTTCGAGCGCCCCCACCCGCACTGGGCCCCCGCCGCCGAACACGCCGACCTGTACAACCCGGATGAGATCGTGCTCGGGCCCGACGCGGCGGACTGGTGGGAGCATCAGTGGGCGGGGCGGCCGGAGTTCATCCGCCGCATGATCGCCAATCGCATGGGCGCCTTCCCGACCCAGCGCGAACTCAAAGAGGCGCTGGCCGCGCACTTCGCGCTCATCACCGTCATTGACATGGAGATCGGGCGGGTGCTCAACTGGCTGCAGCAGAGCGGGGAGTGGGACAACACGATCATCGTGTTCACGTCCGACCACGGGGAGTTTGCCGGCGACCACGGGATCTGTGACAAGAACGTCGGCATCTACGAGTCCATCCACCGCATGCCCTTCCTGATCGCCCACCCCGGCGGCCCGCAGGGGCAAGTGCGCGACGGGATCATCGAGTCGGTGGACCTGTTCCCGACGCTGTGCGAGTTGGCTGACGTGCCCGCGCCGGAGGGAATGGACGGGCGCTCCATCGTGCCGGAGATCGCCGGCGAGGGCGAGGGCAAGCCGTGGTCCATCTGCGAGTGGGACTTCCCGGCCCCGCAGCGCTTCATGAATGCCATCCGCACGCGGCGGCACCGCCTGACGTACTACTCGCACGAGCAGGGCGGGGAGCTATATGACCACGACACCGACCCGTACGAGATGCACAACCTGTGGGATGACCCCGCGCATCGCGAGACGCGACTGGAGCTGCTCGAGATGCTGTTCGACCAGGTGAACCGCTACGCGCGCAAGACCGACATGGACAGCGACGCGCGCCTCCATCATGAGGACGCACTGACCGTGACTGAGCGCATCCACAAGGGGGCGCACAAGTGGTCGGAGTTCGAGGGGCTGTTGTGAGGAAGATGCTGTAGCAGATGGGTAGAGCGGGCATCCCGCCCGCGCCGGCGGCCGTGTGCGGGCGGGACGCCCGCTCTACCCGCTCCAGGGGAGCCTGATGGGCGGGGCACGAGCCCCCGGCTGCGCCTCGCCCACAACGGCCCGAGGCCTACTGCACCATCGCCTCGGCCCACGTTGCGTGGTCGGAGTAGTTGTTGTCGCCGGCGTTCAGGACGCGCAGGCGGAGCTTGGCCGCGCCGGTGATGTCCACGTCAATCGGGGCCGGGGCCATGTCGCCCTTGATGACCGGACTCTCGAAGAGCTTCTCCCACTGGCCGTTACGCAGGACCTCGACGATGAAGACGCAGGAGCCGCGCTGGTCGGCCGAGTCGTCGAGACCCACGAGGGCCTTGAAGCGCCGGGCGGCGGACAGGCCGCCGCTGAGATCGTAGGTGACCCGGGCGCCGTCGCCCTGCGGGTCGGCCACGGCATGTGTGCTGATCCCCTTGTCGTACGTCTTGCCCTGCATGCTGATCGGCTTGCCGGAGTAGTTGGTGTCACGCTTCACCGCGCCGTGAACGACCGCCTCGGTCGGCTCGAGGTCGCTGACATAGACCCCATGGTCGGGTCCCAGGAGCATCGCCGAGAAGACGCTCTCGGCCACGTCCGTGTTGTCGCGGGCCGAGAAGCACCGGGCCTTGACCGTCGTCGTCTTCGTCAGCTTGAGGGGCTTGCTGTACACCGGTGATGTTGCGGTCGGGTCGCTGCCGTCGAGCGTGTAGCGGATGGTGCTGCCCGGGAAGCGCGTGCCGATGGTGACCTCCATTCCGCCCACGAACGCGCGCGGGGTGGGGGAGATGGTCGGGACGAGCAGCGGCATGGTCGCGCGGTTCTCGTCCAGCAACGGGCCGATTTCGGCGAAGGGCATCGGCTTGAAGTCCGGTAGTTGCTTGAAAGCGGGGGCGTCGGGCTTGAGCGCGAAGTTGAGCGTCGCCGCGTCCACAAAGCCCGGGTCGTCGTTGGTCTCCAGGTTGTCCTTGAAGGTGCTCAGCTCCTGGGCTTCCTTCGCCAGGTTCATCTTGCCGCAGCCGACGATCAGGTTGTTCGCGACCTCGTTGTACTTGGGGTAGCCCGGCTGGTCTTCCAGGTAAGTCGGCAGGTGCGGGAAGCGCCGCGCCCATAGCTCGCCGGTGATGGGCAGCGTGGCGAACTCGCGGGTCAGCGTGCCCCAGTTCTCGTCCTTGCTCCTGGCGATGCCCACGCCGCGGTTGTCAATGTGGAGAGGGATGCGGCAGTCCACGATGATGTTGTTGTGGATGATGTTGTCGCGGCCACCGCCGATGAGGAAGGCGCGGCCCACGCGGCAGATGACGTTGCCAAGGCAGGTGGTGCCGGCCGCGCAGTCGTCGAGATAGATCGCCTGGTTGCCCACCGCCGGCCCGCCGCCGATGTCGTGCCAGAAGTTGTAGCGGATCACGTTGCCCTGCACGGTCCAGTTGCGCCCGGTGTAGATCGCCCCGGCGTCGTCTGTCTCCATGCAGACGCGGTAGACTTCGTTGAACTCCACCAGGTGGTCGTTGCCGCCGAAGTCCATGGCATGGTGCGGCGCGTCGTGGATGAGATTGTGGGTGGCCTGGCAGCCGCAGCCGTTGAGGTTGATGGCGTCGTGGTGGGTGCGGTACAACTCGCCGAAGTGGTGGATGTGGTTGTTGTGGGCGTAGTTGAGGCACGGGGTCAGGGTGGCGCGGTCGCCGCCGGAGAGTGACACGCCCCCGCCGCCGAGGCGGTACAGGTCGCAACCCGCGATGCCGTTGTGCTTGCCGCCGCTGATGCGCACGGCGTCATTGGCGAGGTTGCGGATGGTGCAGGCGGCGATGAGGTTCTCTTCGCCGCCCGAGAGGCTGATCGCCGCGCCGCGCGAGACCTCGAAGGTCAGCCCGCGCAGCGTCACATGCGTAGCGTCGGTGATCGTCACCAGCGGGTCCGTCATGACCGACAGGCCAATGGCCTTGCCCTTCAGCTCCGCCGGCGGCCAGAAGTACAGCAGGCCGTGCTCGCGGTCCAGGTAGTATTCGCCGGGGGTGTCGAGTTCTTCGAGCAGGTTGAGGGCGAAGTACTCGCCGCCGGACGGCCCGCCGACACCGTAGATGTGCGGGACGGTGAAGGTGATGCTCTTGTCGGCCGGGTCAATCTTCGCGACCTTGAGCACCTCGTTGTACCACTTGAAGCACCAGTAGCCGTCAAGGTAGACCTCGGGGGCCTTGAGCCAGCGCTCGGGCCGGTCGCCCGGGTACTCGAACTTGCCGGGGCGGTCGGGCTTTTCGCCGACGCGGGGCTTGGAGCCCGGGTCGAGCACCTTGCCCATCTTCGCGAAGCCCTCGTTGGGCCAGCGCGCGATCTGCATGCGCCGCCCGTCGAAGAACAGCTCGTGCCAGCCGTTGTAGCCGCGGAAGCGGTCCGGCCATGCCCCGCCGAAGTCCGTCACGCCCTGCCTGGTGAGGTCCGAGACGAGGATGTGCGACTTGGCGGCCGGGTCGAGGCGGGCTAGCACGGCGGGGTCCGCTACCGGCTTGAAGGTCTCGCCCGATAGCGCGACCCCGCCCATGAGAACCGCGCGTTCGGAGCCGAAGGCGCGCCAGGTCGTGCCGGAGTCCTCGGCGGTGAGGGCGAACGACTTGTCCCGGCGGAAGATGCCGCCCCGCAGCCAGACGGTGACGGGGCCCTTGGCCCGCGCCCCGCGAGCGGCTTCCTGGGCGCGCTCCAGCGTTGCGAAGGGCTTCGCCTGCGTGCCGGGGTTGGCGTCCTGGCCCTGAGTGGAGACGAAGAACTCGGTCACGGCGGCACCTCCCAGGCTCGCGGCAAGTAGCAGGATCGGGCCGATGAGGCTCAGTAGAGGACGGTTCATCTGTTGCTCCCTTCGAACGGCTGCCGGCTGGGCTTCGGCAGGCTCAGCCTCCCGAGAAGCCGGCGCTCCTACGGCTTACTGCTGACTCTGCCATTCCAGCGCCGCGTCAATGATCCCGAAGATGTCGTACTGCGGGGCGTAGCCCAGCACCCGCCGGGCCTTGTTCACGTTGATCTCGAACGAATGGTAGCCGCTCGCCACGATGGTCGCGGTCTCCAGGCCCACCTTCGGCGCGAGATACGCCGCCGCCTCGTCGTAGCGAAACGCCCGGGGGGCGGCGATGTTGAACGTCTCGCCGACCGCCGCCGGGTTGCCCAGCGCCAACTCGAAGGCCTGCACGACGTCATCGAGGTGCACGATGTGGCGCGTGTAGGGCACGCCCTCGCCATTCACGAGAATGGGCACGCGGTTGCCGCCCTGCGCGATGACCTCGCGCAACTCGTCGGTCAGGTAGTCGTCCCACCCGTGGCCCTTCTCCGCCGGGTTGAGGTTGCGCAGGGAGAGGTGGTTCAGGATGTCCGCCTGCTCGAAGATCCACGACATGCGCAGCGTGCAGGTGGGCAGCCCGTACTGAATGTGGTACTGGCCGAACATGACTTCTTCCATGACCTTGCTGAAGGCATAGTAGCCGGGGTAGGCCATCAGCGGGTGGGTCTCGTCAATCGGCTCGGGGTGCGGGTAGAACCAGATACCGCAGGCCGCGTCGCCGCCGGCGAGGATAAGCTGTTTGACCGGCGTGTCGCGGCACGCCTCCAGGATGTTGAACGTGCCCTTGAGGCTGACATCGAAGAAGGTCTCGGGGTCCTCCTTCATCGTGGCCAGGCAGAGCACGCCGTCCGCCCCGTCGCAGACCGCCTGCACGTCGGCGAGGTTGCGCACATCGCCCGGGAGGCTCTCGACGCCGGAGAGGTCGAGGGGTGTGCGATGGACCATCGCGCGGATGCCGAGACCCCGGGCGGTGAAGTGGCGGATGAGGGCTTGGCCAAGCTTGCCGCTGCCGCCGAAGACGGCGAGGGTGCGGATATCGAGGTCGTTCATGGGAGGCCTCCCGTGAGGTCGGTCGTGTGGAAGGCCATTTCCGTTCGGGGAGGGGTGGAACCTGCCGATGCCGAAACCCTCTCCACCCATCCAGGAGGTCCACACATGCCTCGCCGCATCATCCTCGACACCGACATCGGCACCGACATTGACGACGCGTACGCGCTCGCGCTGATCCTCTGCGCGCCGGAGCTGGAGCTGGTCGGTGTCACCATCGCCCACAATGACACCGCCCGACGGGCGAAGCTCGCGCTCAAGATGCTGCATGAGACCGGGCGAGCGGACATCCCTGTCGCCGTCGGCCGCCCGACGGGCACCGGCGCGGTCAACCAGTCCCCGTGGGCCGAGGACTTCGACGCGACGCAGCCCATCGGTCAGAGCGCCGCCGACTTCATCGTCGAGCAGGTGAACGCGACCCCCGGCGAGATCACCATCGTGCCCATCGGCCCCTTCACCAACATCGGCGATGCGCTGAAGCTGGACCCCGAGTTGGGCCGCAAGTGCGATTTTGTCATCATGGGCGGGTGCGTGGGCTGGCCGGAGGGGGCGACGCCGGAGATCAAGCCCGAGTACAACATCGTCACCGACATCCCGGCCGCGCAGGCGATGCTGTCGTGCGGGGCGCCGATGACGATGGTGCCGCTGGACGCGACCTACCGGGTGAAGCTCGAGGCCGAGAACCGGGAGCGCCTCCTGAACGCCGGCACGCCGCTGACGGACGGGCTGGCGGGAATGCTGAACTGCTGGCCCGGCCAGACGCCGGTCCTGCACGACCCGCTGGCCGTCGGGATGGCGATTGACCCGACGCTGTGCGGCGTGGCCGACCTGTGCATCGTGTGCGATGACGAGGGCGTCACGCGGCCCGTGGAGGGCGACCCGAACATGCGGGTGGCCGTGACGCCACACGTGGGACGGTTCCTGATGCTGTTCATGGAGCGGCTGTTGGGGCAGAGGCTGGGACGGTAGCGGCGCGATTCATCGCGCCCGGCAACGACGTGCCGGCTGGAAGCCGGCGCTCCTACGGAGGACACCATGCAATACCGACACCTGGGCAAGTGGGGCGTGCAGATCAGTACCGTGGGGTTGGGGAGTTACCTGACCATCGGCATGCACGTGGATGACGCGATGGCCGCCGAACATGTGAAGCTGTGCTTTGATGCCGGCGTCAACTGGTTCGACACCGCCAACGCCTACAACCGCGGGCAGGCCGAAGTCGCGCTGGGGAAGATCCTCAGGGATTACCCGCGCGAGTCGTTCGTGCTGGCGACGAAAGTCTGGGCGCCGATGGGTGACGGGCCCAACGACCGCGGGCTGTCGGCCAAGCATGTCCGCGAGCAGTGCCATGCCAGCCTGCAGCGTCTGCAGATGGACTATGTGGACCTGTACCAGTGCCACCGGCCGGACCCGGGCACGCCGGTCGAAGAGACGGTGCGGGCGATGGACGACCTGGCGCGGGCGGGGAAGATCATCTACTGGGGCGTGTCGGAATGGCCCGCGGCGCTGATCCAGGAGGCGGTGGACACGGCGGCGCGGCTCGGCTGCCGGCCGCCGGCGTCCAACCAGCCGCGCTACTCGATGCTGTGGCGCAACCCGGAGGTGGAGGTCTTCCCGACGACGCTGAAGGTGGGGGTGGGGAACGTCGTGTTCTCGCCGCTGGCGCATGGGATGCTGACGGGGAAGTACGCGCCCGGCCAGCCCCCGCCCGCCGGCACCCGCGCCGCCGATGACAGCATGAACCAGATCATGATGAACCTGTACTGGACCAAGGAGAACCTGTCCAAGGCGCAGGAGCTGAAGACGATGGCCGGGGACCTGGGGCTGTCGGCGCCGCAACTGGCGCTGGCGTGGTGCTTGAAGCACCCGGCGGTGACGTCGGTCATTCTCGGAGCGACGAAGACGGAGCAGCTCAAGGACAACCTGGGGGCGGCGGAGGCGGACCTGCCCGAGGATGTCTACGCGCGGTGCGGGGAGCTGTTCCCGCTGCCGGCGTCGCTGGCGCCGTAGAAGCTGGCCGACGGCAACGCGGGAAATGGGAAGGAATTTGTGCCGCGGTAGCAGGAAAAGGGGAAGGCAGCGGCGAATGACAGTGAGACAGTGCCGGTGCCAACCCCAAACGCTGAGAGGAGATGGACCATGAGCAAACGTGGGTTTACGCTGATCGAGCTTCTCGTCGTGATCGCGATCATCGCCATCCTGGCGGCGATCCTGTTCCCCGTGTTCGCCAAAGCCCGAGAGAAGGCGCGGCAGTCGTCGTGTCTGAGCAACTGCAAGCAGATCGGCATTGGCTACCTGCAGTACATGCAGGACTATGATGGTCTGGGCATGCCGCGCGACACAGGCGTGGCCCCGAACCGCGTCGGCTGGACCGACATCATGATGCCGTATGTCAAGAACACTCAGATCTTCCGCTGCCCCTCGGACAACAGCCCGCATGCCTTCTTCAACACGCTGGCTCCCAGCGACTACGGCTACAACTTCTGCGATGTCCGCAACACGCCGGATTCGCAGATCAAGACCCCGGCGCAGTATGGCGTCATCTTCGACTGGCCCGTCGCGTGCCTCAAGAACATCACCAGTGGCGGCGGTTGCCACGATACCTGCCTGATCCCCCATGGCTGGACCACGGCGCGGACCCCGCCGCACAACGAGGGCATCAACATCGCCTACTACGACGGCCATGCCAAGTGGTCCAAGGCCGCGACCGTCCACGCGCAGTTTGTGGGCAACCAACTACCCTTCCGCAACCTGTGAAGCCTCCGCTGTGACACGGTGTGACGGCCACCGCTGCGGCGGTGGCCGTCTGCGTTTGGGGCCACAATCAGGCCATCACAATTGCCTAACCGGACCTTAACATGATACTGTTATGCTCACTGTGGGGTGGCGCACGACCTTTCGACGCCGCCCTGGAGTCTGGTCATGGCAGAACACATCCTCATCATTGAAGACGAAGCGAGTCTGGCCGAGGCCGTGGCCTACACGCTCGGGCAGGAGGGGCTGCAGGTCACGGTCGCCGCGGATGGACACAGCGCCCTGGCCGCGTTCGAGCAGGCGCGGCCCGACCTGGTGGTGCTCGACCTGATGCTGCCGGGCATCAACGGGTGGGACCTCTTCCAGGCCTTCCGCAAGCAGCGGCCCGGCGTGCCGGTCATCATGCTGACGGCGCGGGCGGAAGAGGCGGATCGCGTGGCGGGGCTGGAGATGGGCGCGGATGATTATGTCACGAAGCCCTTCAGCATGCGCGAGCTGGTGGCGCGAGTGCGCACCGTGCTCCGCCGGGCGCAGTCACCCGATGAGCCGGTGTCGCCGACGCTCAGCCGCTTCGGCGTGGTGGTGGACCGGGCGCGGCACGAAGTGACCGTGGAGGGGGAGGCCGTCAAGCTGACGCCGCGCGAGTTCGACCTGCTGGCCTACCTGATGGAGCACGCCGGGCGGGTGCGGAGCCGGGACCAGATCCTGCAGGCGGTCTGGGCGCAGGAGGACTACCTCGACGAGCGAACCGTAGATGTGCACATCCGCTGGCTGCGGACCAAGATCGAGAGCAATCCCTCCCAGCCCGAGCGTCTGCTGACGGTTCGCGGCGTGGGCTACAAGTTCGCGGAGACCCCATGAAGCTGGCCCTGCGCTGGAAGATCACCCTGGCGTTCTCGCTGGTGACGGTGGCGGTTCTGGCGCTGCTCTATGCCTATCTGCACGTGGCGGTGCGAGCGAGTGAGACGCGGCAGCTCACCGAGAGCCTGCTGGCGCAGGCGCGGCTGGTTAACGACCACCTGCCGTCGCTGTCGTCGCCGGCGCCCGACCTGCGCGGTTGGGCGCAGGCGCAGGACGCGCACCTCAACGTGCGCTTCACGATCATCGGGGGCGACGGCGTCGTAGTGACCGACAGCCGCGAGGACCCTGCGGTGATGGAGAACCACGCGGACCGGCCCGAGCGGCTACAGGCGCTGGCCAGCGGCATGGGCAGCTCCATCCGCTTCAGCAACACGCTGAAGATGGACATGCTGTACGTGGCCATCCCGGCCGGGAAGTCGCCGCACGGCGAGGGGACGGTGTTGCGGCTGGCCCGGCCAATGGTGGGGGTCTACGCCGCGCAGGCCGGGCTGCAGCGGGCGCTGCTGTGGACGCTGCTGTGGGCCATGGCGGTCATCTGGCTGGTCTCCGTGCTCCTCGCGCGGCACTTCACGGCGCCGGTCGAGGCGCTGGTGCGCGTCGCGCGCCGGGTGGGCAAGGGCGACCTGGCGGCGCGGGTGGGCCGGCTGCCCAGGTCAGAGCTGGCGGAACTGGGCAGCGTGTTTGACGAGGCGCTCGACCGGCTGTCGGGACTCCTGGAGCTATCACAGCGCGAGTCGCGCTACTACGCGGCCATCCTTCGCCAGATGAGCGATGCGGTCGTCATCGTGGACCGCGCGGGGCGCGTGCAGTTCATCAACACGGCCTTCGCGCGGCTGTTCAACATCGAGGGTGAAGATGTGGCGGGGCGTTCGTCCGAACAGATCGCGCTGAACTACGACCTGAGCGCCCTGCTGACCCGGGCGATCGAGCAGGGGGCCGTGCAGCATGACGAGGTGCGCGTGCTGTATCCCGAGCCGCGTGATCTCGCCGCGGTCGTCACCCCGCTGCACAGCGATGACGGGCAGGCGCTCGGGGCGGTGGGGCTGTTGCACGATGTGACGGACCTGCACCGGCTGGACGAGGTGCGGCGCGAATTCGTCGCCAACGCCAGCCACGAGTTGCGCACGCCGGCGGCGGGCGTCAAGGCCCTCGCCGAGGCGCTGCAGATGGGGGCGCTGAGCGACCCGGAGAAGGCGCCGCGGTTCGTCCAGCAGATCGTGGAGGCTTCGGACCGCCTGACCAACATCCTCGACGACATGCTGGTGCTCACGCGCGTTGAGCGCGGGCAGCAACTGCTGAAGCCCGAGCCGGTGGGCGTGGAGCGGGCGGTGCGCGACGTGGTCGAGCAGTTGCGCCTGAAGGCCGAGGAGAAGCGCCTGACCTTGCAGGCGCTGGTCGGGGCGGAGGATATCGTGCGCGCGGACCCCAACGGGCTGCACACGGTGCTGCTGAACCTGGCCGACAACGCCATCAAGTACACGCCGGAGGGCGGGGCGGTCAAGATCGTGGGCAGCGCCGCGCCGGAGGGCTATGAGCTGGCCGTGAGCGATACGGGCGTGGGCATCCGGCCCGAGCACCAGGGCCGCATCTTCGAGCGCTTCTACCGGGTGGACAAGGCCCGCGACCGGGCCACCGGCGGCACCGGGCTGGGGCTGTCCATCGTCAAGCACATCATGGAGTCGCACGGGGGCCGGGTGTCGGTGCGGAGCGTGCCGGGGGAGGGCTCGACGTTCACGGTGTTCTTCCCGTCGGCCCCGCCGGCCAACGGGAATGGGGCGCCGGCGAAGTAGCGGCAGCCCGCGGAACTGAGGGCTAGACAAAGGGACCGGCCAGTGGGCCGGTCCCTTATGCATCTGCCGGCTCCGGCTCGCCTTCCCGGCAGGTGAACGGGCCGCGCAGGCGAAGGAAGCCACCCATCCCGCGAATCCGATACGAGACAGAGAGGCGGACCCATGCCATCACTGCAAGAGCAGAAGAACCTGGCAGCCGCGGAGCTGACGCAACTCGCCGAGGAGGGCGCGCCCACCGCGGAGTTGGCCCGGGCCCTGAAGCTGGCCGGGGAGCAAGACGAGGCCACGCAGGCCGAGGCGCTGGAGGCCTTCTGGCGCGAGGCCGTCGTGGCCCAGGAGCAACTCCACACGGCGTACGCCGAACCGTCCACGCTGGCGGAGATCCATGCCGCGCGCCCCGACGGGCCGCGGCGCTTGCCCTTGGCCGACGGCGACATGCTCCAGGACCGGATGCTGGGGGCGTGGCTGGGCCGCTGCGCCGGCTGCATGCTCGGCAAGCCCGTCGAGGGCTGGACGCGCGCGAACATCGCCAAGCTGTTGCAGGCCGGCGACGCCTACCCGCTCGACGACTACTTCCCGCCCCTTGACGAGCTGCCCGAAGGCCTCAAGTGGCACCCGAGCTACCACGAGTGCCTGCGGGGAAACATCACCCACGGCGCGCGGGATGACGACACGGACTACACGATCCTGGGGCTGCACATTCTCGAGGCCCACGGCCCGCAGTTCGAGCCGAAGCACGTGGCGCAGGAGTGGCTGTTGCGGCTGCCGTACCACAAGACGTACACGGCCGAGCGCGTGGCCTACCGCAACCTGGTCAACGATGTCTGGCCGCCGGACTCCGCGGTCGTGATGAACCCCTATCGGGAATGGATCGGGGCGCAGATTCGCGCCGACGGCTTCGGCTACTGCGCGGCGGGCGGGCCGGAGAGGGCGGCGGATTTCGCCTGGCGCGATGCCTCGATCTCGCACACCAAGAACGGCATCTACGGCGAGATGTTCTTCGCGGCGCTGATTGCGGCATGCCTGGCGATGGACGACCTGACGGCGGCCATTGAGGTAGCGCTGAGCGAGATCCCGGCCAACTGCCGGCTGGCGGAGGCCGTGCGGGACATGCTGGTGTGGTGCGGCGCGGGCCCGTGGGAGGCGACGTGGGAGCAGGTGATGGCCAAGTACGGCCACTACCACCCGGTGCACACGATCAACAACGCCTGCCTGGTGCTGCTGGGGCTGTTGCACGCGGGCGGGGACTTCACGCAGGCGATCAGCCTCGCGGTGATGGGCGGGCTGGATACGGACTGCAACGGCGCGACGGCGGGGTCGGTGCTGGGAGCGCTGCTGGGGGCGCAGGCGCTGCCGGGGAAGTGGACGGCGCCGCTGGGGGACACGCTGCACAGCGCCATTGACGGCTTCAACGTCAACCGCATCAGCGACCTGGCGCAGCGGTCGGTGGAGATGGCGGAGAAGGTGCTGAGTTAGGGGTTAGGGATTGGGGACGGCAACGGCAGCGGATGACGACCAGGACGCCCGCGACGACGAGTCGCGGGCGGACTACTTGATGGAGCCGGCGGTCAGGCCGCGGACGAGGTGTTTCTCGACGCCGAGGAAGAGGGCCACCACCGGCACCGTCGCCAGCAGGGCCGCGGCCATGAGCAGTTGCCACTGCGTCCCGTACTGCCCGATGAAGCTGGGGACGAGCACGGTCAGGGGCTTGTAGGCGTCCGAGGAGACGAAGGTCAGGGCAAAGACGTACTCATTCCAGGCGCTGATGAAGGCGAAGATCAGGGTCGTGACGACCCCGGGCAGCGCCACCGGGATGATGACGCGCGAGATCATCTGCAGGCGGGAGCAGCCGTCAATGAGCGCCGCCTCCTCCACCTCGCGCGGGATGGTGGAGAAGTAGCCCGTTAGCAGCCAGATGCCGAACGCCAGCGAGACGGCCGCATTGGCGATGATGAGCGCCAGGTAGACCCGCGCGCCCTCGAGCAAGCCGTAGTTGGTGAACTGGGCGAAGAGGGCGATGATGAGGACGATGGGAGAGAACATCTGCGTCGTGAGGACCAGGAAGAGCACCGGCCGTTTGCCCGGGAAGTCCAGGCGGGCCAGCGCGTAGGCGGCGGGGATGGCGCACAGCAGGTTGAGCAGCGTGGCGCCGCACGCGATGAGCAGGCTGTTGCCAAAGCTGCGGGCCAGCGGCATGGCGCGGAAGACGGCGGCGAAGTTGCCGGGCTGGGGCGCCGTGGGCCAGAAACGGAAGGGCTGGTCGGGGCCCGAGGGGGCCGAGATGGCGGTCGGCGTCTTCAGCGCCGTGGTGACCATGACCGCAAAGGGGAAGAGCACGACCACCAGGACCGGGATCATGCCGCCCAGGAGCAGGGCCTTGGTCCAGCGCGAGGTCCTCATTCGCCCGCCAGCCCTTCCCGCGCCTGCAGCCGGAGGTAGATGATCGAGAAGGCCAGGAGCGCGATGAAGGTGAGCACCGCCATCGCGTAGCCCTGGCCGTACTCGCGCTGGGAGATGGCCGTCTGGTACAGGTAGGTCACGATGATATGGGTCTGGTTGGCCGGCCCCCCCTCCGTCAGGGTCCAGATGATCGGGAATGAGTTGACGACGTAGATCACGTTGAGCAGGACCACGACCAGCAGTACCGGGCGCAGCAAGGGAAGCGTGAGGTAGCGCAGGCGCCGCCACCCCGTCGCCCCATCAAGCAGTCCGGCCTCATAGACGCTGTCCTCGATGGATTGCAGCCCTGCGAGCAGGACGACGGAGGTGAAGGGGATGGAGACCCAGATGCCGACGGCGATGACGGCGGCCAGGGCCATGCCGGGGCGGGCCAACCAGGCCGGCGCCTGACCGTAGGGCATCAGGCCCCAGTCTTCGAGCAGGCGGTTGAGGGGGCCCTGGGTGGGATGTAGCGTCCACCTCCACACCGCGGCACTGATGACGAGCGAGGTGGCCCAGGGGAGCATGACCAGCGCGCGCATCAGGCGGCGGCCGGGCAGGCGCTCGTTGAGCGCGAGAGCGACGAACAGGGAGATGGCGATGGTGACGCCAACGACGGCCCCGGTCCACAGGAGCGTATGGGGGACGACCTGATTGCAGAAGACCTCGCTGCCCAACAAGGCGCGGAAGTTGTCCAGCGTGCCGAAGGCCTGGGGGTTGCCCTTCCGGTCCACCTGGCAGAAGGCGGCCCAGAAGGTTCGCAGGATCGGGTAGAAGATCACCCCCGCGCTGAGGATGGCGCTGGGAGCAAGGGCCAGATAGGCCAGCAGTGTCGTGCGACGGCGGTACATGCCCCAACGACTCCCGACGGGTTCCCTGACGGGAGCGGCCACAGGCCGGACGCGGCGGCGCTCGTCAGGCGGCGTTCACTGGGCCGATGGCGTGGCGGCGGTGGCCGACTCGCGCAAGATGGCATCCACCCGCTGCTTGGCGGCGTCGAGCGCCACCGACGGCGTCTTCTGCCCCAGCAGGGCCTCCTGCACCCCCACCTCGATCTGCTTGGCGATCGCCGTCCAGCGCGGGTGTAGGGGGACGAACACCCCGGAGTCCAGCAACCCCAGGAAGGTCATCCATTCGGGGCTCTGCTTGATGAAGTCCGAACTGGCGACGGACTTGAGTTCGGGGATCATGCCGAACGTCTGCGCCCATTCCTGGCGCAACTCGTCCCGGTAGAAGAACTCCACGAACTTCCAGGCGGCCGCCTTGTTCGGACAGGACTTGAACATGATGAGGTTGTCCGTGACCGCCATCGTCTTCTGCTGCTTGTGGCCCGGGATCGGCGCCACGCCGTAGGGCAGGTCCGGCACTTGCTCCTTGAGCATCTTCCAGAACCAGGGGCCGGTGATGGTCATGGCGAGCTTGCGGCCCTTGAACATCTCCTGGAGACCCTCGCGGTCGTATGCGGTTGGCTCGGGCTCGGTGCACTTGTGCTTCTGGATCAGGTCACACAGGAACTGCAGCGCCTCGACACCCGCGGGGCTGTTGAAAACCGCCTGCCGCTGGTCGGCGCTGAGGATCTCGCCCTGGTTGGCCCACAGGAAATAGTACCAGTAGACGTCGGTCTCCACCTTGGAGCCCTGGACGCCAAAGCCATAGACGCCCTGGGCGGGGTTGGTGCACTTCTGGGCCACCGTCACCAACTCGTCCCAGTTCTTGGGTGGCTCGCAGCCGGCCGCGGCGAGCAGGTCCTTGTTGTAGTACAGGGCGCGGGCGCTGACCGCGATGGGCAGCCCGTAGAGTTTGTCCTGGTACTCCGCACCATGCAGCGTGACGGGCAGGAAGCGCTCGCGCATGTCGGCCGAGAGGTACTGATCAAGCGGCTCGACCACGTCCAACTGGACGTACTCGGGCAGCCACAGGGTGGCGATGTTGGCCAGGTCGGGCGCGTTGCCGGCCGACACAAGCGTCGAGAGCTTGTCCTTGCCCAGGTTCCAGTCCACGACCTCGATGTTCAGCTTGAGGTCCGGATTGGCCGCCTCGAACTGCTGCTTCACCTTGTCCATGAAGGGACGGGTGTTGGTATCGTACTCCATCGCCAGGAAGGTCACGGTGGTGGCGGGAGTGCTGGTGGACCCGGTGGGGCCAACGGCATCGGTCGGCTTCTTGCCGCATCCGACCAAGAGCGCGGCGGGCAGAAGGGCCAGCAACAGCAGGGGCTGGTAACGCATGGGGGACCTCAGAGAAGCGCCATGGGTTGTGCGCGGAGGCAATTCACGTCACGACGACACAGGCCGAATTATACGGCGGTGCGCAGTTAGCGTCAACACACCGGGGGGCCCGCCGGGGACGCGCGACTAGGTCCGTCGGAAGGACAGCGCGAGTTGCACCTTGCTGACCAGCTCGCTCAGGTTCCCGCGCTTTTGCAGCAGGCCGGAGATGCCCAACTCGGCGCAGGTCTCCGGGGGGACCTCGTCAATGTTGCCGGTGATGACGAGCTTGGCCGGGCGGACTTCGGCGGGCAGCTCATTGATGCGCCGCATCAGCTCGAGGCCGCTCATGTCCGGCATCTGCAGGTCCACCAGGATGAGGTCGAAGGGCTGCTCGTGCAGCAGGCGCAAAGCCTCCTCGCCGCCGCCGGCTTCCGCCACCTGGTAGTTGAGTTGGCGCAACATCTCGCGGCAGACCAGGCGGACGGCATCCTCGTCGTCGGCGATGAGGATGCGGCCGCTCTCCGCTTGCGGGAGCGGGCGGTCCTCGGTCGGAACCTGTTGGGCCAGGTGCGGCGTGGGCAGGTAGATGGTGAACTTGGTGCCGCAGTCCAACTCGCTCTCGACCTCGATGTCGCCGCCGTGCTCCTGCACGATCGTCTGGGCGACGCTGAGGCCCAGGCCGCGACCGGAAAGGAAGGCATCGGTGGCGGCGCGGTCCTCGACCCACGACCCGGCGGCGCCCTTGGTGGTGAAGAACGGGTCGAAGAGGCGCGGGAGGTTCTCGGGGGGGATGCCGTGGCCGGTGTCCGCGACGCTGACGAAGACGCGGCGGTCGGGGTCCAGGCCGGTGGTGAGCGTCAGACGCTTGGTGGGGCAATCCTGCATGGCCTGCTGGGCGTTGATGATCAGGTTGATCAGGGCCTGCCCAAGTTCCGCGCGGTTGCCGTGGAGGCGCAGGGGCAGCGGCGAGTTCATCACCTCGACCTGGATGCCCATGGTGCTGAATTCCTTGGACACCAGCGTCAGGGCCGAGTCCAGCAGTTCGGCGACATCGAAGTCCTCGCGCCCGCCCGTGCCGCCCCGCGCGAAGGACACGAGCTTGGTGGTGATCTCCGAAGCGCGCTCGGCCGTCTCCCGCACACGGTTGATGTGCTGGCGGACGCCGTCGTCCAGGTCGTCCCGCATGAGCAGCAGGTCGAGCGTGCCGAGAATGGCGAAGTGGAGGTTGTTGTACTCGTGCGCGATGCCCCCGGCGAGCATCCCCACGGCGGACAGGCGGTCCGCGCGCCGCACGCGCTCCTCAAGGCGCACATGGTCGGTCACATCGGTGGTCAAGCCGTAGATGCGCACCGCGCCGTCGTCGCGCACCACGCGGCCACTGGTGTGCACCCAGCGCATCTCGCCATCCTGACGCACCAGGCGGACGCGGTGGTGTATCTCGTCGGCGTGGCCCTCCGTGGCGCTCTGGACCTCGGCGACCACCTTCGCGCGGTCGTCGGGGTAGATCATGCTCACCCACAAGTGTGGGTCGTCGCGGAAATCCTGGGGGCTGTAGCCGGTCAGACGGGTGATGCTGTCGGAGATGAGCACCGTGCGCAGGCGCGGCTCGACCTCGAGGGTCCAGATGGCGTCCCGCAGGTGGTCGGCCAGCAACTGGTGCTCCTGGCGCTCGCCCCCCACTTGCGCGAGGAGGAAGTGCTGGAGGACGAGTTCAGCCAGCGGCTGAGCCACCAGCTCCAGCAGCGCGCCTGCTCCCTCCACCAGCCGCTGCTGGTGAGACAGGGCCCATAGCGCGCCGATGACGAGTTGGTCTACCTGCAGGGGCACCGCCACGAAGGCGCTGGGCGCGGCTTCCCACTCGGCGCCGTCGCTGCCGGGATCGGGCTCCGCGCCGCGCTGGACCGGGACCCCGGCGGTGACGCAGCGGCCGACGAGGGTGTCCGGCATGGGCGCCATCGCCGCGCTGTGCTCTTCGTCCGCCGACAGGCCCTGCTGGGCGTAGAGGCGCAGCGAGGGCTGGGCTTCATCCCCGACCAGGTGTACGCCGGCCGCGTCGGCCCCAACCGCGGCGAGGACCTGTTGCAGCTTGGGCTCCAGCGCCTCCAGGAGTAAGGACAGCGCCAGTGGTAGTTCCGTCCGGCGACGCACCGCGGCGGCGGTCGGGCTGCAGATGTGGGCGGCAGACGCTGCGTCGTTAGGGGCGACGTCGCGCATGGGCATCACTTTCCTGGCGGCACGAAGTCAGGGGTAAAGCTTGAGCCCCTTCGCCCAGGCCCTCCCATTCTCCTCCTTGTTCCTCAACTTCGTCTCAAGCCCGCGTCATTTATCCCCGCGTCTGGTGCAACATCACGGGCAACGGCGTTAGCGTCGAGGGCAGGGCCGGGGCAGGAGAGACGGCCCCGGGGAAGGAAGTGGCCGGCAGTCCGCACCGCAGAGGAGGGCCGGAGCATGCGCCGCGAACGCCGGCAAGCCCGTCTGTCGGGCACCCGCTGTCTGGCCGCGCTGTGCGCCGTGCTGGCGGCCGTGCCGCTGTTCGCCCAGGGCGAGGCCATACGCGAGCTGTCGCGCCAGGGCCAGACGGTGACCCTCGGCACGCCCCGCTTCCGCGCCACCATCGAGCCCACCGGCACGCTCCGCGACGTCCGCGTCGGCGACACGCAGCTCATCTCCTTCATCGCCCTGTACACCACCCCGACCTCGCCCGAGACGGGCAAGGGCGTTCGCGGCTGCCAGGCCGAAACGCCCGGGCTGGGCGACCGCCCGTCGCAGATGGACGTGACCTTCGCCGACGGCGCAGCGCAGGTCGTCATCACCCGCGTCTGCTCCCACCCGCAAGTGCTGCAGAACGCGCCCCTGTGGCGGCTGCGGGAGACCGTGCGGCTTAGCCCCCGCGGCGAGCTCGACCTGCGCTACGACTGCCGGTTCGACCGGCTGCTGCGGTGGGGAGGCTTCGAAGTGGCCACGGCGCTGACCATGGATGCGGTGCGGGGCCAGCCGCTGGAAACCTACCTGCCCGGGCTGACCGTGCCGGGCGAGGCGCCCGGGACACTGCCCGACCGCGACCAGTCCGTGGGGCTGATGGGGGCCCGGGTGATGAGCGGCGCCGGGCCGTTGCGCCTGTGGTTCGGTGGCACGAGCCGGGTGCACGTGCAGGACTGGACGCGCTA
>CAZZDO010000003.1:0-41182 GCA_964653205.1 uncultured Armatimonadia bacterium | reverse complement strand
CGAAACTGCTAGCATAACACGATCCGAGGCTATCGTCAACATGTCCGCACCCGAGTTCTTCCCGTTCGGCTCGCAATATCTGCGGGGGCTGACGCCGCCGCGGTCGGATTGGGCGCGCGACATGGCGAACATGCGCGCCGCCGGCTTCAACACCATCCGCGCCTGGCTGGTGTGGGGCGTCCTGGAGCCCCGGCCCGGCGAGATTGACTTCGACTACCTGGACGAACTCCTCGACCTCGCCGCTGAGAATGAGCTGCAGGTGGGGCTGCTGATGCACCTGCACGGCTGCCCCGAGTGGGCCATCCATCGGCACCGCGAACTGTGGTACGTGGACATCAAGGGGCGGCCGTTCGAGTCCGCCCAGCGCGCCAACACGCCCTCCGGCGGCTGGCCGGGGCTGTGCCCGGATCACGCGCGCACGCAGGAGCTGGAGGCGCGCTTCATCGAGGGCGTCGTCAGCCACTGTGGCGATCACCCGGCGGTCGCGTTCTTCGAGCCGATCAACGAGCCGCACCTGTGGGTGGACATGACCGAGAACCCCATCGGCTGCTTCTGCTACTGCGAGGCCAGCCGGGAGGCGTTCCGTCACTGGCTGCGCGGCAAGTACGGCTCGCTTGACGCCGTCGGCGAGGCGTGGGGCCGGCGCTTCTCGGACTGGGCCGAGGTGCGCCCGCCGACATGGCTGTTCGGCTTCAGCGACTGGGTGGACTTCCGCACCTTCGCCGCCGAGAACATCGCCGGGCTCGTGCAGCGCCGCAGCGACCTCATCCGCAAGCACACGCGCAAGCCCGTCATCGCCCACGCCTGGGGCGGCGGCTGCGTGACCTGCGGACAGCTTGGCGCGATGGCCTTCGACGACTGGAAGAACGCCGACCCGGTGGACATGTGGGGCTACAGCGCCTTCCCATCCTCGGCGCCGCAGACGCTCATGGTTGGTCTGGGCACGGACGCCACCCGCTGCGCGGCCGGGGACAAGGAGTTCTGGCAGTCGGAATTGGGCGCGGGCGACTACGGCCAGGGCTTCGGGCGCAACGGCCGCATCCGCCCGGAAGTCGAGGCGATGTTCTGCTGGGAGTCGATCCGCCACGGCGCGCAGGGCCTGCTGTTCTGGCAGTACCGCAAGGAAGCGCACGGCTCGGAGATCGGCGCCTTCGGCCTGACCGACTACGCCGGGGAGGAGACGGAGCTGCTCCGCGCCGTGGCGCGGATCGGCAAGACGCTCAACGACAACGCGGCGCTCTTCCGCGCCGCGCAGGTCCAGCCCGCTGAGGTCGCCCTGCTCTTCAGCTACCGCACCTTCATGGCCGACTGGACGCAGCACCGCAACTGCCAGCTCAGCGTGGACGCCCTCAGCGGCACCTACCGCGTCTTCTGGGATGCGAACCTCCCCGTGGATGTGCTGCACGAGGAGCGCCTCGACGCGGCGGCGCTGGCGCGCTACAAGCTGATCGTCCTGCCCAACCCCGCGGCGCTGTGTGAGGCCGCGCGCGAGCCCCTCAAGGAGTACGTACGCCGGGGCGGCACGCTCCTGTCAGACCCGTACCTGTGCGGCTTCAACCCCGACCTGTCGCTGCCGCGCGAAGTCCCCGGCGGCGGCTTCGCCGACGTCTTCAGCGTGCGCGAGCGGGACCTCGTCCAGGGCCGCGGCAGGCGCATTGTGCTGACATACAGCGATGGTGAGATCGCCGTCGAAGGCAGCCTCTTCCAGGCCTTCTGGCAGCCCTCGGAAGCCGAGGTCGTGGCTACGTACGAGGACGGCCAGCCGGCGGTGTTGCGGCACGCCTATGGCAGCGGGCAGGCGATCATGTCCGGGGTCAACCTCGGGCTGGCATGTTCGACGAAGCAGGGCGTCGGGGACGACTTCAAGCGCGAGGGGCGCGAGGTCGCGGGCGGCGGCGTGGCCGGGCTGGTGCTTGACCTCGCGGCGCAGGCCGGCGTGCAATCGCGCGTCCGCACGCCGGATGACATCCGCGCGAGCGTGCTGTCCACGCTGGACGGGCGGCACGTCCTGATCGCCCTCAACATCGTGGACGCGGCGCGCGCGGGGCGCATCAAGCTGGACGGCATCGTCTTCAGTCAGGCCCGCGACCTCCTCAGCGGCGCCGCCACAACCCTCGACCTGCGGTTCGCACCGTACGAGAGCAAGGTGCTGTTGCTGGACTGAACCGCCATCAGCCCGCGTCCGGGACGTCGCACCACAGGAAGGTCCACCCCGCACCGAGGGCGAACCACACGCGCGGACGACAACCGACGGGAGAGTGATATGCAGGTATTGGGCCTAGACATCGGCGGGTCGGGCATCAAGGGTGCACCGGTGGACACCGACAAGGGCGAGTTGATGGCCGAGCGGCATCGCATCGCCACGCCGGACCCCTCCAAGCCCGAGGCCGTCGCCGACGTCATCGCCGAGATCGCCGCATTCTTCAACTGGACCGGCCCGCTGGGCAGCACCTTCCCGGCCGTCATCAAGGAGGGCGTGGCTCACACGGCCGCCAATGTGGACAAGAGCTGGATCGGCACTGACGCCGCCGGGCTCATCCGCGAGCGGACCGGCTGTGCCACCGTGGTGCTCAATGACGCCGACGCCGCCGGTCTGGCCGAGATGCAGTTCGGGGCCGGGCGCGAGGAGCATGGCGTCGTCATGATGCTGACCTTCGGCACGGGCATCGGCACGGCGCTGTTCGTCGCGCGGCGGCTGGTGCCAAACCTCGAGCTGGGGCACATGGATGTGAAGGGCCGCGAGGGGGAGTCGTTCGCCTCGGACGCCGCCCGCAAGCGCGACGACTTGAGTTGGGAGAAGTGGGCGCAGCGGGCCAACGAGTACCTCCAGGCGCTCGACGCGCTCTTCTGGCCGGACCTGTTCGTCATCGGTGGGGGCATCAGCAACAAGCCGGAGAAGTGGCTGCCGCATATCGAGACGCGGGCGCGGGTGGAGGTGGCGCAGATGCGCAACGAGGCGGGGATGATCGGCGCCGCCCTGGCCGCCCGGCGCATGGTCGAAGGCCATCCCCCGACCTGCCTGCTGGACGAGTAGGAGCACACCCGATGCGCCGCGCCGACCGCGAGATCACCGACCGCGCCGCGATGGACGACCTCCTCCGCCGCCACCAGGTGCTGTACCTGGCGCTGCCAGACGAGAGCGCGCCGTACGTCATCCCCATCACCTACGGCTATGACGGGGAGTGCCTGTATCTCCACTGCGCAGCCGAGGGGCGCAAGATTGACCTGATGAAGGCCCACCCGCAAGTGGCCTTCGCCATCGAGGCCGAATACACGGTCAAGCCGGGTGACGTGGCCTGTGGCTGGGGCTTTGACTACGCGAGCGTCGTCGGCGAGGGCACGGCGGAGATCGTCGAGGACACCGAGGGGAAGAAGCACGGCCTCGATGTGCTGATGCGCCACTTCACGCCCGAGCCGCAGACGTACCGGGACGGGGGCATCGAGGGCACCACGGTCATTCGCGTGCGCATCACAGCGTTGAGCGGCAAGACCAACACGTAAGGCCCGCTACTCCCACGGCAACTGCCGCCCCTCCGGCCGCCGCCCCAGGTCGTTGCTGATCACGATCTGATCCAGCCCGTAGTCCTGACGGTGCGGCTCGCTGCCGATCAGCAGCGTGTGCTTCCCCGCCGTCAGATGGAACCGCACCGGCAACTCCCGCCGCATGTCGTTGACCACCCGCCACCGGTAGTTGTCAGCGAAGGCCTGACTCCCCTTGCGTTCGGGGAAGGAGATCAGGAAGCTGTGGTACCGCGCCCCGTCCATCTCCGCCGACGCGTACGCATAGCCCCGGTCGCTGACCGGGCAGGCCTTCACCCACACGATGTAGTCCCCCTCCACTGGCGCCTCGAACTCGCAGGTCAGCTTCGCGAAGGTCTCTTTCCCGTCCACCGTCTGCGGGGTCAGCTTGACGTACTGCCCGCCCGAAGCGTCCTTGTCCGCGACCGTCTCCTGACCTGGCGCGAGCGTGGCCTGCTCCGCCTCGATCGTCAGGTTGACGACCTGCGGGAGGGCCGAGGTCGCCGCCGCCACCGCCGCCGCGGCCGGTGACTCGTTGCCGAAAGCGTCCACCGCCGTCACGCGGTAGCAGTACGGCTTCTCGGCCTGCAGCCCCCAGTCCACGCACTTCGCGAGCGACGGCGAGGCGATCAGGGTCTGCTGCCCGACGGCCACGTCCGCCTTCGCGCCGCGGTATACCTGGTAGTACCGCGCGCCCGCGACGGGTTGCCACTCGATCGTCACGTCGAAGTGCCGCGCGGCGACAAGCTCCAGGCCCGTCGGGGTCGGGGGCGGGGTGCGGTCCAGCTTCTCCTCGCCCTGCGGCGTGAAGGCCGGGTCGTCGGTCAGCAGGAGCTTGTCGAGCGCGAAGCCGGGGGCGGGGGCGGCGATGCTGACGGCGCAGTTCGGCGCGCCCGCAATCCCCTCGGCCAGCTTGACCCACTCCCAGTCGCGCGCGGTCGTCGTCAGCTTGCCGACGGGCTTGCCACCAGCGCTGACAGTCCACGGGTCGGCGGGCGTGCCGCCGCCCTGGTAGCGGACGCGGCCCCACAGCGTGTGCGGGCCGGTGCGGCGGCAGGGGAAAGCATAGATGGCGCTGCCGGGACCCGCGCCGTCGCGGTGGTCCACGAAAAGCAGATTCGAGGCGCTGCCGTGCAGGTTCTCACGCACGGGCGCCTGCAGCTTGCCCCGCTCGGCTTCCAGCCAGAGGCGTTCGGGTTCGGCCTTCACGTCACCCACGGCGACTTCGGCGCTGGGGCAGCGGCTCTCCAGGCCGGAGCGCTCGACCGAGGTGAGCACATAGAACGCGCTCCTGCCCGGCGCGGGGTCCTCGAACTGCGTGCCGGCGATGGGCTCGCCGCTGATCATCTCGAAGCCGGCGCCCGAGCGGCTGCTCCGGTAGATGTTGTAGCCCGCGATCTCCGCGCACTTGGCGGGCGGCTTCCAGGTCAGCGCCGCCTTGCCGCCCTGCAGCCTGGCCTGCACGTCCACGGGCGGCTCCGGATACGAGATGACGCACCAGAAGAGATCCACCGGCCCGAGCATGGTGGAGCTGAACGAGCCCTTGGTGCCGTCGGGGCTGAGGTTGGCGAAGAAGTTGGTGTTGTACTCGGTGTTGATCGTGTTGCCGTACGCGACGTGGTACCACGTGCCGTCGGTGTAGACCTTCAGCAGCACGCTGGAGAAGGCCCCGGTGAGCGGGCGGCCGTTGGTTCCGGCGAAGAACCAATCGTCCTGGTATTCCCACGAGATGTGCCCGTCCTGCGGGCCGGGCACGAGCATCTTCCCCTCCCATTTGGCGAAGTCCCACAGGCAGATGCCGCCCCCCGAATAGCCGGTCTCGTAGTGCTGCGAGGGCTGGGTGCCGCCGTGGCTGTAGAGCGGCTGAGCAGGCTTGCCGGGCGGCTGGTCGAGCTTGAGGCGATCCAGGCTGATCTTGCCGTCCGGGCTGACCGCACGCTGCTGGTAGGGGTTCTGGTTCGACAGGTGCGGCAGGTGGTTGAGCGAGTAGCGCACCCACCACTCGCCGTCGCGGCCGCGGCTGAGGCCCGCGCTGTAGAGCCAGTCCTTCTCCCTGTCGCCGGTGGAGTCGCTGGTGATGGGCAGGCGCGTGACCTGCTTCGTCTTCAGGTCAATGAAGTACAGCGGGGCCTTCGTGCCGAAGGCCTGCTCGAAGTACACGAGGCCGGGCAGATCAAGGTTGGCGCTGAGGCTCCCGCGCCCGCCGTGCTTGAGTTCGTCCGGCACCGTGTACAGCGTCTTGCGCTCGCCCGTGCGCCAGTTGACCTGCGCGAGGGTGTCGCGGGAGGTGTAGACGAGCCAGTCCGGGTCGCGGCTCCAAGACAGGGCCCCGCCATCGGGCGCGCCGCGCAGGGCGTCGCCATCCGGATCGGCGATCAGATACGGCCCGCCGGGGCGCTCCCACGTCGAGAGCTTGTACGCGCTGCCGTCGCGGTTCCACGGGTACATGTTCGAGTAGATGGCGTTGGCGGCGCTCCAGTCCGAGGTGATGCGCCAGATATCCGTGCCGGTGCCCTGGTCGCGGAAGATCAGCCGCTCAAAGCGGCTGCGGCCCTCCTCATCGCGCAGTAGCTCGTACGGCTTCATGTCCGCGAGGTTCTCGCAGGCGGCGTCCAGGCCGTGGTTGAGCGCGATGGCCGACGGCGCGGCCGGCGGCGGACCCTCATCCACGAGGGAGGCCTCGCGCACCAGCAGCTCCCCATGCGACTCGCGGTCGAACGAGAGCTGAATGCCGATGGCGTGGACCTTGTCGAGCGCCTCGCAGGCGGCGGTGATGGTCGTGAAGCCCTCGCCGGTCAGCTTGAAGGGCGTGCTGACATAGGAGGCCTCGGCCCCGGCGTACAGCGTCAGCCCCAGCAGCACATCGCCCTTGGCCTTCACGCTGACCGTGGCGCGGAAGCGCCGCCCGCCGCGCACCAGCGACGTGATGCTGGCGCGGGGCAAGAGACTCCGCCCGGCGCGCTCGAACTTCGTCACCCGCAGGACATTGCGGCCGTCCACAACGGCCTGCTCGACCTTCCCGGCCGGCTCCTGGCCCTGCTGCCAGACGAGTTGGTCGCGCCACTGCGGCGGCAGGCCATCGGCCCCCGGCGCGGCGGCAAAGTCGGCGTTGGCGATGATGTTCCGACTCGTGAAGAACAGCCGCCCCCAGCCCATCGGGTCGTGGTAGCTGCCGGAGGGCTGGTACGACCACGTGGTGTTGAAGTCATCCTTGCGGTTGCCGCCGCGGCCGTAGACGGTGCGGCAGAACTTCAGGCCCCAGGCTTCGCCGCGCAACGGGCTCTCGACGCCGAGCGCCTTGAAGGGGATGGCCACTTCCGCCTGCCAGCGGTCGGCCAGCTTCGCCGTGGCCACGCGCCAGTCCGGGTCGGCGTTCCAGGCCGCGTCAGCCTGGCCGGTGCCGGTCATGCCGTCATAGCGCGAGCCGGCGGGGGTGAAGGCGAAGTGGAAGTAGCGCAGGCTGCCGGGCACGGGCTGGAGCATGATCTCAAGGCTGTCGCTCTGCCACACGTGCGCATCATCGCGCGGGTAAAGGGTGGTGCTCAGTGCCGCCGGATCGGGCTCGTCGGCCTCGATGGCCACGTAGATGTTCTCGCGGTCGAAGGCAACGCGGGCGCGGGTCTGGCGGGGGGCGGTGGCGGTGGCGGCGAGGATGAGGAAGGGCTCGGTGACGGCGGCGGCTTGCCAGCACGGCTCGTCGAGCTGGCCGTCGAGCTTCACGCCGGACGCGGGGACGGCGACCAGCTCCCGGGCCGCGTCAGCCCACAGGGACGAGGCGGCGAAGATCGCGAAGCACAGGGTCAGGCGGCGCATGGCGGGGCCTCCGGCTCATGGCTTGACCACCCGCGCGAGGTCGCGCACGGCGGCGGGGTCTTTGCGGCCCGGCGAAGACTCCAGGCGGCTGCTGGCGTCGAGCCCGGCGGGGTGAACGCGAGACAGGGCCTCGGCCGCGTTGTCCGGGCCAATGCCCCCGGCCAGCAGCACCGGCAGCGGCGAGCGGCGCACGACCTCGGCCGCGATGTCCCAGTCCGACGTCTGCCCCGTGCCGCCCGTGCGGCCCTTCACGGAGGTGTCCAGGACGATCATCTCGACTCCGGCGGCCTGCGCCTGCTCGATGACGCCGAGGGCTTGCGCGATGGCGGCCGCGAGGTCATCGGCCTGCACCGGCATCGGCACGGCCAGCCAGAGCCGCGTCTGGCCGCGCAAGTCCGGCGCGGCGGTGAGAGCCGCGGGGCTGTGCAACTGCAGCGCGCGGGGCCGGAGCGCCTCGACGATCCGCCGCAGTTGCGCCGCGTCGCCGCTGGTTGTGACGGCCACGAGACGGTCCGGGCACAGGCGAGCCAGCACGGCAGCCTGCGCCAGCGAGATGGAGCGCGGTGACGACGGAACCTCGACGATGGCGCCCAGGAAGTCGGCGCCGCAGCGGCGGGCGTGTTTGAGGTCGGGGATGGTGGTGAGACCACAGACTTTGAGCAGGGGGGGCTGGCTCATGGACGCAACTCGCCTTCAGCGGCGCTGCATGATCTGCCGGTAGATGCCCTCGATCTGGCGGACCGAGCGGCGGATGTCGAAGTGCTCGACGGCGCGCTCGCGGCCGCGCCGACCCATCTCCTGGGCGCGGCACGGGTGCGACAACAGCTCCACGATGGCGTCGGCCAGCGGCCCGACCTTGCGCGTCGGGACGATCAACCCGGTGACGCCATCCTCCACGATCTCCGGCGGGCCGCCGCTGTCGCAGACGATCACCGGCTTGCCCGCGACCATGGCCTCGACGATGACGATGCCGAAGGGCTCGCTGAAGGACGGCAGGACCATGATGTCGGTGAGCGCGAGGATGTCCGGGATGTCATCGCGGAAGCCCGTCCAGCGGATGGCCTCGGCACAGCCGAGGTACGCGGCCCGCTCCTGCAACTCCGTCAGGTAAGTCTCCTCCCAGAACGTCGGGGCGCCGACGACGACCAGTCGCGCCTGCGGGTGCTCGACGTGCACGGCCCGGAAGGCATCCAGCAGCACCATGTGGCCCTTCCACGGCGTCAGGCGAGCGATGACGGTGATGACTTCATTGTCCGGCGTCAGGCCCAGCTCAGCCCGCAGGGCGTCGGAGGGCGGGACTTGCCGGAAGTGCTCGGGGCTGCGGCCGCCGTGGACGACCGTCGTGGGGCAGTGCGCCGGCTCGAGGAAGCGTCCCACCGCCGCCGACATGGCGATGATGTGCGGGCGCGACAGCCGTGCGACGTTGAGCAGCAAACGCCGCGCCGGGCCGGGGTCGAGGATGTCGCGCACATCCCAGATCAGCGGCTTGCGGGCCATGCGCGCGGCCAGCCCGCCCAGCACGTGCGTCTTGAGCGAGTTGGTGTGGACGAGGTCCACCCGCTCCCGCTTGAGCAGGCGCGCCAGTTGCCGCACCGGCCCGACGCTGCGCCCGAAGCTCCGCAGGTTCGAGCGTGAGTCGCCGAGCGTGTCGCGGGAGCGCTCCAGGATCTCCTCGCTCTCGGGGAAGAAACGGACGATCTGGTCCTCGGCCACGTCCACGCCCCGCAGCCAGTCGGTGCGGTCGGCCACAATGAGCCGCGGCTCGACCAGGTCGCGGTCCACGAAGCGCAGCAGGTCCACGAGAGCCTCTTCGGCGCCCCCGCCCACATCGGCGGCATGGTCGAGATAGGCGACTCTGATCCGGTCAGCCATCAGAGCGCCACTCCCTGGCGCCGCAACTCGGCCTGGACGGCATCCACGGCGACTCCACGCGGCGTGACTCCGGCACCGGCCGCCACGGCGGCGGCGGCGCCGGCGCCCTGCCCGACTACCATCGTCTGCACCATCGTCCGCAGGATGAACGGGTCCACGGCGCTGACGCTGCGGCCGGCGCCCATCAGCAAGCCCTCGATCTGCTGCGGCAGCAGGCAGCCATAGGGAATGTCGAAGCTGTCGGCGTGGAGGACCTGTGCGCCCCACGCGTTCTTGCCGTGGTGGCGTACTTCGCTCTCCCAGCCGACCGACCGGCCGATGGCGTCCGCCGCGCGCGCCCCGGCCTGCAGCATCTCGCGGGTGAACACGCAATCACCGTCGAGGTAGCGCGAGGCGCGGACCCCGAGGTTGTCGCCCGTGCCCGCGATGAAGGCGTTGGCGAAGCCGGGGATGTAGCGGCGGTAGACCTCGGCCAGCGTGAAGACCATGCGGCGGCCATCGCTGAGGCTGCGGGTGATGAGGTCGGGGTCGAGCCCGTCGAAGTGCGTGAAGCCGGAGATGACGTGGACGATGCCGGTCTGGCGCAGGGCATGCATCTGGGCGGCATCCACGTTGTCCTGCAGGCCGATCGTGTCGGGCAGCACGCCATCGGCGCGGGCCTGCTGGAAGGCGCTCATCTGCATCCCGCCGCCGTGCGGGAACAGGAACGTGCCGCAGTCGTCGTACTGCGCCAGCGCCTCGGCCAGCGTCCACTCGACATCCATGTACTCGGCGTACTCCTCGGGGTGGTCGCGGAAGTAGGCGACGAAGGCGTCCACGTCCACATTCCCGAGCCGAAAGCAGAGGGAATGCAGGCCGCGCTCACAGCGCTGCAGCGGCGCCCCGGCCAGCGCCGCCACGTCGGCATCGCCGGTGGCGTCCACCACGACGCGCGCGAGCAGCGCCTGTGGCCCGGCCTTGGTGTGGACGATCACGCCTTGGAGCACATCATCTTCCACGACCGCTCCAGTGACAACGCCGCCCAGGCGCACGGTCGCGCCGGCCTCCTCGACCATCTCCTGCAGCACGAACTTCGCCTGCTCGAGGTCGTAGATGATGTGACCCTTGTGGCGGCGCCACTTGTCGCCAAAGCCGGCAGCGTCGGCGAGGCGGTCGGCGACCTCGACGGCGATGCCGGTCGTACCCCATTCGCCGCCGGAGGTGAAGTAGCAGTTGAAGATCGAGCAGCACATGCCGGCGGTGGCGACGCCGCCGAGGTAGGTGTTGCGCTCGACGAGCAGTGTCCTGGCGCCGGCGCGGGCCGCGGCGGTGGCGGCGGCGACGCCCCCGAGGCCGCCCCCGCAGACGAGCACATCCACTTCCTCGGCGACAGGTGCAACGGCAGCGGGTAGTTCTATGGTCATGTCCGCTCCTTGCGGAAGTTCAGGCAGTAATGGTGCATGGTGTTGGACACCCAGGCATTGCCCATGCCATAGGGCGCGAGCTTCTGGTTGTCCTGGCACCAGATCTTCTCGTCCTTGAGCTTCAGGAAGCGACCCACGCCGCGCCCGAGGTCCCAGGCCAGCGGGTAGATCGTGCCGCCCTTCTTGACGTTCTTGACGATGACCGTCAGATAGGCGCCTTCGCGCAACACCTTGGCGACCTGGCGGTAAACTCTCAGCAGCAGCCGCAGAAACTCATCGTAGTCCTCGATGTTCCCCAGGTCGGCCTCATCCTCGGAGTAGTACATGTCCAGATCATCGGCCTGCGCCCGCTTCCGCTGGGTCTCGAAGCCCTGGCGGCGCAGCATGTCCCAGTATGGCGGGGAGGTAATGCAGTAGTCAACCGGCGGGAGCTTCATCCGCCCGAGCTTGAGCGCATCGCCGGTGATGATGCGCGAGCCCTCGGGCGCCTCGGAGAAGAGACGGCGTTGCTCCTCGTCCAGCCACTCCCGTGCGATCTGCGCGTATTGCTCCTGCAGCTCGACGCCGAGGCCCACGCGGCCGGCGCGCGCGGCAGCCACCACGGTGCTCCCCGTCCCGGCCATCGGGTCCAGCACGACCTGCCCGGCCTTGGTGAAGAAGCGGATGAACTCCTCGATCATGCTCTCAGGGAACTTGGCAGGATGGCGCAGCACGCCCTTCTGGCGTGGCGGCGGGTTGTGGATGAACCAACTCTTCTGGAACTTGAGCCAGTCGCGGGTGCTCAGGTCGTTCAGCTTGTTCTTGTCGCGCCAGTCGCGCACGAGGCATCACCAGGCTCCTATTCGCGCCGTGGCAGCCTCTCGCCTCCTGGTCCGGGACACAAGGCCCTTCCCCTTCGGCCCCGCTCTCGGGTACAATGGCCGATTGTTAGGTTTCGGTTAAGCGTAGGTTAAGGAGCTAGACCCCCCATGTCGTCACCCTCCCCCAAGCGTCGTCCCCTCTCCGGCTTCCAGCGCGTTCTGGGCGCCTTCATGCCCAAGGAAGAGGACTTCTTCGAGCTGTTCCAGCAACTGAGCGACTACGCGCTCGAAGCGGCTACGGTCCTCAAGGAGGTCACGGACGACTACAGCCGCATGTCCTACGCGCTGACGAAGATTGATGAGGTCGAGCACGCCAGTGACGAAGTCGTCCACGGCATTGTCGAGCGGCTGAACACAACCTTCGTCACGCCGGTCATGCTGGACCGTGAGGACATCTACCGGCTGGCGGAGCGGCTGGACGACGTGGCCGACCACATCAAGGGGGTCATTGACCGCTTCCGCACATATGACATTCAGCAGCCGACGCCGCACTGCCAGCAGATCGCGGATCTCCTGCTCCAGGCCGCCACGGTGCTGCGCGACAACATGCACGCTCTGCACACGCTGCAGCCCGGCAGCAGCCACTACTGTGCCACCATCAACGAGCTTGAGAACCGGGGCGACGCGCTGCTGAAGGAGGCGTTGGGCGCCCTGTTTCGCGAGACGGCCGATGCCCGCGACATCATCAAGTGGAAGGACATCTACGAGATGATGGAGGAGGCCCTGGACATGTGCGAGGACGCGGCCAATCTCGTGGAGTCCGTGGTGGTCAAGAATGCTTGATCCGTTCCTGATCGTCATCGTGGTCCTTGCCCTGGCGTTTGATTTCATCAACGGCTTCCACGACACGGCCAACGCCATTGCCACCTCGGTGCTGACGAAGGCGCTGACCATCCCGGCAGCCATTCTGATGGCCGCGGCGCTCAACTTCGCCGGGGCCTTTGTCTCCGAAGCCGTGGCCGGGACGATCGGCAAGGGCATCGTGGATCCCGTGGCGGTCACGCACGGGGTGGTCATGGCCGCCCTGATCGGAGCCATCACCTGGAATCTCATCACGTGGTACTACGGCCTGCCGAGCAGCTCGTCCCATGCGCTCATCGGCGGGCTGATCGGCGCGGCCGGCCTGTCGCAGTTCAAGTGGGTGCAGGAGAACGGAACGGTCTCGTGGCGCCTGCACTACGGCGTCTTCGAGGCGGCGGGCCTGGAAAAGACCCTGATCGCGCTGTTCGTGTCGCCCCTGGCCGGCTACATCGGCGGTTTCTTCCTCATGGTCCTATTGCTGTGGCTGTTCCGCCGCGCCACGCCGTGGCGGCTCAATCACGGGTTCCGTTACCTGCAGGTCGTGTCCGCGGCTTTCATGGCCTTCAGCCACGGCGGCAATGACGCCCAGAAGTCCATGGGCATCATCAGCATGGCGCTGCTGTCGGGCGGGTTCATCTCCAGCTTTCACATTCCGGCGTGGGTCAAGGTCGCGTGCGCGACCGCCATGGCGCTGGGGACGGCCTTCGGCGGCTGGCGCATTATCAGGACCATCGGCCGCAACGTCATGGAACTCAAGTTCATCCACGGCTTCGCGGCCGAGACGGCGGCGGCCCTGGTCATTCAGACCGCCACGCACATCGGCGCCCCCATTAGCACCACCCATGTCATCTCCTCCTCGATCATGGGCGTGGGCTCCTCGCGCCGCCTCAGCTCGGTGCGGTGGAAGATCGCGGCGAACATCGTCACGGCTTGGATCTTCACCATCCCCGCCGCCGCCGCCCTGGCGATGTTCTCCTACTGGGTCATGGCCTCGCTGGGTTGCCGGTAGTAGCGGCGCCATTCATGGCGCCCCGGGCGCGACGAATCGCGCTGCTACGGTGGTGGGCGCGACGAATCGCGCTGCTACGGTGGTGGGCGCGATGAATCGCGCCGCTACAGCACAAGGAACCGCCACGGGATAGAGGGAAACCTACCCCGTGGCGTTTCGTTTGTGGGGGAAGCACCTTTGGAGGCACGCTCATGAAGCCGCTGGCAGTGTTGATGCTGAGCCTGCTCGTCGCGACACAGGTCGCCGCCGCCGACATCTGCCTCGTGCGCGACGGCCAGCCGCTCGCGCAGATCGTCATCCCCGACGGCGCGTCCGATCAGGTCGGGAACGCCGCCGCGCAGCTGGCGGCCCATGTGAAGACGGCCTCCGGCGCCGAACTACCGATCGTCAAGGAACCGGACCTGCAGGCGGATGCCCAGCAGCCGCTGGTGCTCATCGGCCAGACGAAGCTCTGGCCCGCGACCTTCCCCAAGGGCCTCGATGACGACGGCTTCGTCATCGTTGCCAAGGGCCGGGCCGTGAGCATCTGCGGCCCGACGGACTGGGGTACCGAGTTCGGCGTGTATGACTTCCTCGAGCGCCATGTGGGCGTGCGGTGGCTGCTGCCGGGCGAGAACGGCACGGACGTCCCGGCCGCCAGGACCATCAGTATCCCCGAGGGTAGGGCGCAGGACCAGCCGGTGTTCTTCTCCCGGCTGTTCAGCGGGCTGCGCGGCGCGCCGCAAGCGGAATGGGCGCGCTGCAACCGCATGCACGGCCGCGTGAGCTTCCACCACAGCCTCGGCGAGAACATCTTCAAGCCCGAGCTGTACACCCAGACCCACCCCGAGTTCTTCCCCATGAAGGACGGCCAGACGCGGTATCTGCCGCCCGACAAGCACTACCACGGCTGGCAGCCGTGCTTCAGTGATCCGGGGACGGTGCCGGTGGCGATTGACGCGATCTGCGCGTACTTCGCGGCCCACCCCGAGGCCCCGTCCTTCTCCCTCGGCGTCAACGACAGCAGCGGCCACTGCCACTGCCCGAAGTGCCAGGCGCGTCTCCCGGAGCAGAAGAACTTCCTGGGGATGTACGACTACTCGGACATCTACTACGACTGGTGCAACCAGGTCATCGCGGGGGTGCTCAAGCAATACCCCGACAAGTGGTTCGGCTGCCTGGCGTACAGCGAAGTCGCCGCCCCGCCGCAGCTCGTCAAGGTACACGAGCGGCTGATCCCGTACATGACCTACGACCGCATGAAGTGGATTGACCCGGAGGTCGAGGCGGACGGACACGCGGCCACCGAGGCCTGGCACGCCGTTAGCCCGACGTTGGGGTGGTATGACTACATCTACGGCACGCCGTACTGCTTGCCGCGGGTGTGGTTCCACCATAGCGGCGTGTACGAGCGCTACGCCCAGAAGCAGGGGGTGAAGGCTCACTATGCCGAGATTTACCCCAACTGGGGCGAGGGCCCCAAGCCGTACCTCTTCATGAAGCTATGGTGGAACCCGAACCAGGATGTGGACAAGCTACTCAACGAGTGGTACGAACGGTGCGTGGGGAAGCAGGCGGCGCCGGACCTGAAGGCCTACTACGCCATCTGGGAACGCTTCTGGACCAAGGACATTCTGAACTCCAAGTGGTTCTCCAAGAACGGGCAGTATCTGAACTTCGGCAGCCCGGGCTATCTGGCGGACGTCAAGAAGGAGGACATTCTCGAGAGCCGGCGGCTGCTGGATAGCTGCCTCGCCAAGTGCGCGACCGACAAGCAGCGCGCGCGGGCCGAACTGCTGGAAAAGGCCTTCCAGTACTACGAGGCCTCGGCGCTGGCGTACCTGGCGAATGCCGCCGTGCCGCCGACGCTGGCGACGGAGGCCGACGCCCTCAAGGCGCTGGATGATGCGGCGACGGCCATGGCGATGGCGCAGAAGCGGCGCTATCTGGCCCTGGAGGTGTACCCCAAGGACCCGGTGCTGGTGAATCCGCTCGGGATTGACCGCTTTGGGGCGCTGTCGGGCGACACGTGGGGCGGGGCGGGGCTGTGGGCCGCCATGGACTTCGTGATGAAGGGCGGGCCGGTGCGGCAGAAGGTCGAGGCGCTGGCGAAGTCCGACAGCCCGCTCGTCGTGCAACAGGCCGGCTTCATGCTGGCCGTCGCCGACGGCAAGACGGAGGTGCTGACGAAGAACGCCTCCTTCGAGGAGGGCATAGCGCCGTGGAGCCCGTGGGTCAAGCCCCAGGGCGGCGAGACCGGGCCGCCGGTGGGCAAGATGGTCCTGACCCAGGACCTGGCCCACAGCGGCCAGACGAGCATCCTGTGTGACCACATGTACCGGGGCGGGCCGGTCTATGGCCTGCCCTTCCCGGGGCCGGGGAAGTACGTGGCGCTGGCGTGGGTGTACGTGCCGAAGGACCAGGACACGCCGCAGGGCACACTGGAACTGGTCATCACGCCGCGCGATGAGAAGGGCGGCAACCTGCCGAACGCGAGCACCAAGATCAACCCCGTGCCGGGGGAATGGAAGCTGCTGGTGGCGGGGATGGACCTCCCGGCGGAGATCAAGGGCGCGGCCGTCAAGAGCCTGCTGGTCATCCCGATCGTGGACAGCTTCCAGGGCGGGAGCGTCTACATTGACGATGTGAGCCTGCACCGGCTGCAGTAGGGCCGAAGGGGGTCGCGGTCTGGTGACCGCTCCTACACCATTCCCGCACATGCAGATGGGGCAACGTGTAGGAGCGGTCACCAGACCGCGACCAATCCGCGATCACGCCTGCTTCGCCTGAAACACGAACCGGCAGCACTCCCCGCCGCTGCACTTGCTCTGGGCGAAGTCGAACTCCGCCTGCCGGCCGAACTCCCGCGCCCAGCCCTCGGCCTCGTTGGTGCAGATGATCCGCGCCACCTGCGCCGCGATATGTAGCCGGTCGGACTTGACGAGGGCATTGTACCACGGGCACTCCGTCACACGCACTTCGAGCCGCTCCGGCGTCTGGCTCATCTCGAACTGTTGCCCCTCGGCGGCGAACTTCAGCCCGATGGCCTCCGCCAGATCTTCCAGCGTAGCGGCGCGATTCATCGCGCCCATCCCGAGCAGCTCCATCGCCTTGCGCGCCTGAATCTTGGGCATGACCTGCCAGACCGCGTCATCCAGCTCCAGCGCCATCTCGGCGCCGAGCCGCTCCTCGCACATGACGAACCACAGGCCGTCCACGGCGCCGTACGAGCGGCGCAGCATCTCGATGATCGCTTGCGCGTCGTAGTCCATCTCACTTCCCCCGGTCCAGGCCCGCCTGCCACAGGCCGGGCTGCTGCTCGGCCACGAGCGTGCCGCACTGGCTGAAGGTGTTGCCGCGGTAGAGATTGGCCGGCGGCTGACCGAGCCGGTCCAGATACAGGCCGAGCACGACCGACTTCGGCTCACTGAAGCCGTCGAAGGCGTTGTCCAGCAAGTCGAAGCGCCCGCGCACGGCGAGCGCTTCCGTGACGCCCGTCGCTTCCCCGCGCGTGATCGTGTTGCCGGCGAAGACGGAGGTGACGCTGCCGTAGCTGTCGAGCACGACGGGCGTGCGGCAGCCGGTGATGGTGTTGGCGCGGATGAGCCAGTTGGCCCCGGCCGGCGGATAGACCTCGAAGGCGTCGCCGGGCTTCATCGCCCGGGGCTCGCGCAGCTTGAAGCGACACGTCTCGGCGTCGCAGCCCTCGAGCACGGACTGGGCGACGACCCTACCGCCGTCCAGCCAGACCACGTTCCAGCCGCGGTAGTCATGGCCCGGTGGGCGCCCGGCCGGCACGGCGCTGTAGGCGGGGGTCAGGAAAGTCCGGTCATCAATCACCTGGTCCACGCGGGACTGGGCGCGGGTCGTGATGAGGCCCTGGCCGCAGTTGCGGATCACATTGCCATGCACGTTCACATTGACCGCCGGCTCGGCGATCCGGATGCCGGTGACCGTCGGATCTAGCGCGCCACGCACGTACACCTGATTGTCGGCGATGATCGTGTCGTTGGCGCTGGCGCCGATGCCGTAGCGCGTGACGGGCGGTTCTCCGACGCACGTCAGGTCAATGATGTTGCCGCTGACGATGGTGTTGGTGGAGGGATAGTGGGTGAGGTCGGCGCGGCCGCTGACCTCGATGGCCGGCGAGTTGAAGTTGATGAACAAGTTGTTGCGGATGATGACCTGCGTGGAGCCATGTGAACTCACGACCATCGGCCCGCCGCGCCGGCCGGCGTAGCGGTTTCCGGCCTCGAAGACGTTGTCGGCGACAAGGTGTTGGCCGGCGCCGAGGGTGGCGAAGGACTCGTCGCGGTTGGCGGTGCCCAGATTGCCCATCGCGATCGTCCCGGCATTGCGCACGTAGTTGCCGATGAAGCGCATGAACCGCGAGGCGCCTTCCCACGAGCAGCCACCGACATCCACGATGCGGCAGTACAGGACGCTCGTGTTCTCGGGGCCGAGGTTCCAGTCGTTGAAACCGTTGCGGCCGCAGTCTATGGCCGAGCAGCGCAGGTACGTCGTCTGCTTGGTGTTGGTGCGCGGGGGCTTGGCGATGCGGCTGGCCCCGCCGGAGACGAACGCTTCCTGGCTCATGCGCCGGGCGTGGCAGTTCTCCACGAGCACGCGCTCCGTCCCCGAGATTCCCACTGCACCGGAGGTTTTCAGATAGAAGCCCCACAGGCCGCGCCCGCCGAGGGTGTTCATGTAGCCCGCCTGGTCGGCGTGCTCCAGGCCCATGTGGCCGAGCATGGTCAGGTTGCGCAGCGTGACTTCCGTCCCGCCCGACAGCGACACGCAGGTCCCGTTGCCCTCGCTGATGTCCAGCAGGACGTCTTCGGGGCTGGCCCCCTGCACGGTGATCCCCTTGCCGTAACGCACGACCACGCCTTTGGCCAGGCGGTAGTGCCCGGGCGGAATGAACAGGTTCTTCTGCTGCTTGATGGCCGCGTCAATCCCCGCCTGCAAGGCCGCGTCGTCCGAATGGCGCACGACGGCGTCGGTCGCGCTGCGGTTGGCGGCGTCCTTGAGTGTCAGCACCTTGCCCTCGATCTTCTCGATGCGGCTGACGAGTTGATCGCGGGCGTTGAAGACCACCGTGTAGCCGTCCTGCCACTCGAAGGGATTGAACTTGATCTCAGTCCCGCCGCTGATCGCGTGCCACTGGTCGTCCACCACGCCGCCGTCGTGCCACGTGCGCGTCAGGTCGTCGCTCCAGCGCCACTTCACGGGTGTGCCCTGCGCCACATCAATGATGTACACGAACCAGCTCCCACCCGCGCCGTCGTAGCCGCGGAACTCCATCTCGCCCTTGAGGGCCCGCTGGCTCTCGTAGGTCTGGCGCGGGCCCCAGAGCGCCGCGCCGCTGTACTTGACGTTGCAGCGCGAGACCATGACGCCTTGGCCCACCTTGAAGTCGCCCACGTCCGGCACGGTGATCTGGTTCGCGCCGGCGACGGTCGTCGCGCCGGTGGAGAACTTCGAGCCGGAGGCGCCGAAGTCGGCGGCGTTCAGCCAGCCCTCGGGTGGCTGGGCGAACGCCGGAGCGCAGAGGATGGTCAGCATCAGGACGGCCAGGGCCGTGGTCTTCATGGGAAGAAGATTCAGTGGCGGGCCCGGCGGGACCTCCCGGCAGGTATTGGCACCCCCGATTGCGAACCAGTCAGCCAGCCATGATACCGCCGACCTCTCGCCAACTCGTCCGCCGCGCCTGGGAGCTGGGCCTGGCCGTTCCCAGCTTCAACGTCCCCCATCTGCCCATGATGGCACCGATCATTCAGGCGCTACGCGACACGGGCACGATGGGGCAGGTCTCCGTCGCGCGGGTGGAGTGGAAGCGCTTCACGTGCGGCAGCCTGCGGGCGGTGTTCGACGAATACCAGCGCCTGAAGGACGAGCGGTTCACGCGGCTCCACCTCGACCACATCCCCGTCATTGACGAGGAGGACGCGCGGGTGGATTTCGCCCCGCTCTTCGTCGAGGCGTTGGACCTGGGCTACGACTCGGTGATGGTGGACGGGTCGCGGCTGCCACTGGAGGACAACATCGCGGCGACCCGACAGGTCGTCAAGATGGCGTGGGTTACGGGCGCGGCCGTTGAGGGCGAGTTGGGCGCGGTGTTCGGCCACGAGGCCGGCCCCCCGCCGCCCTATGAGGAACTCTATGAGACCGGCCGGGGCTTCACCGACCCCGACGAGGCCCGCCGCTTCGTGGAGGAGACCGGCGTGGACTGGCTCTCCGTCGCTGTCGGCAACATCCACGGTGCGGTGGGCGAAGCGACCCGCCACCAGAAGAAGGTGCAGGCGCGGCTGAACCTCGAGCACCTGGCGCGGTTGCGCGAGGCCACCGGCGTCCCCCTGGTGCTGCACGGCGGCAGCGGCATTCAGCAGGAATACGTCCGCGCCGGCATCCGGGCGGGGATTGCGAAGATCAACATCGCGACCAATGTCCGCCAGCCCTACGAGGCGGCCCTGGCGACGTCGGTGCAAGCGGCGCAGCAGGCGGCGTATGACGAAGTCGTTCGGCTGCTGACGGATGAACTGCAACTCGCCGGTTCGGCGGCCAAACTGGAGGCGCAGAATGCAGGCTCCTAACGTATTCCTGGCCCTCGCGATGCTCGCGGCACTCGCCTCGCCGCTGCTGGCGAAGGATGAGGTGCTCTTCGAGGCCTCGTGCCGGCTGGACCTCGGCGCGGACCTCGGTCAGAACTTCGGCACGCTGTTTGAGGTGCGGGACGCGGAGGGGCGCACCGTCGCCGGCGCGGGCTTCCCCGGGGTCTACAACACCTGCGTGCGCAATGAGCGCCACGCGCTGCAGTTCTACGTCCGCCCACCGGGAGACCGGCCGACGTTCGAGGTCGCGGCCCTGCCCAAGCCCCTGGCCAGGCTGGGGGGCTGCTATCTGTTCGACGCGAGCGGCCGCCTGTGCGCCTTCGATCTCGTGTGGGATGAAGCGCAGGGGACATGGCAGACCGATCCGGCGCTGCAGCCCAATCGCTCCCGGGACGGCGACGGCACCATGCGCGTGGGCGAGGGCGTGTTGACGTATGCCGCCAACGTCGTGAAGTACAACGACCAGGTCATTCTCCCCGCCCCGGCGGAGGGGACACGCTGCCGCTACTACTACGCGAATGGCCACGTGTGCTTCTACTACACCAAACCGGGCGAGGGCAATGGCCGCACGTACCTGTACGCCTGCCCCTGGAAGCCCGGCGACGGGCCGATTGACCTGGCCCAGGCCAAGGTGCTGCAACTGACCTACACCGGCGAGACGCCGTTCTCGTGGGGCCAACTGCGCGACCAGATCGTCACCTGCGCCAACACCGGCGGGTTCTACATGTTTGACGGCGAATGGCGTGTACTGCGCAACCCGCAGAAGGGCGTCAGCTACCAGATCTACACCATGGTCAACTGGCGGGACAAGCTGCTGATGGGCCAGTACCCGTCGGGCAATCTCTTTGAGTATGATGGCAGCCAGATCACGCCCCTGAAGGACTGGCCGCCGGTCATGCCGGGCGTATCCACCGGCGCGCGCGAGTGCCAGTCCTCGGCCATCTACCGCGGCGAGCTGTACGTGGGCGTGTGGCCGTGGGCGGAGGTCTGGCGGTGCGATGCGGACACCGGCGGTTGGAGTCTGGTGACGCGGTGCTTCACGCAGCCGCCCCTCACGGACAAGTTCACCCACCCGTACGAAGAGGACATCCGCAAGTACAACGAAGCGAACAAGACGGACATCGTCATCAACAACTGGGGCCATCGCGCGACCACCATGACCGCCGTCGGCGGCGACCTCTACGTCGGGACCTCGGCCAAGGGACCATTCGAGCGTGACGGGCGGCTGGCATTCCTGACCGACGACGTGTTCGCCGAATACGGCCGCGTGATGAAGCTGACGCTGCCGGGCAACCTGTCGGTGAACCTGACCGGGACCAGCCAGCCGCTGGAACTGCGGTTCGTGCTGACGCCGGACGCGCTGCGCGTCTTCCGGGAGGACAAGCTGCTGGCGGAGCAGAAGCTCGACACAGACTTCACCGCCCGGATCAAGCCGGCGAGCATCGCCTGGCGCGAGGGCATTTTCGGGCGGCTGCAGGGCTCGGCAAGGCAACTGCGGGCCAGTGTGCCCTTGTCGCGAAGAGACTGAGGCATGGCGTCCGCCGTGCCCTGAATGAGGAGGCTCACGATGGAAGTGAAAAAGACGACGTTCGCCCTGTTCTTTGGCAACCGCGGGTTCTTTCCGGGCTCGCTGATGGCCGCCGCGCGCGCGGAGTTGGAGAAGGTCCTCACCAAGCTCGGGCATGAGGTGCTCATGCTCGACGCCGGGGCCACGCGCCACGGCGCCGTCGAGACCCCGCGCGAGGGCGAGATCTACGCCAACTTCCTGCGCAAGCACCGCGGGAAGTACGGCGGTGTGATCCTGTGCCTGCCGAACTTCGGCGATGAGACCGGGGCCATCGCCGCGCTCAAGGACTGCGGCGTGCCGATCCTCATCCAGGCCTACCCCGACGAGATGGACAAGATGGCTCCGGCCACGCGCCGCGACTCGTTCTGCGGCAAGTTCTCGATCATGGACGTCTTCTACCAGTACGGGCTGAAGTTCACGATCCTGCCGCCGCACACGACCGCGCCGTCTTCGAAGCGCTTCGCCGAACAGGTGGACTACTTCGACCGCCTCTGCCGCGTGTACAACGGCATGAAGGGCATGGTCGTGGGGGCCATCGGCGCGCGCACGACCGCCTTCAAGACCGTGCGCATTGATGAGCTGGCCCTGCAGCGCCACAACATCACGATGGAGACGCTCGACCTGTCCGAGGTCTTCTACCGGATGGACAAGCTGCGCGCCTCGACCAACAAGTACAAGGCCAAGGCCGAGCGGCTGGCCGCCTACAGCAACTGGAAGGGCGTCCCCGACTGCGCCTTTGACAAGCTAACCCGCCTCGGCGTGATCCTCGACGAGATCGTGGATGAGTACCAGCTCGATGCGCTGGCCGTGCGGTGCTGGGTGGAGATGCAGAGCCAACTGGGCATCTCCCCCTGTGTGCTGCTCTCCGAGATGAACGACCGCGGCGTGCCCGTGGCGTGCGAGGTGGACATGGGGAATGCCATCACGATGTTCGCGCTGGGACAGGCTTCGGGCACTGTCACCACATGCCTGGACTGGAACAACAACTACGGCGAGGAAGAGGACAAGTGCATCCTGTTCCACTGCGGGCCGGTGCCGCAGACGATGATGACCAAGAAGGGTGACATCGTGGACCACGCGATCCTGGCCAACGCCGTCGGCGAGGGCTGCGGGTTCGGCTGCAACGTGGGCCGCATCAAGCCGGGCGCGTTCACCTTCGGCAGCATGCTGACCGAGGGCGGGAAGCTGAAGTACTACCTGGGCGAGGGCAAGTTCACGAAGGACCCGATCCCGGCCGACTACTTCGGCTGCGGCGGTGTCGCGGAAATCGCGAACCTGCAGGACGCGCTGCTGAAGATCGGCTACGCGGGCCATCGCCACCACACGAGCGTGACGCCGGGCGAGGTGGCCGCGCCGGTGGCCGAGGCGTGGGAGAAGTACTTGGGGTATGAGGTGATGAGGGTGTAGAGGCGAGAATCGGGAGGCGGGAATCGGGAATCGGGCGGGCCGGCACTCAGCCGGCCCGCCGTTCTTCTCGGAATCCGCCATCCGTACGGTCCGTCTACCTCATCAGTACTGCACCGGGAGTCCGCCCATGAAACGCCTTTGCCTCGCGCTTGCCGCTGCGTTGTGCGCTGTCTCCATCGCCTCCTGCCAGCCGCCCCAGCGGCCGCAGTTCCAGCCCCCACCGGACCTGGAATACAGGCCCGATGTCGTCTTCGCGACCGTGGAAGGCCGCGACTTGCACATGGACCTCATCTACCCCAAGCAGCCGCCCGCGACGCCCATGCCGGTCGTCGTGTGGGTGCATGGCGGGGCGTGGCGGGCCGGGTCGTACAAGGGCGCCGGGCAACTCGTCGGTCTCGCGCGGCAGGGGTACTTCTGCGCCAGCATCGAGTATCGCCTGACGCAGGTGGCGATCTTCCCCGCCCAGATCTTCGACTGCAAGGGCGCGCTGCGCTACCTGCGGGCCCACGCACAGGAGTACCGGCTCAACCCCGACAAGATCGGCGTGTGGGGCGGCAGCGCCGGGGGGCATCTCGTCGCGCTGCTGGGCACGTCGGGCGGGGTGCAGGAGCTGGAGGGGGACGTCGGCGGCAATCTCGACCAGTCCAGCGCCGTGCAGTGCGTCGTGGACTTCTTCGGCCCGTCGGACATGACGACGATGATCGCCGACCGGGGCGCGCGCATTCTCGTGGATGAGAAGACCGGTCTGACCCCGGAAGAGGCGCTCATCGGCGGCAAGACGGAGGAGCACCTGGACGCGGCGAAGGCCGCCAGCCCCGTCACGTACGTGGACAGGGACGACCCGCCGTTCCTGATCGTGCACGGCGAGGTGGACAAGACCGTGCCCATCGCGCAGTCGGAGAAGTTGGCGAAGCTGCTGGGGGAGGCCGGGGTGGACTGCACGTTCGTGCGGGTCAAGAATGGCGGGCATGGGTTCAGGGGCGACTGCGACCCCACGCCCCAGCAGATCAACCAGACGGTGCTGGAGTTCCTGGGCAAGCACCTGAAGTAGACGGCAGACACGCCCACTTGAGGCCGCAGCGGTCGCACTGGGGGCCCTGAGCGGCGGCGAACTCTTCGGCGCGGATGGCGGCGATGGCTGTCGTCGCGTCGGTGTCCGCCTGCGCGATCTCGCTCTCGGTCACGGGCACAATCTGCCCCCGGTCCAGGTAGACGATGTAGGCCCCGGCGACTTCTCGGCCGAGCGAGCGCAGTCCCGCGCCATACAGCCCAAGCTGGAAGACGTGGTCCGCGTCGGCCTCGCCCTCGGTCTCGTAGCCGGTCTTGTAGTCCACGGCGCACAGCCCGCCCCCGGCCTGCGCCACCGCGTCAATCTTCCCCTCGATCAGCGCCTCCCCATGCCAGAAGGCCACCGGCACTTCACTGCGCAGGCTGTCGGCCGCGGCCACCCGCGCGGCGTACACTTCCTGCCGCAAGTACCACTGCACGCGCGCGAGCATCTCCTGCCAGTCCGCGTTAGCCACGACGCGCCAGCCGAGGGCTTGCCGGAGGGCGCCCTCGGCTTCGGGCAGTCCGTCGCGCCCAATGAGTTCGAGCGCGCGGTGGATGATGTCGCCGCGTTCGGTCGCGGGCAGGGAGCGTTCCGCCAGCGCCCCGGTGCCCAGACCGCGCTCGTCGGCCACGCCGGCGATCTGCCGGAGGTAGTAATGGCGCGGGCAGCGGCGATAGTCCGACAGAGCCGTGACGGTGAAGCGCCGCACAGCCGCGAGGCTGATTGGTTGCGGCTGGACGCGGCGCAGGAGTTGCGGCACATCCACGGTCGGCCTCTCCCCGCGCGTCGCGCGCGGGCCGGGCCGCTGCGTCAGCCCGTCGGCGGCGATGACATGCACGTTCACCCCGGCCATGGCGCACGTGGCGCTGTCCGCGTCCAGCCCCGTCGCAGCGGCGAGCCACTCCAGCCACGTCTCGCCGGCGCGATGGCCGAGGGCGCTACTGAGCACCAGCCGGTCGCGGCAGCGCGTCAGCGCCACGTACAGCAGGCGCTTGCGTTCGGCCAACTCCTCCGCCTCGTCGAGTTCGGCCATGAGCCGGGCCAGCGGCGGCCAGGGGCGCTCGCCGGCGACCTCGGGGCAGGCGATGAGGCCGTGGCTGCGATGATAACGGCAGGCCCCGCTACGGTTGCCGCTGTCGTGCGCCAGGTCGGGCACGATGACGATGGGCCATTCGAGGCCCTTGGCGGCATGGACGGTCATGATCTTCAGGCAGTTCGCCTGCTCCTCGACGACCGGCGCCTGCGCCATCCGCTCCTCGGTGGTGACGAGGTCGCGCAGGTAGTCAATGAAGTCGCGCAGGCTGTAGTTGCCCGAGCCCTCGAAGCCCGCGGCGATCTCGATGAGCTTGCGCACATTGCCCATCTGCTGGTCGCCGTCGTACAGGCCGGCGATGGCAGCGGTGTAGCCGGTGCGCTGGACGATCTCGGACAGCAGGCCGGACAGGGGGAGGCGGTTCTTGAGGCGGCGCAACTCGCGGAATTGCCGCCAGGCGAAGGCCGCGTGCGCGGCCTCCTCGGCGCCGATCTCCTCCTGGTGTTGATGCTCCCCATCCGCGATGAGCTTGAGGCCCTGCGCCAGTGTCGGCGCCCCCTGCTTGAGCCAGAAGAGCGTCTCGTCCGACAGGCCGAAGAGCGGCGAGCGCAGCGCCCCGGCCAGCGCGATCTCGTCGCGCCAGTTCTCCAGCGCGGCGAGCAGGTTCGTCAGGTCCAGGACCTCCTGGCGGCTGAAGAACCCGCGCCCCGAGGACGTGTGGTAGTCGAGGCCAGCCAGACGCAGGGCGCGCTCATAGAGCCGCACTGAGGTCATCGAGCGGAAGAGCAGGGCGATGTCGCGCAGCTCGCACGGCCGCGCCTGCTCCTCATCGCCCTCGCCGATGCGCTCGTACACCCGCAGCTTGCCCAGGCTCGCCCTGAGCCACGCGGCGAGGGCCTTCGCCTCCGCCTCGCGCCGCGCCTCGGCGTTCAGTGCCGTCTCGCTTCGCGCCAGCACGAAGTCGCAGCACATGTCATCTGCCGGGGCGTCGCGATGGGCCGCCAGCGGCTCATAGAAGGCCTCGTACGGCGCGCGGCCCTCGTGCTGCGGGCCCATCAGGCGCGGGTCGGCGAAGAGGCGGTTGTGCAGGTCCACCAGCGGCGCATGGCTGCGGAAGGTCACCTGCAGGCGCTCGCGCTGGTAGCCCTCGGTCGCGCCGAACTGCTCGCGGACCTCGTCGAAGACCGTCACGTCGGCATCGCGGAAGCGGTAGATGGACTGCTTGGCATCGCCGACGACGAAGAGCTTGCCGGGGGGTGGGGGAGAGGTCGGCGTGCCGCCGGCGACGAGCCAGAGCAGGTCGCGCTGCAGCGCGTTCGTGTCCTGGAACTCGTCCACCAGCACATGCCGGTAGCGCTCGTGGCAGTCGCGCCGCACGCGCTCGTTGTTCGTGAGCAGGTCGCGGGCCACGATCTGCAGGTCCTCATAGTCGAGCACGGACTCCGCGGCCTTCGCGTCCTGGAAGGCGTTCAGGGCATGGTGGGCTTCGAGGTAGACCGCAGCGGTCAGCTCGGCGGCCGGGGTGGGGTCGGTGCTGTCGCCACCGATTACGTCTTTGATGCCCTTCGCCGGGTTGCCGCTGGCGGTCTTGAACTGGCGGCAGGCGTCGGCGACGGCCGCCATGTCGCCTTCGTTCCAGCCGTTGCCTTTGCTGGGCACGTTGCCGAGCTTGAAGATGCGTTGCAGGCATGCCAGGCGGTCGAGGAGGCCCGCCGTGCGGTCGGCCGCGCCGGCGATCAACGCCAGCAAGTCAACCCGCAGGCTCTCCAGTTTGTCATTGGGGTCGCTGCCCCGGCAGTCGCGTAGCGTCGCGGCATGTTTCACCCACGCGGGGGTCGTGATGAGCAGGTTGAGCCGCTGTTCGGCGATGCCCTCGCGCTGCGCTTCCCAGCGGGCGAGCAGTTCCTCCGCGGTTGGTGGCTCGTCCAGCTCCGCCTGCCGCTCCTCCCGCGAGCGCACGAGCTTGCCGACCGCCGCCAGGGCGCCCTGCAGGCCCAGCGCGGCAACCGCCAGCGCGGCCGAGGCCTCGTCGGCGTCCAGCCGGTCGAGCAGCGACCGCCGCAACGTCTGCTGGAGCAGCAGCGAGTGCTGGACCTCATCCATGACCGCGAAGCCAGGGTCGAGGCCCGCGCGCAGGGCGTAGCGGCGCAGCAGGCTGCTGCAGAAGGCGTGGATGGTGCTGATCGGGGCGTTCTCAAGCTTCCGGGCACGGCGTTGCCAGACGGCGGCCGTCTCGGCATCGTCGGCCGCGAGCGCCTCCTTCTCGCACTCCCGCCGCAGCCGCGCTTTCATGTCGCGCGCGGCCTTGTTCGTGAACGTGACGGCCACGATGTCGCCGACGGGGACATCGGCCCGCAGCAGCGACAGGTAGCGCGCCGTCAGCGCCTGCGTCTTGCCGCAGCCGGCCCCGGCGTCGAGGAAGACGTTGCGGTCAATGGCCTGTGCCGCGCGGTTGCGGACAGCCAGGTCGGCGGGTTCACGACGCATCGCTCTCACCCCCTGCCTTGGCCTCCGACCGCCATGGGAAGAACCGGCAGACCCCGCCGAAGTCGCAATACGCGCAATCGTTCGGATCCACGGGGAAACGCCCCCGGCGGATGTGCCAGACGTGCGCCATGGCCCAGCCCAGCGCCGAGCGGATGTACTCGTCGGGCGTGAGGTAGCGCTTGTCCTGGCCGACCCGGAGGGTGAGCTTCGGCGGCTGGCGGTACTTGTAGTAGGCCCAGCCGAGGCACTGCGGCGGCGGGTCCTGCCCGCCGAGCACGGCCGCGGCGGCGCCGAGGGCGTAGAAGGGCATCTGGAAGTCCTGCCCGGCCTCGATGGCCCCCGGGCTCGTGCCTCCGCCGCCCTTGTAGTCGTACACGGCGTAATGCTGCGGCTCGCCCCCGGGGACGCGCGGCTGCACGTCCACGCGGTCAATGTGGCCGTGAATGAGCAGCGTCTCGTCAGCGCCCTCGGGCGTGACGCCCAGGTCGTAGTCGGCCTCGAAGGCGCGCGGGACCAGGCCCGTCTTGGCCAGCTCCTCCTGCTCGTAGGCGACCAGCGCCAGCAGGTCCTCTGCCAGGCGCTGCCGGGCCAACTCCCACAGCTTGCGGTGGGTGACGAGCCCCTGCCGCTCCCATTCGGCGAAGGTCTCCGCGACCTGACGGCGCATCGCCTCTTGCGCCTGCCCGAGGTCCTGCGCGGAAAGGGGCTTGTCGGCATGCTGCGCCTTGTGGGCGGCGAAGAAGCGCCGGAGGATGCGATGGGCCAGTGTACCCAGGTCGCTGACTTCGACCTCCTCCTGGGGCATCTCGAGCGGCTGCAGGCGCAGCACGCGCTCGAGGAAGAAGCGGAAGGGGCAGCCGCCATAGAGGCCGAGCGCGCTGGCGCTCCATTTGTGGTCCGGGCCGAAGCGGCGCACGAGTTCCGCCCGCAGCGCCGCCCCGTGCAGCACACCGTCGTGGCTCTCGAAGGGAGTGGCGAAGTCGTAGCGCTGCTGCTCGACGGCAGCCATGGCGCGGGCGTGGGCGGCCAACTCGCGCTCCGCGTCCCCTAGTTGCGGCAGCACCGCCTCCAGCAGGTCCGGCGCCTGCTGGTCGGTCACGTACTCCAGCAGCTCCCGCAGGCAGACGATCTCCTGCGGGGGCGGGATGATCTGCGACAGCGTGCGCTCGCGCACGGGCAGCGCGCCGGGAGCGAACAGCCGTGCGACTTCGTCCACGTAGTGCGAGCGCGGCAGCGGCTCGCCGCCGGGGTCCATCGTCGGGACGCTCAGCGTGAGCCGCGTGTCGGCGACGGCGCAGGCGAGCAGGAAGAGATACGTCTCGTCATGCTGCCGGTCGGAGGAGAGGTCGAGCGGGACGCCGGCCTGGCCGAGGCGGCGCCGTTCGCGGTCATCGAAGAACGCCGGTTCGTGGCTGACGGCCGGCCACTGGCCCTCGACAAGCCCGCCGATGAAGACGTAGGGCTTGCGCAACTGCCGCGCGCGGTAGGCATCGAGCGCGAGCACGCGGCCCTCGCGCGCCGGGGGGAGGTCGTACGCCGTGTCGGCGCAGAGGGCGGCCAGCTCCTGACAGAAGTCAGCGAAGGGCACGGCCTCGGGCGCGCCGAGCAGTTGGTCGGCGTCGGCAACCTGGTGCAGCACCTGCAGCAGCGCCCGGAAGGCCGCGAGGTTGGCGCTGGTCTCGGTCGGATCGGCCGGGCAGTCATCCGAGGCACGCACGAGGCGGCCCGGCACGGCGAAGTCCTCGATGGCGGCCAGCAGGCGGCGCACGTGTTCGCCCCGCGTCTGCCGGCGGTCGAGCTGGTCCAGGCGCGTGGCCAGAGCGCTGAACAGGGCCGCCGCGCGCTCGAGCCGCCGGCGGTCGCCCTCGATGTACTGCGGGCTGCGGGCCTCCACGTCCTCCTCCAGCCCCTCGCCCTCGCGGGCCAGCCGCAATTCCTGCTGCAGGCGGTCGCCGTACAGACGCAACTGGTCGGTCCATTGCTGCCGCCCGCCGATGACGCGCGCCTCGCAGGCGACGATCTCGAACTCCTCCGGCGACAGCGGTGAGGCGTCCTCCGACAGGGCGGACAGGTCCACGAAGTTCGACTTGAGGAACTTGACGACATCAGGCTGGGCGTAGTCGCCGCGCACGATCTGGAGCAAGTCGAGCACGACCTGCACCGAGGGGCGCGCCGCGAGCGTCTCGGCGTCCCGCACGGCGAGGGGCACGCCCGTCTCGCGCGCGACATCGTGCAGCGCGCGCCGGTACGGCGGCAGGGCGCGGAAGATCAGGCAGATGTCGTCAGGGCTGACGCCGTCGAGGAGGAGAGCCTTCACCTCGCGCAGGATCTCACGCGCTTCGGCGAGGATGCCCGGCGCGGCCAGCATCCCCAGCGCGTCCCCGGCGTCTTCCAGTACGGGTGGGCGCAGCATGAACAGCCAGTCCCGCACGTGCTGCAGCGGCGCGGGGCGCTCGTCGCAGTGGGCGAGCCACTGCACGTCGCCGGGCGGGAGATGCTGTTGCAGACGCTCCAGCAGACGCCACGCTGCCGCGAACGCCTCGCGGCGTTCGTCTTCTGGGGCGAGGGTCAACGTGACGACAACCTCGCGCCCGGACGCGAGGTGTTGCAGCACCTGAAGCTGCGTCGTGGTGAAGTCGGTGAAGCCATCCACAAGCACGAGGCGCGCGGCGCCGAAGGGGTGGTCCTGGCCCTGGCTGAGCAGATGCGTGGCCTGCCAGAACAGGCCGGGCTCGTCGTACAGGTTGCGGCGGGTCAGTTCGTCCTGATAGCGCACGTAGAAACGGGCGAGGCTCTGGGCGCGTTCGTCGCCGCGGAAGCTCTGGCGCACGGCGGCGGTGAAGGCCGCCGGGTCCACGGCCGCGCGCTTCAGCTCATCCACGAACGAACAGAGCGCGGGGACGAAGCCGGGACGCCGCAGGAGGTCGAGGGGCAGGGCGACTTCCGCCTCTTCCGCCAGGCGGCGGGCCAGCAGCAGGCGCTGGCAGGGCTCGAGCGGGGCCAGCGGGTCGCGGTTGCTGCGCAGCAGGGCGCGCGCGAGATCATCGAAGGTCATGATCCGCGCGTCGTACAGGCCGCCGGTCTCGCGCGCGAGGTCCTCACGCGCAGAAGCGGCCGTGGCGGCATCGGGCACGAGCAGGATGACGCGGTCGCTGACGCCCTCACGCAGGGCGGCCAGATGGCGCGCGCGCACGGCGCGGGTCTTGCCGCACCCGGGCGGACCGCAAAGATAGGAGACGGATGCCATGTGCGCCCCCCGGCTACTTCGCCGGAACCATGATCGCCTCGCCGGGCCACGTGAGCGCCGCGCGGAAAAGCATCTGGTTGGCGACCGAGTTCTCGTCCACGCTCACCGTGATGTCCTGCGCGCCGACCGGCGGCCGCCCCTGCGGCGTGACCTTCCCCTTCTCCGCCGCGCCGGCCGCGTACAGCCAGCAGTCATCCGGCCGGCGCATGACGAGGCGGTCGCCGGGCTTCATCTGGACCGGGAAGGTGATGCGCGCGCCGTTGACCACCAGCGTCGGGTCCGTCGTTGCCGTGGCCGCCGACAGCACCTTGAGCCCGTCGAGCAGGCAATGGCACTCGCTCTTGGCGGGCATGCTGTTGTAGTAGAACTGCAGGCTGACGATCTTCGTGTAGTCCAGGAGCGGCGGGTCGGGCTTGGCCAGCTCGAGGAAGCGCCAGCCGACCCAGTTGATCGTGACATACTGGTCCTGCGGCTTGCCGTTGATGTCCCAGAGCTGGACCTTGAGCGCCTCGCCCTTGCCGTCACCCTTCACCCACAGGCCGAGGTACTCGTAGTCCTTCAGTTCCAGGGGCGGGTCGAAGCGCCGCCCGAAGGTGGCCCAGCCGCCGACGAAGGGTAGCGTCGAGACGGCCTTGAAGCTGCAGGCCGCCTGGCCTTCCTTGACGTCATCGGTCACGAGCTTGACTTCCTGCGTGCAGCCCTCGCGCGTGGCGCGGCTGCCGTGGGTGGTCGGGTTGTACATGTTGGTGTCCACCGGCTTGCTCTCGCCCGGCGGCGTCTCCTCGAACAGCTCCAGGGGCTGGCCGGTGGCGTAGGCCGGCCCCGGCTTGATCACCGGCCCGCACTCCAGTTGCAGCTCGATCTCCGCCGGTGACGGCCGCTCGTTCTTCACGGTCAGTTCCGCCGGCATGTCCACTTCCGTCATCTCCTGCCGGTCATCCTGCACCGTGCGCTTCTGCGGTGGGATGCTGCCGAAGTCCGAGTACTTCACCGGCACGAGGGCGTCCTGGCCGCGCAGCTTGGTCAGGTGGAACTCGCGCCCCGCCTCGCGCATGGACAGCCGCACCGCCTCGGGCACGCGCCCCGAACGCCGCAGGTCCTCCCACCGGGCGATGGTGTCCATCATCTCCATCGCCTGCGGCACGGTGCGCAGGGCCTGCGTGCTCGTCTCCAGCGAAATCGAGCTGTCGAAGGCCATGGAGCGCGAGCACACGTACTCGTAGTCGTCCGGCCGGATGTTGGGGTTGATCGCATACCAGCCGATGTCCAGGGGCATCATGTTCGCGAAGCTCCACTGGAAGCCCGGGCTGCGCTTGTCCAGGTAGACCTTGATGTCGCGGAAGCCGTCGGCTGAAGCCATGCGCGAGATCAGGTGCCACGTGTATGCCGAATAGCTGGAGCCCTGCGCGATGATGTCCTTCTTCTTGAAGCGGTCGTAGTAGGCCATCTGCAGGCGGGCGTTGTAGTAGCCGTGCTCGCCCTGCAGCCACTCCGAGCCGTCGAAGTAGATGCCGTCGCAGTTGCAGTAGTTCCACGTCTTGGCGACGTTGTCGGCCACGCGATCAATCAGGTCCGTGTGCGTATCCATCAGGAACAGGCCGTAGGCGCGGTACAGGTGCTTGATGGGCGCGCCGGCCTGGTGGGCGGCGGGAACGCTCCTGTTCCACCCGCGCGTGCAGCCGTCAAAGCCATACGGCGGGTCGAGCTTGACGTGGGCGTACTGCACCATCTCGTCGCCGATCCGCACGATGGTGCCGGTGCCCCTGTAGCCGCCGTCCTCCGTCGGGAACTTCTCCGGCGGCTCCTTGGTGGGAATGAAGGTCGCCTTCGCGTCCACGTCCCCGGCCAGCGTCACCTGCGTGTCCACGTAGAGGCCGTTGTCGGGCACCGGCGTGATGAGCGGATCGTAGGGATTGATCCCGGCCGTCAGCATGTGCAGGCCCACCGGGTAGCCCGCCTTCTGGATCTTGGCGATGGTCGCCTTCAGCCCGTCGAGGCCGTGAGGGAAGTTCTTCTCATTGATGATGAAGCTGCCGCTGCCATGGCTCCACGCGTGTTCGACGATGAGCAGATAGCCGAAGTGCCCGCGCTTGAGGTAGCCGATGACCTCGTCCACGTTCGCTTCGGACAGGTCGGTGATGAACAGGTACGAGCGCTTCATGAGCGACGACAGCTTGCCGGGCTTGCCCTCAAGCTGTGGCGACGGTAGGCCGTACGTCCGCTCCATCTCGTTCATCACGGGGAAGAACTGCGCGCGCGGGCAGGTCAGGAAGGCGCCGCCGCGCACCGGGTCTTTGCCGTACAGCGGCCGGCTCAGGTCCGGGTAGGTAATGAACAGGTTCATGCTCTTCTCGTCGCTCTGCCGCGCCGTCTGCTGGCCGTCGTAGTGCAGCGTCTGCACGCACCAGATGACCTGGTCGTTGTACGTGGCGCCCAGGCCGCCGCCTAGGGTCGCCAGTTTGGGGAGCTGCAAATCAAAGAGCGTGATGGCGTCGAGCTTCGGCTCGGACGACGTGAGGATGAAGCCGAGGAAGTACGGCTTGGTCTGCACCTGCACGAACGCCTTCGCCTTGCCGTCGCCGAAGGTCACGGTGAGCATGTCGCCCTGCCGGCTCAGGCCGCTGGCGGGGAAGCTCCAGCCGCCCTGCTTGGCCAGCATGAAGGGTCGCCCCGCGCCCACGGGCTGGTCGGCGTTGAGGGTCTTGTCGAAGAACGACTTCGCGCTACCGTCGGCGGCGAGGGTCAGCTTGCACCCCTTGTTCTCGATCACGACGTCCGGGCCGGACATGGCGTTTCGCTCCACCTTTCGCAAGGCGATGTCATCCGCCGTAACGCCCCCCCGGTCGGTGGAAAGCACGACCGTGAGTTGCGTCACCTGCGGGTCGGACACGAGATGATAGCCGCCGCCGTGGACCCACGTGTTGCCGGCTCGGACGCGTGTGGCGGCCGGCGTCGTGCGGAGCCACTTGCTGCTCTCCCCGTACTCGTAGAAGGTCAGATCAAGCGTCCCGTCCTTCGCCCAGCCGGACAGCTCCTAGACCTCACCGGGCTTGGCCGGGAAGGTGGCGCCGAGCACGTGGGCGTTGCTCTGCTTGCTGGCGGCGAAGTGCAGGGCGTACTTGCCCCCGTGGGCCTCCCCGACGAGCCCCACCGGCCCGCCGTACTGCGTGTTGTAGGTCCAGTTGGCGGGCAGTAGATCGCCCTGGACCGTCCAAACGTCGGAGAGCTTGCCGGCGGGCACGGCCTGCTCGAAGTCGCCGTTGACGAGTTGCGCGTGGGCGGCGACGGCGGCGAGGAGAGCGGTGGCGACGATCAGCGTGCGCATGGCGAATACCTCCGGCGGCCCCTTCCATCCCCTTCACGGCGGCCCCTTCGGGGCGCGCGCGGGGCGGGGGCGTGAGGGCCTCGCGATCCGTGGGCTTCCGCCCACGGCTACGTACGTTGGCCCGCTTCGCGGGCAACGACAACGACAACGGCAGCGGCGACGGTAACGGCAACGACACGGGCGACGACAAGGGCGACGACCACGGCAAGGCCAACGACTACGGCAACGCCCCGCTGCACAGGCAGTGATGCGAACTCGATGGGCAAACGGCGGGAACTCGTTGCCAACCCATCCGGGCAGGGACGGCGCCGAAGGCGCCCGCGTATGTAGCCGTGGGCGGCAGCCCACGGAACCCGACGCCCTCCCCATACCCCGCGGCGCGCGCCCCGTAGGGGCCGCCGGCCTACTGCCAGATGTACCGCGGGTCGTACTCCACCTCGTTGTCCTCCAGGAACGCGACGAACTCCTCCTCGAAGGTGCGTTCGCGGTGGTGCTCGTCCTGGCTGGCGAGGTAGCGCATCAACCCCTCGATCTCACTGCGCCCGACGGTGAAGGCCCCATAGCCATCCTGCCAGCCGAAACCTATCGCCATCGGGGCGGTCTCGCCCAGCCACCGCGACGTGTTCGACTTGATGTCCCGCAGCATGTCCGAGACGCTGCGGTCCTTGGGCAGGATGGCCAGCAGGTGGACGTGATTGTCCGTGCCCCCTGCCGCCAGGAGCTGCCCCCTGCGGTTGCGCAGGATACCGCCGATGTACTCGAACAGGCGCGGTCGCGCCGCGGCCGCGAGGAGAGGGCGGCGGTCCTTGGTGCTGAAGATGAGATGATAGCGCAGACATGTGAAGGACCCAGCCATGGTTCCCCCTCCGGCGGCCCCTGCGGGGCGCGGGTGTGAATGGCGGCGACGCGATCCGTGGGCTTCCGCCCACGGCTACGTACGTTGGCCCGCTTCGCGGGCAACGACAACGACAACGGCAGCGGCGACGGTAACGGCAACGACACGGGCGACGACAAGGGCGACGACCACGGCAAGGCCAACGACTACGGCAACGCCCCGCTGCACAGGCAGTGATGCGAACTCGATGGGCAAACGGCGGGAACTCGTTGCCAACCCATCCGGGCAGGGACGGCGCCGAAGGCGCCCGCGTATGTAGCCGTGGGCGGCAGCCCACGGAACCCGACGCCCTCCCCATACCCCGCGGCGCGCGCCCCGTAGGGGCCGCCGGCCTTTCCGTTGCAGGAATATTGCCCCCCCGCGAAGCAGAGTCCTGCAACCTCATCACGCTCGCGGGTGAACCTCATGGATCGCGTCAAGCTCGCCTTCGTTGGCACCGGCAGCATGGGCCAGTGCGCCCACCTGAAGCACTACGCCGCCCTGCCGGACTGTGAAGTCATCGCCCTGGCCGAGCTGCGGCCGGGCCTCGCCGCGCAGGTCGCCGCGCGCTATGGCGTCCCGAGGGTCTACGCCGACCACCGGGACCTGCTCGACCACGAGCGGCCCGACGCCCTCGTGTGCATCCAGCCCTTCACGCGGCATGGCGTCCTGCTCACGGAACTGGCCGAGGCCGGGCTGCCGATTCTCATTGAAAAGCCCCTGGCCTCGTCGGTCGAGCAGGCCGAGCGCATTGTGGCCGCCACCGAGGGCAACAAGACGTGGATCATGGTCGGCTACCACAAGCGCAGCGACCCGGCGACGATGCGGGCCGTCGAGGAGATCGCGCGCCTGAAGGCCACGGGCGAACTCGGGCGGATGACGTACGTGCGCATCGCCATGCCGCCGGGGGACTGGATCGCGGGCGGGTTCGTGGACTTGCTCCGCAGCGACGAGGCCCTGCCGCCGCTTCAGAGCGACCCCCCGCCCGGCGACATGACCCCCGATCAGTTCGCCGACTACGTGCGCTTCGTCAACTACTACATCCACCAGGTCAACTTGCTGCGGTACTTGCTGGGCGAGGACTACGAGGTGACGCACGCCGACCCGGCGGGGGTGCTGTTCGTGGCGCGCAGCGCCGGTGGCGTGCCGGGCCTGATCGAGATGCAGGCCTTCAGCTCCAGCCGCGACTGGCAGGAGGTGGCGCTGGTGTGCTTCGAGCGCGGGTGGATCCGCGTAGAGCTGCCCGCGCCGGTAGTGCTCAATCAGGCGGGGCGGGTGACGTTCTTCCGCGACCCGGGCGGCGGGGCCGAGCCGGTGACGGTCGCGCCGGTCATGCCCCCGGTCGGGGCGATGCGGCAGCAGGCGAGCAACTACCTGCAGGCGATCCGGGGCGAGGCCCCCGCGCCATGCCAGGCGCCGGAGGCGCTGCGCGACCTCATCGTGGCACGGGACTACGTGCGGTTGTTCTGGACGGCGAAGTAGCCCTGCAGCAAGGGGGCCGTGCCCTGTAGGGCGGGGGCTCGTACCCCGCCCACGCGGCCCCATGTGCAGGAAGAACAGTAGGAGTAGTCATGTCCGACCCCATTGACCGCACCGTCTATCTCGCCCGCGGCGGCAAGCCCCATGTCGCCAACATCGCCCACCTGACCGACACGCGCAACTGCGTCTCGACCGCCCACCACCTGTACCAGGGCCTCGTGCGCGGGGAGAAGGACCCCGACTTCGCGCTGATCTGCGCGGCCCTCCGCGGCCAGCGCGACACCGACCCGGACAGCCCGACCTTCGGCTGCCTGAAGTGGTATCGCGAAGACCCCGCCATCGGCGACACCAACGCCTCGTTCTTCATCTGCCTGCCGCTGTCGCTGGCGTGGCTGAACCACCGCGACCAGCTCACGGATGAAGAGGCCGAGGCCCTGCGCGCGATCTTCGCCGCCGTCGCCCCGTGGTTCCGCCACATGGCCGACAGCCCCAGCCTCTTCTACCCCAACAAGTGCCTGGGCGATGTGGCGATGCTGCTCGTCACCGGCTACATTCTGGGAGACGACGCGATCCAGCAGGAGGCGCGCGACTTCTGCCGCCGCTTCCTGGACTACGTCGAGCGCCGCGGCATGGGCTGGGGCGAAGACCACTCGCCCGTCTACACGCGCGTCATCGCGGAGATGGGCCTGCTCATCATGCTCCTGGAGCAGCGCGGCGAGTTGTACGACCGCACCCGCGCGATGATCGACGGGCTCATGGAATGGGCCGCCTTCCACGACGGCCTCGACGCGGTCCCCAGCATCCGCGGCTACAACTTCAAGTGCGACCTGGAAGTCCCGTGGGGCTTGCTCGAACTGGTGGACGGCGCGGAGCCGAAGGACGCCAATGCCCCCCTGGCCGTCCTCGCCCGCGCGACCGGCTACAGCTACACGCCCGCCGTGCAGCCCGTCCCCCGCTCCCGCCGCCAGCGCACCTTCGACGACCACTGGAGCGTCAGCCACATCCGCGAGCACGCGCGCCTGGGGACGCTCAGCCACTACCCCATCATGGCGAACGCGACCTCGCACGACGGCTGGGGTCTGGCGTGGCAGAGCAAGCCCGCCTCGCTCATCGTGCCCGGGCAGGACTACGGCGTGCTGGAATGGGCCACGGTGGATGATGAGGGCACGCCCCGGCAGCACGAGGCCGCCGGGACGATCTGGGACTATGCCAGCCGCCACCTGTTCAAGCGCGTCTCGTTCCACCCCGAGGTCATCATGGCCGCCCACCAGCACGAGGGTGCGGCGATCATCTTCCGCGAAGTGCATCACTTGCACTCGCCCACCGTCCGCCTCGAAGACCGCTGGCGCCTCGCGCACGGCGGCGGCCGGGTGCTCCTCGGCGGGCACGAATGGGACGGCGCGCCGACTTCGGCCCCCGCCGACTGGCTCGTGCTCGTCTACCCGGACTGCGCCGTGGCTCTGCACCCGCTGCAGTGCCGCGTGCTGGACGCACCGGAGGACGACCCGAACCCCCAGCGCCGCGAGCAGGGCAACATCGTCACCCTCCCCCCGCGCCTGGAGCGCACCGACCGCGGCCTGCAGGTCAGCCTCCCGCTCATCGCCGAGGACCGCGGCGTCATCACCCAGCCCCTCCTCTTCAGCGGCTGGTGTGTCGTGTTGCTTGACGATCCGGCGCAAGTCGCGGGCCTGTCCGTGCAGGAATCCTTCCGTGAAGACGGCGAATTGCCGCGCACGTACGGCGAGTTGATCCGCACTGTGGAGCTAACCAGCCCGTACGGCGCGGTGAAGCTCGAGCGAGACATGCTGAGCGGGGGGGAGCGGCGGTGGACGGATGGCACTCCCGCGTAGGCGGGTTCGTCCTCGAACCCGCATCCGTGTGGGTTCGAGGACGAACCCACCCACGCGATGACCGTACCATGGAGCCTGACATGACCACCTTCGACGCCTGCTGCATTCTCGGCCAGTCCCTGCGCGTGGGGCCGCATCACCCCTGCACCGCACCCCGGCTCCTCGCGGAGATGGACCACTACGGCATCCACGAGGCGCTGGTGCTCGACAGCATGTCGGTGGGCACCAACCCCATGCTCGGCAACCAGCGCATCCTCGATGTGACCCGCGACGAGCCGCGCCTGCACCCGGCCTGGGCGTTACTCTTGCCCAGCAGCCGCGAGTTCCCGCCGGCCGAGGAGATCCTCGCCCAGATGCGCGCGGCGGGCGTCGGCGCGGTCTGGCTGTTCTACAAGCACTTCCTCTTGCCGCTGGCCGAATGGGCAACGGACGAGCTGCTTGAGCCGCTCGCCCATGCCCGCGTGCCGCTGTTCCTGTCGCCCGACAGCAACCTGGAGGGCTACAGCGACCGCACCGACTGGAGCGATGTCGTCGCGCTCTGCAAGCGCCACCCGCAGATGCCCGTGATCGTCAGCGAGAACCGCATCTACCGCAGCCAGCGCGCGCTGTACGAGGCCCTCAACGCCTGCCCCAACCTCCACCTGGACCTGTCCTCCGTCTGGCTGCACCACCGCATCGAGTTCATCTGCCGCGAATGGGGCGCCGAACGCCTCGTGTGGGCCTCGCACCTGCCCGAACGCACCCCCGGCACCCCGCTGATGCAACTGAACTACTCGGACCTCTCCGACGACGAGTTGGCCCAGATCGCCGGCGGCAACCTGCGCCGCATGATGGGCTGGAACGCCAACCTCGCCTTCGTGGACGAAGTGGACTTCCCCGAGCCGCAGGACACGCTGCACCGCAAGGTGCGTCTGCGCGAGAGCTTCCGCGACGAGAAGTTCTACGACTGCCACGGCCACATCGGCTGGGCCGACCCCTACCATGTCGTCAACGACACGCCAGCCGACCTCGTCGCGGAGATGGACAAGTTCGGCCTCGCCACCTGCTGCGTGTTCGGGATGCAGATCATGGGCGACAACGACTACTCGAACGATGAAGTCGCCGCGATGCTGCAAGCCTATCCCGGGCGCTTCGTCGGCTTCACGTTCGTGAACCCCAACTACGGTGAGGCGGCGATGCTGGAGGAGCTGGAGCGCGGCCTCTCGCTGGGCATGCAAGGCATCAAGCTGATGCTCGACTCGTACAACACATATCCCTCCAGCGGCCCGCTGGTCGAAGTCCCCTGCCGCTTCGCCCATGAGCACGGGCAGATCATCCTGAGCCACACCTGGGGTGGGCCCGACCGCATTCGCGACCTGTGCCGGCGCTACCCCAACGCCTGTTTCATCGCGGGGCATGCCACCTCGGCGTTCGTGGACGTGTGCCGCGAAGTGGACAACCTGTTCATCTGCACCTGCCCGTTGCTGGCGTGGAACCAGACTGAGGAGTACGTGAAGCTCTACGGCGCCGACCGCATCCTGTTCGGCTCGGACCTGACCGACCTGCCGATCTCGTGGGGCCTCGGTCAGATCATGTACGCCCGTATCCCCGAAGCCGACAAGCGCAAGATCCTGGGCGAGAACCTGCTGAGGATCATGGAGAAACACGGGGTGAGGCGTGGTTGAGTGGTCGGTGAGCGGGGCCGTCTGCCTTACCCCTCCCCTGCGGGGAGGGGTCGCCGCGAAGCGGAGGGGGTAGGCGCCGTTCCCAAAGGAGGTCCTGATGAGCCAACTGTTCCGCTGCAAGACGCTGACGCAACTCCACGAGGAGATGGAGAGCGACAACCGCCTGCGGCGCGTGTTGGGGCCGGTGTCGCTGACCAGCCTGGGCATTGGTTGCATCATCGGCGCGGGCATCTTCGTTCTCGTCGGCCTCGTCGGCCATGACAAGACCGGCCCGGCGCTGATCGTCTCCTTCTGCGTCGCCGGGCTGGCCTGCGTGTTCGCCGCGCTGTGCTACGCGGAATTCGCCTCGATGGCGCCCGTCGCCGGCTCCGCCTACACCTACGCCTACGCCACCCTCGGCGAGCTGTTCGCCTGGATCATCGGCTGGGACCTCATCCTCGAATACACGGTCGCCTCGGCCTCGGTGGCCCACGGCTGGTCGAAGTACTTCCAGAACTTTCTGGGCATCTTCGATATTCACCTGTGGCCGGCGCTGAAAGACGCGCCCTTCGCCCTCGACACCGCCACCGGCCGCCTCGTGCCCACCGGCACCTACTTCGACATCTTCGCCCTGCTCATCGTCGCCGTGCTGACGGTGGTGCTGGTGCTGGGCATCCGCCAGAGCGCGCGCTTTAACGCCGCCATGGTCATCGTCAAGGTCGCCATCGTGCTGCTGGTCATTGGCGTCGGCGCGTTCTATGTCAACCCGGCGAACTGGCGGCCCTTCGCACCCTTCGGCTGGGCGGGGCTCAGTCTCTTCGGCCACGTGGTCTGGGGGCAGACGGGCGGGGGCGGCGTGCCGGTGGGGATGCTGGCCGGTGCAGCCATCATCTTCTTCGCGTACATTGGCTTCGACTCGGTCTCCACCCACGCCGAGGAGGCGAAGAACCCGCGCCGGGATGTGCCCATCGCGATCGTCGCCTCGCTGGTGATCTGCACGGCGCTCTACATCGCTGTCGCGGCGGTCATCACCGGCATGGTGCCCTACGACCAACTCGACAAGGATGCGCCGGTGGCGGCGGCCTTCGCGAGTGTCGGCCTGCCGAGTGCGCAGCTCGTCGTGTCGCTCGGCGCGGTCGTAGGCATCACCTCCGTGTTGCTGGTGCTGATGCTCAGCCAGCCGCGCGTGATGCTGGCCATGGCCCGCGACGGCCTGCTGCCGAGCGGCTTCTTCGGCGCCGTCCACCCGCGCTTCCGCACCCCCTACAAGTCCACGATCGTCACCGGCCTCGTGGTCGCGGCCATGGCCGCACTCATCCCGCTCGACATCCTGGCTGAACTGGTCAACATCG
>CAZZDO010000002.1:0-50033 GCA_964653205.1 uncultured Armatimonadia bacterium | reverse complement strand
GGGGCGGGGTACAAGCCCCCGCCCTACAGTCACGGCTAACCCGCCCAGCCGTCGCGGATGAAGGCGGCGGTCCGGCGGGCGAGGGATTCCTCACTGTCCAGCATGTCGCGCCAGATGCTGGTGGCCGCGGCGACTTCGGGCAGCGCCCGCCCGAACGCCTCCACCGTCAGCCAGCCGTCATAGCCAACGGCCTTGAGCGCGGCAAAGGTCTCCGGGAACGGCACATGCCCCTCACCGGGGGTGCTGCGGTCGTTCTCGGAAATATGCACATGGGCGATGCGCTTGCCGTAAGCGGCGACCGCGCCGACGGGGTCCTTCTCCTCGATGTTGGCATGGAAGGTGTCGTACAGCGTGCCCAGGCGCGGGTGGCCGACCTCGTCTACGAGCCGCACGGCTTGCTCGGCGCAGTTGAGGAAGTACGTCTCGAAGCGGTTGAGCGGCTCAACGGCGAGGTTGATGCCCAGCGGGTCGGCGTACTCGGTGACGGTGCGCAGCGCCGCGACGGCCCAACCCCATTCCTCCGCCGTCGGCCCGCGCCCGACGAGCCGGCCGCAGGGCGAGTACATCGGCCCCACGAGCGTCTCGGCCCCGAGCGTCGCACAGGCATCCAGGCAGGCCTTCAGGTGGTCCACACCCGCCGCGCGCACCGCCGGGTCTTCGCTGATCGGGTTGCCCGTCTCGGGCACGATGGTCACGGCCGTGCGGTCGAGGCCGAGGTCATCCAGCTTCGCCGCCAGCGTCGCCCACGGCGAGCAATCGGCCGCGAACATCGGGAACTCCACGCCGTCATAGCCCCAGCCCTTGATGCTCTCCAGGAGGGGCAGGTGCTCTTCGGTTGCGGCGGCGGTCCACAGCAGTACGTTCAGGCCGGTCTTCATGTGTTGGTCTCCCGCGGGAATCAGGGCATGCGACTGCTCTTGTCCTTCAGCTTCCGCCACCTGTACCAGATGATCTCATTGCTGCCATGGGGGTAGATGAGCCTCTTGATTGCGCGGTACGGCTCCCCGACGTATCTCTTCAGCCGGACATTGAACCGCGTGCGTGTGGCCAGGGCCAACTCGTCGGGCGTCACGAGGTGGGGCTGGAAGTACCGCTTGTGCTTATAGAGATGGTAGATGTCCTCGCGGATGAGAAAGGCAAGCAGCCGGTCGCCCCAAAGTCCGACAAGGCCGCTTCTCTTCTTGATGTAAACGGATATCTGGAAATCAATCAGGTAGGGCTTCTGGTCATCGCCCAGGATGATGTTGCCGCTCTTGTTGAGGTCCAGGTAGAATATGCGCCTCTCATGGAGCCGCGCAAGCACTGCCATCAGTTTCTCGAAGAAGTCCTCCGGCAGCGTCCGTCCCTCATTCGCGATCTCATGCAGGGTCTTGCCCTCGACATACTCGTGGAAGTAGCCTCTCAGGCCGTGGCGCGGACCGAGGGCCGGGACCCCCTCGATATCCGCCACCATGCGGTAGATTGTGTACTCTCGACGTGAAAACAGGACTGCCAGCGGCCTGAGCAGCACCCCGAAGATGAAGCGGAAGTCGGAGAGCTTCAGGACATACCGCACATCGTCCTGGTTCCTGTAGAGGACGTTCACCGAGAAGAAATCGTCCTTCAGGATCTTCTCGAAGGTGAACACCGAATCATTGATGGCAACTTCTTGCGGCCACGCACGCATCGCGAAGTCCTCGCCTCAGCACGCCCCTGCCGGCTGTCACGATGACGCCTGCACCCACTGCCCGGTCTTCGCGCTCTTGAGCACTGCGTCGCACACGATCTGCGTCTGCAGCGCGCTGCGGAAGTCCGGCTGGGTGCCCTGCCCCGTCTGCAGCCCCTCCAGGAAGTCCGCCAGCGCGTTGATGAACGTGTGCTCGTAGCCCGTGACGCAGCCGGGCACCCACCAGTGCTTCGCGTAGGGGTGCTCGAAGTCGGTGACGAGGATGCTGCGCCAGCCATGCACGTGGTCATCGTCGCCGTTGTCGAAGTACTGCAGGCGGTGGGCCTCCTCGAGGTTGAACGCCACCGAGCCCCTCTCGCCGTTCATCTCGAAGGTGTTGAAGTTCTTGCGGCCGCGGGCGTAGCGGGTGGACTCGAACGTCCCCATGCTGCCATTGGCGAAGCGCACCAGGAACGCGCAGGCGTCGTCAATGCCGACGGGCTTGACGGTGCCCGGCTCGTCCTGCAGCTCGCGCTCCTTGATGAAGGTCTCAGTCATGGCGGTGACGCTGGCGATGGGGCCGTTGAGCCACATGGCGGTGTCAATCGAGTGGGCCAAGAGGTCGCCGGTGACGCCACTGCCGGCCACGTCCACATCGAGCCGCCACAGCGTCTGCCCGCCCTGCGGTAGCTTCGGGCTGATGGTCCAGTCCTGCAGGTATTCGGCGCGGTAGTGGAAGCAGCGCCCGACGCGGTCCTCGTCCACCAGTTGCTTCGCCAGCGAGATCGCGGGGATGCGGCGGTAGTTGAACCAGACCATGTTGGGCACGCCGGCCTGCTCGACGGCCTCGGTCATCTCCCGGCCCTCGGCGGCGTTCATCGCCAGCGGCTTCTCGCACAGGACGATCTTACCCGCCTTCGCGGCGGCGAGAGCGATCTCGTGGTGGAGGTTGTTCGGGCAGCAGATGTCAATGGCGTCAATGTCGGCGCGCTCGATGAGCCTGCGCCAGTCAGTCTCGACGCTCTCCCAGCCCCAGTTGGCGGCAAAGGCCTTGATGGTGTCCTCGCTGCGGGCGCAGCAGGCCTTCATCACGGGGTGGGTTTCGAGTTCGAAAAAGTTGTTGACCTTGCGGTAGGCATTCGAGTGCGCGCGGCCCATGAAGCCGTAGCCGATGAGGCCAATGTTGAGGGGCTTGGACATGGCTCGGGACTCTCCCTTGTTCGGGCGGGTCGCGCTCTGGTGAGCGCTCCTACACCCCGCCCCAATCTTGTCACCGACTGCTACCCGCCGTACTTCGCGTTCAGCACGTCCACGGCCGCCTTGCACTGCCGCGTGACGTCCCAGGCGTCGGGCCAGAAGCACAGGTCAATCGTCCACCAGTTGTGCGGCATCTGGTTCTGGTTCAGCTCCGGGATGAGTTCGTCGAAGTTCAGCACGCCCTCGCCGAACGGCGCGTGGGTCGAGGTCTCGTCGTCGTGCAGCGTGCCGTCCGAATCGATCAGGTGCACGTGGTTGATCTTCCCGCGCAGCTTCTGGGCCAGCTCTAGGCCGCCGCCGGGGAGGGTCTCCTTCTCGCCGGGCTGCCGCGCGCCGACGGCCGCCACCATGTGCCCGTGGCAGGTGTCGAACTGCACGCCGAAGTTGTCGCTGTTGACTTCCTCGACGATGCGGATGATGTCCGAGGGCTTGTTGAAGGCGAAGCCGGGCTCGAACTCCCAGGTCACGTAGACGCCCTGGTCGCCGGCCGCGCGGGCACAATGCTGCCAGGCGCGGACGACGTTGCCGCGGGCCACGTCGGGGTCTACCGTCTCGAAGATCGTCGGCGGCTGGACCGTGTCCACGCGGATGCCCTGGATGCCCAGGTCCACGCAGAAGTCCAGGTTCTTGCGGAAGGCCTCCAGGTAGTCGGAGGTGTCGTCGGTGTCAATGAGGTGCTCGCCCCAGAGGTTCGCCGCCAGGCCCGAGAAGCGCAGGCCCAGCGCCTCCAGTTGCGCGCGGCAGGCGGCGCGCTGGTCCGGGTTCGGCATGTCGTCCGGATTGGGATGGGGCGGGAAGCCGCCCAACTCCACGCCCTGGAAGCCCATGTCCTTCAGAGTGGTGATGACTTCCTCCCACGGCACCGGATGATCGGCATACGGCCCGATGGAATATGCCCACGAACCAATGGAGATATCCTTCATGTACATGCGCCTCCTCGATGACTGAGCGGAAGAGTTATGTTATTCCCCGTCGGCCAGTCCCTTTCCTTCCTCGCCCGAGCCCCTGCCGGGCCAATCCGCGAAGGGTTTCCTGGCGGCGCCACAGAAAAGCCCACGGGGAATCGCGTGCCTGCCGCTGAGAGCGAGTGATGACCATGCGTACCGCCCGGCCCCAAGTCCTGCCCCTGCTGCTGTGCTGCCTGGCGGCCACCGCCGCCACGGCCACGGAGCATGCCTTCCCTCTCGAGGCCCTTCAGACCGCCGCGTGCCGCGTCGTGGGAGGCAGGGTCGTGCTCGGCGAGTGGTTCGACATGGGGACGGGGACGGGCCTGGCGATGGAGGCCGAAGCGGCGGTGAACCTCGTGGCCGATCCGGCCGGGGGCGTGGCCGAGGCGGACTGCTCGGGCGGGCGCTGTGTCGTCAAGGTGGACCGCGCGCTCTTCCCGGTCAACATCACCCGCCCGGGGCGCTACCGCCGCTGGGTGCGAGGGTTCTTCCCCCAGGGCGGCGGGTGGGTGCACAGCGAGTCGCTGGACTACGGGCAGCCGCAGTGGCACACCGATTGCGACGGCAGCACCGCCGGGCGATGGGTGTGGGTGGCGGGGCCAGTTTACGACCTGTCGGCCGGGGTGCACCTGCTGTGGCTGCACAACTGGCATGGCGGCGCGCGGCTGGACAAGGTGGCGCTGCTGCCGGAGAACGCCCCGGAGCCTGAAGGCATGGGGCCAGCGGCGACGTCCCGCAGCGCGGCCCGGGCCGGCTGGGCCGTGACGCCGCAGTTGGCCGTCCCGGGGCTAACCGGCAGGCCGGAGGCGCGTTGGCCCGCCGAAACGGGCGGCGGCAAGGTGGAGTTCCGTATCTCGGTGGACGGTGGGCAAAGCTGGCACGCGTTCGGCGGGGCCACTGCGTCTGGCAATTCCTCATCCCTGGTGCTCAAGGCAGGCCTGTCGGCCGGTGCGGGCGGGGTCGGACCGGCGCTCAGCGCCCCGAGCGTCAGCTATCAGACTGATCCGTCCGCGTTCGTGGCCCTGGAGAATGGGGAGGTGCGGGCTTCCTTCCTGCGCTCGACCGGCGGGCTGGTGGACCTGCTGAGCAAGCGCACGGGCGTACACTGCGTTACCGGCGGCTCCGCCGCGCCGCCCTTTGAGTTGCGTCATCTGCCGGCGGGGGCGGCGCAACCCGAGACCGTGCCGCCCAAGGACATGCGCCTGGTGTCGCTGGACAGCGGGCCGGCCAGCCTGACGGCGCGCTACCAGATCGCCGGCAAGGCCACCGCCGAATTGCGGGTGGCGCTCAAGGGCGGCGAACTGACCTGGACGCTCACGCTCGACAATGCCTCGGCCCTCGACCTCGTCGAGGTCGTCTGCCCGTGCGTCCGGGGCGTGCGGCTGGGCGACCAGTCGGCCGATGATCTGCTGATGACGCCGAACTGGCAGGGCGGGGTGGAGACCTCCGACCCGGTCAACGCCAACGGCGGGAGCGTGCCCTATCCTTGCGGGGGCGGTGCGGCGTGGCTCGACCTGTACGAACGCACGCCCGGCCACGGGCTCTATCTGTCCAGCCACGACCCCAGCCTGATGGGCTGCGTGCTGGCCGCGCGCCCGCAGGTGGACACCGGCACGCTCACCTTCAGCCTCACGAAGTTCGCCCACGTCCGGCCAGGCCAGCGCTGGGCCTCGCCGCCGGCGGTCACGGGCATGCACACGGGCGATTGGCATGTGGCCGCCGACGCCTACCGCAGGTGGGCGCAGGGGTGGATGCACCGCCCGACGCCGCCGGAATGGGTGCGCGAGGCCGATGGCTGGTACGGGCTGGTAGTCAGCGCCGACGGCAGCCGCGTGCCCTTCCGCGACATGCCGCAGGCGCTCAAGCGCGCCCGGGAGCTGGGCACGAACTACCTCCAGGTCTGGGGGCAGATGACCGGCGGGTCGAACTGCGACTCGCTGCCCTACCCGAACCCGGTGCTCGGCAGCCTGGACGAGTTCAAGGCCGCCATCGCCGAGGTGCAGCGCTGGGGCGGGCACATCACGTTCTATGTGTCCAGCCAGTTCTGGAAGGTGAACGCCCGCGACGGCGACAGCGTCGGCACCACCCCGCGGCGCATGCTGCCGGCCGGCGTGCCGATCTGGGACTGGGACGAGTGGCGCGACTATGCCATCCGCAGCTACGGCGGGGTCTGCTCGGGCGACACGAAGCTCCCGGAGGACGACGCGAAGCGCTACGGGACGCCGTGGCTGCGGACCGTGCCCTGCCCGTACACCGACGCCTGGGCGAACCGCCACCTGTTCGGCTGGTGCGTGGAGCGTTACGGCGCCGAGTATGGCGCGAGCGGCATCTACCTGGACGAGACGTGCGCCGCGGGGGAGCGCCTCTGCTTTGCCGCCAACCACGGGCACGAGCACCACGGCATCTGGGGCGCGTCGCTGACGCGGGACATGCAGCGCATGGTCACGGAGGGCCGCAAGCACGACCCCAACTGGATGTTCGCGATGGAAGGCTGTGGCGACGCGGTGGGACAGTGGGCCGATGTGAACCTCATCTCGCCCGCATCGGCCAAGAAGCCGGGCCAGTGGGGCGCGAACCGCCGCTTTGCGCCCGAGGCCTTCCACTACACGTTCCCCGACTACATCCTCTACGACGGCGTGGCGAATGGGACGTACGGCGTCTCCGCCGACGAGGTGTTTCTGAAAACTCATCTGCACGGCAATCGCTATGACTCATTCTCGACGGGGGCCGCGCCGCTGGTGGCCCTGCGGCAGAAGTTCAAGCAGATCCTGTACCGCGCGCGTTTCATGGACAACGTCGGCCTGACAATCAGCGACCCGGCGGTGCAGGCGAAGATCAACGTGCTCAAGGACGACCGCAACGACGTGCGAGTCGTGAACCTGCTAAACATGGACGGCAAGGCGGGCGTGGCCGTCACGGTGCGTGACGTGCCGGCGGGCGAAGTGCGCGGCTACATGTTCGACGTAGAGGGCAGCGAGGGCCCGTTGGAGGTCCGGAATGGGACGGAGGGCGCCGCCTTCACCGCACCGACCGGCAAGGCGAGCACGGTGCTGCTCGTCGGGCGCTGCGAGCCCCTGGTGCGGCCGGTCGTGACGTCCCTCGTGGCCGGAGAGCGGGGCGACCTGGCCGTGACCGTGACGAACCCGGGAGCCCGCCCCGTGACCGGCAAGCTGCGGATCGAGGCAGCGCTGGCCGGAGTCACGGCAGCGACGACGAACGTCACCGTCGCCCCGGGCGGGTCCGTTGCCACTGCCGTCCCGCTGCAGGTGGCCGCGAATGCCGAACGGCGCTGCCGCACCGGCCACGTGCTCTTCGAGATCAAGGAGGGTGCCGTGCGGCGGCCCGTGGAGGTCCTCGTGACCAGCCCCTTCGAGGTGTCGGCGCAGTTGCGTGGGCAGCGGGTGGAGGTGACACTGCGGAACGTGGGGCACACGCCCCGCGAGGGGACGGTCATACTGAGCGGCGAGCCCCTGCCTGAGACAAAGCGGCCCTTCAGCGTCGCGGCGACGGGCGAGACGAAGCTGACCATCGAGGCCCCGGCGCTGGCGGCAATCGCCGCGCCCGTCGCCTGTCAGGCCGCGATCGTGTCGGGCAACGTCACCGACACGCAGGGCTTCACGCTGCGGCCACTGGTGCTCAACGGCGGCTTTGAGAACCCCGGCGCGGCCGGACGGCCCGGGGCGTGGAGCTTCCAGAATGGGGAGATGGCCAGCATGGACGGCGGGGCGGCCGAGGGGCAAGTGTGCCTGAAGCTGCAGGGGAAGCCCGGCGCCTTCGTCGAGGCCGATCAGTTCATCCCGGTGCGCGAGGGCGACACCGGTGTGGCGCACGTGAAGATGAAGCGGACGCCGGGACGGGCCGGCCGCGCCGCGCCCGCGGTGGTGCTCTTCCGCAAGCAGGGCCCGGAGCGGTACGTCTACATGGAGAAGACCTCGAAGCTGCCCGACGACCAGTGGAACGACTACGCCGGCGCGTTCACCGTGACTGATGATGTCTCGCGCGTGGCGATCTACCTGTACAACGTGGACAGCGAGGCGACGGTCTGGTATGACGCGGTGACGGTGGAGTAGGGGAGTGCGGTCGTTGGGGGGGCAGCAGGATTAGAGTCGTGGGGTGTCAGCGAAGCTGACACCCCACGACTCTCCACCAGGCATCTCCATCAGTACCGGTGCTCTCGCACCGCCTCGTGGAAGGCCACGATGGCCTCCCAGGAGACTTCATCGGTCAGCGTGTGGCAGGGGGCCGCGAGGTAGCCGCCGCCGGGGGCCATGATCGCCAGCGTCTCCCGCACGCCGGTGATGACCTGCTCCGGCGTCGTGCGCGCCAGAACGCTCTGGGCCCCCACCCCGCCCCAGAAGGCCAGGTCGCGGCCGTACTCGCGCTTCAGGAACGCGAGGTCCATCGCTTCGGCCTGCACGGCCTCGAGCACGTCTATCCCGATCTCGATCAGGTCCGGGATCAGCGGCGTCACATGGCCGCAGCAGTGGAACGCGATCCTCACATCGCCGCGGGCGCGGACGTGGGCGATGATACGCTCGTGGCGCGGGCGATACCACTGGCGGTAATGCGCCGGGCTCATCACCAGCGAGCGCTGTGTGCCCAGGTCATCGCCGATCCAGACGAGGTCCACACCGCTCGCGGCGTAGGCGCCATACAGGCCGCTCTTCCACTCGGTGATCTCGTCGAGCAGCGCCGCGAAGCCGCGCGGGTCGTCGTGAGGCGCGATCAGCGTCTCGGCGTCGCCGATCCAATGCTTGGCCTGCTCGAAGACGCCGCAGAAGTACGCGCCGCAGACGGCCAGGCCGCGCTCGTGGAAGCGCGCGGCCGCCTCGGCGACAGCCGCGATGGCCTCGGGCGTGGGCAGCGGCGTGCGGTCGCCCGGCTCGCCGGAGGCTTCCGGCAGGGCCAGCCCCACATAGCGGACGTCATGCTCGAAGTGATCCGCGAACTCGACCGGGCCCGCTTCTCCCCGAAGGCGCGCCACAGCCTCCGGCGAGGGCCGCAGGTTGTACGGCACGCGGTCGGCTTCCTCGTGGCGCAGGGCCATCCGCACTCGCTCGCGGGCAGTCATGCTCACTCCCGATCGCCCCCGTCGTGCCGCATGACCAGCCGCTGCCGGCGGCGTTCGCGCCGGCGCTGCTCGCGTTTGGAGCCGCCGAACGGCCCGCCCTTGATCCCCCCGTCGGTGATGTGCCGATAGTGGATGGGATTGCGCCCCAGGAGGGGCTTCCGAGGTTGCTTACGTTTGCCGGTGCGCATCGTTACCCGTCAGAACGGCAAGGTGTGGGGCAGGCCCCCGCCGAATACTCCGTTGCGGCGGTACGACGACCCGATAAGGACGTGAGCGACATGGCGGACCTGGAGCGTTTCAGCGTATCCATGGACGGCGACTTGCTCGCCGCCTTCGACCAGCGGATCGGGCAGGCGGGCTACCAGAACCGTTCCGAGGCGATCCGCGACGTCATTCGCGACTACCTGGTCGAGCAACAGGTGCAGCTTCCCGACGCCAACGTCATCGGGACCGTCACGATCATGTACGACCACCACTCGCGCCTGCTGGAGGACCGCCTGACGGACCTGCAGCACGACCACCATGACGCGATCCGCTGCAGCACCCATGTGCACCTGGATCACCACAACTGCGTCGAGGTGATCGTCTTGTCCGGGGCCTCGGCGCGGGTGCGGGAGATCGCGGACAACCTGATCAGCACGCGCGGCGTCAAGCACGGGCGGCTGGTCATGACCGCGCCGCAGTAGCGATCAGGGGTCTGTCCCCGGAGGAGACGGCCGCACCGTCTCCGCAGGGGGCTGACCCCATTCTGCGGCGCCTTTCTGCGGGGTCAGCCCCCTGCGGGGACAGACCCCTCCAGCCGGCCCGCCCGCAGCTTGAGCACCCGCCCGGCGTGCGCGTCCACCCCCGGGTCGTGCGACACCAGCACGATCGTCTTCCCCGCGCGATGTAGCTCAGTGAGGCAGTCCATCACGGAGGCGCCGGTCTCGGTGTCCAGGTTGCCGGTCGGCTCATCGGCCAGCAGCAGCCACGGATCGTTGAGCAGCGCCCGGGCGATGGCCGTCCGCTGGCGCTCACCGGTGCTCAGCTCCGCCGGGGTGTGCTCGAGCCGGTCCTGCAAGCCGAAGCGCTCCAATAGTCCGCGCGCGCGACATCGTGCGTCCGGGACGTCCGCGCCTACGCGCACCAGCCGCCCCGGCAGCGCCACGTTCTCCAGCACGTTCAGGTACGGCACCAGGTGGAACATCTGGAGGACGAAGCCGACGTTCTCGGCGCGGAAACGCGAGCGGCCCTGCCCGCTGAGGGCGTATAGGCTGCGATCGTTGACCGTGACCGTACCCGCCGTCGGCTGGATCATGCCGGCGAGGGTCAGCAGCAGTGTGGACTTCCCGCTGCCGCTGGGGCCGCGCACCGCCACGAACTCCCCGTCCGCGATCTGCAGGTCCACGCCGTCGAGCGCCCGCACGGGCCCCCGCCGTCCGGGAAACTGCTTGCTCACCTGCTCCAGTCGGATCACGTCATTCCTCCGTCAGCGTCCGCGCCGGGTCCTGGGTCACGGCGATCATCGCCGGCAGCAGGCTGGCCAGGGCCGTGATGAGCACCGCCCCGAACACCGTCCGGGGCAACAGGTCCATCGCCGGCTTCACCTTGGCGAAGGTCAGCTTGAAGATGTCGGCCCCATACTGGCCGGCCAGCCACGTGCCCACCGCAAAGCCAAGGAGCGCCCCCACCGCGCCGATCAGCACCGCCCGCCCGAGGAACATCACAGCGACGTGGCACGATCCGAAGCCCAGAGCGCGCATGACGCCGATCTCCTGCCGCCGCTCCCGCACGTTCAGCCAGGCCAGCAGCGCCACCCACAGCGCCGCGGTGAGCACCACGACGCTCACCACGACCCCCGCGTTCTGCTCGACCATGTGCCGCGTCTGCATGCGGGCGGTTGCGATGTTCTGGAGTTGCGTGACATACGTGTCGGGCAGGACCTTGGCGATGCGGCCGCGCAGAATCTCCAGTTCCCCGCCCTTGCACAGGCACCCCAGCGCCTGGATGGTGTTGATCCGGTTCGGCAGCTTCAGGATCCTCTGGGCGTCCATCAGGTGCGTGTAGATGCGCACATCCTCTTTGCTGGCGTCCTCGACCATGCAGCGGGCGATCTTCAGCCGCACCCCCGCGATCTCGATCTCCTGCCCTTCCTTGAGGCCGAGAGCCTTGGCGATGGCATAGCCGATGAAGCACTCGCCGGGTCCGACGCTGTAGCCCATCGGGGCCTTGTCGCCGGCGTCCACGGCGTTGCGTTCGGGCAGGATGCCGGTCAGCACGACCTGCAGGCCGCGCCACGACAGGCGCTGCTGGAGGGTAGCGACGTAGTGGTCCGCCCCAATGCCCCGGGTCTGCGCCAGTTTCTGCACGTAGGATTGGGGCATGTCGCCCTTGACAGTGTCAGTGGCCCAATACTGCGCCAGGTCGGCCTGACCCGGCAGCACGAGCAGGTTGAAGCCGAGGTTGCGCATCAGGCGCTTGGTCTCGACGTTGGCGGCGCGGCCCATGCCGGCCAGCGCCACGACCAGCGCCGCCGCGCCGGCCACGGCCAGCAGCGCCAGCGCGAAGTTCAGCCAGCGCAGCCGCATCTCACGCAGCATCAGGAGCCAGGGGGACATCAGGCGCGCCTCCGGTTGAGCCAGGCTACGAGAGCCGAGCCGCCGAGAGCGACCACGGCAATGGCCCCGCCGGCGACCGCGGCCGCGCGCCAACTGCGCCGCTCCAGGTTCATGCCCTGCTGGCCGTCGCGGGGCGCATCGGGGTCGGCCTGCTGCGTCGGCGGCGTAGCCTCCTGCTGCAGGTTGAACTCCATGTAGCCTGTCGTCGGGTCCGGCACGGTCTCGCCCGGCACGAGCGCCGAGTCGCGGGCGCGGAAGTTCTTCCATGCTCCCGACAGCGTCGCGGCCACGTTGGGGTTGTCGGGGTCGAAGCCCAGGGCCACACGGACCTGCTGGCGGAGGTCGCGCCCCCAGTTCAGCGGCAGCGCCGGCCCCAGCAGCCACGTGGGGTCGGCGGTGCAAGTGCAGTTCTTGCCGAGCAAACGGAATAACTCGAGGAAGCGCCCTTCGGTCGCCTGCGCCGCGGTGAGCACCGGCCCAACGCGCCGCCCCTTGCCGAACAGCACCGCCGCCCGGGTCTCCTTCGGGTCGCCCTCCTCCAACCCCACACTCCAGCGCATGATGCGCTCGGCCGGGTCATCGGCCCGGACGCGGATCACGGGCGGCGCCGCCTGGATCGGGTCACCCATCTCGGGCTTGAAGCCCACGAGTTGATCGGCGGCCGCCGCGGCGGCCTTCACGACGGCGGCGCTCTGCGCCGGGTCAGCGCCCTCGATAACAACCACCACACACCAGTGGGTGATGAGGTCCTGCACGATCTCCCGGCGCTTGGGGGAGTCCACCGTCTGCTGGAACATCTCGGTGAGCGCCTTCTCCATGATGCTGGAGGGCGAGAGTGGCGGCTCCGTCACCCGGTCGTCAGGCGCGGCGAGGAAGACCTGCCCGTCCGCGGTGGCCAGCGCTTCGAGCTTGCTGCGGAGGGGATGCTGGGGCTCGCGTTTGGTGTCGAGCAACTCGGGCCGGACATTGGCCTCGTCGAAGACCTGCGCGGCGATCTTGTCGTGGACCAACTGCGTCGCGGCGAGGGCCTCGGGTGCGGCGCCGTGGCTGAGCCAGATCAGCCGGTACGGCACGGGATCACGGATGATGAACCCGGAGTCGCGGATGGAGTACGGGCAGGAACAGACCTGCGTCGCGGCCCAGAGGAGAGACAGGAACGGCACTGTGGAACGCAGATTCATGGCATCACCACGTGAAGCGGCTTCATAGCGAGTTCGCCCCCGCCGACAGAAAGTCCTGCCGGGGGGCAGGATACCGGCATCGTTCGGCGAATCCGGAGAAGGAGTTCACTCGGCCTGTCGTCACCGGAGGTGACGCTTCGTGAGGACGTTGCTGTCGGCTGCGGTCGTGCCGCTGGTTCTGGTTCTAACGTCGCCCGGCTGGGCTGAGGACTGGCCCACCTATCAGCATGACATGGCGCGCAGCGGGGTCAGCGGGGAGCAGGTCCCCCTGCCGCTGTCCCCGCACTGGCTGCATCAGCCCCCCTCCCCTCCGGAAGCCGCCTGGGCTGATCCCCAGCCTGTCCCCGTCGAGGGCGTGCTCGAGCCCCCCAAGGCGAAGTTCGATGATGCCTTCTACACCACCGCCGCTGCCGGGATGGTCTTCTACGGCTCCTCGACGGGCAACTATGTCTGCGCCCTGGATGCCGTGACCGGGCAGGTGCGCTGGCGCTTCGTCGCCGACGGCCCGGTGCGCCTCGCGCCCGTCTACGACGGGGGCCGCCTGTACTTCGGGTCCGATGACGGCAACCTCTACTGCGTGAGCGCCGCGGATGGCAAGCTCGTGTGGCAGCGGCTCGTCGGGCCCACGCCCGAGCGCCTGCTGGGTCACGGCCGCATGATCTCGATGTGGCCGGTGCGCACGGGGCTCATCGTGGACGGCGGCGTCGTCTACTACACCGCAGGGATCTTCCCCGGCGAGCGGGTCTACATCGGCGCGGCCAACGCCGCCGACGGCTCGGTCCTGTGGACCAACGACACCGTGGACGACCAACTGGGCGGCACCGGCAATGTCTCGCCGCAGGGCTACCTGCTGGCTTCCAAGACGACGCTGTATGTGCCCTCGGGCCGCAGCCTCCCCGCCGCCTTCAACCGGGACGATGGCAAGTTCCTCTACCAGCGCGGCGACGGGCGCTGGAACTACGGCGTTGTCGGCGGGACGTACGCGCTGCTGGCCGATGACAAGCTGTACGGGGGGACGGGGCAGATCATCGGCTACGAGCAGAGCACCGGCGCGCAGGGCTTCGCCTGGTTCCCCGGCAAGCGCCTGCTGGTCACCGCCGACACCTCCTACATGCTCAACGATGCCGGGATCACGGCCCTGGACCGCGTGAAGTACCCCGAGGCCAGTCGCCGGCTCATCAACTCCCGCTTCCGCCGCACTGCGCTCAACCAGATACGCCCCAAGCCCGCCGACTACCAGCAGAAGCTCGACGCCATCAACGCCGACGAGAAACAGGCGCAGGCCGACGTGGACGCCTGCACGCGCTTCCGCTTCGAGCGCCAGAAGCTCGAGACCATGATCGTCGCCGGGGACACGCTGTTCGCGGGCGGCGAGAACGAAGTCCTGGCCCTCAACGCGAAGACCGGGGAGCAGCTGTGGTCGGGGGCCCTGCAGGGCGTCGCGCGGGGTCTGACGGTGGCGGACAAGCGCCTGCTGGTGAGCACCGCGGGCGGGGCCATCGTGTGCTTCGCGGCGGGGGGCGGGGTACAAGTCCCCGCCCTACAGACCTCCGCCCTACAGGGCTTTCCCCGCGACGCGATGACCCCCGTCTTCGAGGCCGCCGCCGAGAGCATCCTGAAGCTCTCGGGCGTCAAGCGCGGCTATTGTCTCGTCCTCGGCAGCCGCACCGGGCGTCTGGCCTGCGAGTTGGCGAAGCGTTCGGAGTTGACGATCTACGGCGTGGACAGCGACCCCGCGCGCGTGGCGCAGTCGCGGGACGCGCTGGCGGCCGCGGGCGTGTATGGCACACGCGTGACGGTGGACCACTGGCCCGACGGTCCGTTGCCGTATGCGGACTACTTCGCGAACCTGATCGTGTCGGAGGAGACGCTCACGACTGGCGAGTTGCCGACTTCACAGGCGGACATCATCGGCCACCTCAAGCCGTGCGGGGGCGTGCTGTGCCTCGGGCAGGCGGGCAAGGCGAAAGTGACCCGCGCTGCCCTGACGGGCTGCATCAGCAGCGACGAGATGGGCAAGCCGACGGTCAGCACCGCCGGTGGCCTGTGGGCGACGTGGACGCGCGGTCCTCTCCCCGGCGCCGGCCAGTGGACGCACCAGTACGGCGACCCCGGCAACACCGCCTCGAGTACCGATACCGCTCTCAAGTGCCCGCTGGGCGTGCTGTGGTATGGTGAGCCCGGGCCGGACAAGGTGCCCTCGCGCCACGCCGGCAACGCCGCCCCGCTGACGATCAACGGCCGGGTGTACTTGCAGGGCATTAACCGCATCATGTGCTTTGACGCGTACAACGGGCTGCCGTATTGGGAACGCGAGTTGCCGGGGGCGTACCGCGTGGGCATGGTGTACGAGGCGAGCAACATCGTCTGCGACGAGCAGAGCCTCTTCGTGGCGGTCGGCAAGCAGTGCCTGCGCCTGAGCGCCGAGACGGGCGAGACGATGCAGACCTACGAACTGCCGCCGACCCCCGGCGAGGGCGACCCGAAGTGGGGCTGGCTCGCCCTGGTCGGCAAGACGCTGTACGGCAGCGTGTCGCGCAAGGGGCAGGAGAGCAGCCTGATCTTTGCCCTCGATGTCGCCAACGGCAAGGGGCGCTGGACCTTCGCGGGCGAGCGCATCCGCAACAACACGATCTGCCTCAGTGAGGGGCGGCTGTTCTGCGCGGATGCCGCCGTGACGCCGGCCCAACGTACGGAGGCGTTGCAGGACAAGATCAAGGAGATCATGGCGACCGGCAAAATCAGCGCGGCCGAGGCCGAAAAGCAGCTCACCAGCGCCGATGTCCGCCTGGTGACCGCACTCGACGCCGCAACGGGCAAGCGAGTCTGGCAGCGCCCGGTGGATCTGACCGACTGCGGCCCCCATGTGCTCATCGCGATCGCCACCCGTGGGGTCGTCGTGTTCTGCGGCGCGCATGCCGACGGCCACTACTGGCCGCAGTTCCTCGGCGGCGAGTATGGTGCGCGCCGCGCCACGGTGCTCTCGGCAGCCGACGGCGCCCTGCTGTGGACCAAGGCCATTGGCTATCGCATCCGCCCGCTGGTGGTGGGCGACGAACTCATTGCCGAGCCGTGGGCCTTCGACCTCAAGACCGGCCAGCAGAAGATGCGCCCCCACCCGCTGACCGGCATGGAGTCCCCGTGGCAGTTCGAGCGGCCGGGCCATCACTGCGGCTGCATCTCCGGCTCGCCCAATGGCCTGTACTACCGCTCGTGGTCGCTGGCCTACTACGACCGTCTGCGCGACAACGGCACGGAGAACTTCGGCGGCCAACGGCCCGGCTGCTGGATCAACATGATCCCGGCCAACGGCCTGCTGGTCGTGCCGGAGGCAAGCTCCGGCTGCATCTGTCTCATCTCGATCCACTGCACCACCGTCTTCAAGCCCCGCGAGACCGACAAGGCCTGGGGCACGTTCTCCACCGCCGGCGATTGCCTGCCGGTCAAGCAGGTGGCGCTGAACCTCGGGGCGCCGGGCGATCGTCGCGCCGATGACGGCACGCTGTGGCTGAGCTTTCCGCGGCCCTGGGGTCGCATGGCGCTCTCGCTCAAGCCGACCGTGAGCTATGTGAAGGGCGGCGGCGTGTTCGGCGCGGCGTCCGAGACATCCACGTTCACCGGCACGAACCTCCCGTGGGTCTACGCCTCGGGCTGCCGCGGGCTGGCCGCGATGACCGTCCCGCTGGTCGGTCCGCTGGACGGCCCGGCGGAATACACCGTGCGGCTGGGCTTCACCGAGACGGACAACCCGGCGCCCGGCAAGCGCGCCTTCGACATCAAGCTGCAAGGCAAGACAGTCGAGCAGGGCTTCGACGCCCTCGCCGCCGCCGGCAAGACGCGCGCGGTCATCGTCCGCGAGTTCAAGGGCATTCGCGTGGACGACGAGTTGAAGATCGAGCTGGCCGGCGCCGCGAAGGAGCCCGCGCCCGAGCAGATGCCGATCCTCAACTCCGTGCAGATCATCCGCGAGCGCGTGCTGCACATCGGCACGGCCGTGCCGAAGCTCAGCGTGTCCGACCCGCAGCCGTCCGCCGAGGGCAAGGTCGAGTTCAGCAACCGCACGGAGCGCGACTTTGTCGGCACCGTCAGGCTGACCGTGCCCGACGGTCTGGCCGTGACGCCGGCCTCGTTCCCGCTCAAGCTGGCGACCAACGAGCAGGCCGCCCAGACGGTGAAGCTCACCGTGGCCCGCAAGGGCGCGCCCGTCTCCGGAGCGCTCAAGGTCCAACTCGTGCGGCAGGACGGCACGGTCGAGACCGAGCGCGAGGCCGCCGTGGAGTACCTCGGCGCGCGCGGCCGCATCACCTTCCGCGCCCTCGCCGATGCCTATGTGTCGGCCGGAGCCGGTACGACGAACTATGGCCACAGCGCCAACCTGCTCGTGGACGGCGGCAACTCGACCATGGGCGACGAGAGCCACAACATCGGCCTGCTCCGGTTCCCGCTCAACGTGCCCGGACGCATTGTCAGTGTCAGGTTCCGCATCCACACCGCCGCCAGTGAGGCCTCCGAGAGCAACGACTCCGGCCGCATCTGCGTGATTGACGAGCCGTGGGATGAGAACAAGGTGACGTACAAGGACCGGCCCAAACCCGGCGCGGAAGTGGGACGCCTGGGCAAGGTGGGCCGCGACGCGTGGGAAGAGCGCGAGTTGAAGGTGGACCTGGCCGGCAGGACGGAGCTGTCCCTGATGCTCGACCCGACCAGTTGCGACGGCGCCAACTACATCAGTCGTGAAGGACAAGTCCCGGCGGAATTGGTGGTGGAGTATGAGGCGGCGCCGTAGGGCCTGCGTGCTGCTCCTGGCCGGGCTGTTGGCAACCGCGGCGTACGCGGAGTCCGTTGCGGAGTTGTGCCGGGCCGGCGCGGCGCTCTACGGCCGGGGCGATCTGGCCGGCGCCGTCGCGAAGTTCCACCAGGCAGTGGTGCAGGAGCCGCGCAACGATACCGCTCATGTGGGCCTCGGCGTGGTGCTGTACGCGCAGCAGAAGCCGATGGAGGCGATCCTGCATTTCCGCACGGCCATTGGCCTGAACCCGAAGAACGCCAGCGCCCACATCAACCTGGGGTCGGCGCTGGTGGATCAGGACCGGCTGACGGAAGCCATGCGGGTCTGCCGCACGGCGGTGCACCTGAGCCCCAAGTCGGCCGGGGCGCACTACAACCTGGGCCGCGCCTGCGCCCGGCAGAAGCAGACGCAGGCGGCGCTGAAGGAGTACACCACCGCGCTGCAGCTCAACCCGTCGCTGGCCTCGGCGTGGCTGTCGCTGGGCACACTGCACGCCAATGTGACAAAGAACAGCCAGGAAGCGGTGCGGTGCTTCCGGCGCTATCTGCAGCTAGTGCCGAACCCGCCGGAATGCACCTGCTGGATCAAGGCCTATCTGGCGCGCTACGACAAGTAAGCGCCGACCTGGAGGACGACCATGCCTCGCACCCGTGGCTTCACGCTGATCGAGCTACTGGTGGTCATCGCCATCATCGCGATTCTGGCCGCCATCCTGTTCCCGGTGTTCGCCCGGGCGCGGGAAGCCGCCCGGCGGACGACCTGCCTGTCGAACCTGCGGCAGATCGGCCTGGCGTGCAACATGTACGCCCAGGACTACGACGGCTGCTATCCGGTGGATGACCACATCAGCAACCCGCACCTGCGGCTTGTGACCGAGCTGTGGCCGTACATCAAGAACATGGGGATCTTCTACTGCCCGTCCGCTCCCCGCACGGGCATTGACTACCTGCAGGACACCGCCGCCAACCGCGCCGCCGGCAACATCACCTACTACTACTGGTGCTTCGATCAGTTGCCCAGCACCGCGCCCGTCCCCACCACCGCCAACGGCTGGTGGGGCTGGATTGACCGCTCGTTCTACGCCAGTCGCTGCGGCAACACCACGCGGATCATGGACGACAGTTGGGACGCGGACTACTTCCTGGGGTCCGACTGGAACTGCAACCAAAGCTCGGCCTCACAGAAGATCCACGGGGGGCTGTACGCCTCGAGCAACATCCTGTATCTGGACGGCCATGTGAAGTACACGCCGCGGCAGTTGTCGCAGGAGTTCAAGTAGCAGGCCGACGGCCCCGCCCGGTGAGGGCGAGGCCGTCGTGTTCACGGGTCGTCGGTTCAGCCTATTGCACGATCACCTTTACCTGCTTGCTCAACCCCGACGCCAGTTCCGTCGCCTTGATCGTCCACGTCCCCGCCTCGTCATTGGCCGCGATCGCGAGCCGCACGCTCAGCTTGCCGTCCTTCGCGCCATAGTAGCCGCTGAGCTCCGCCGGCTGGCCCTTGGCGTCCAGGACCTCCACGCGCACCGGCACGACTGCCCCAATGGGCGCGCCCTTGGCGTCGGCGACCGTCACCGTCACGTCGGCCGTCCCGCCGCGCTTCACCTTCGCCGGGGCGGCGACTTGCACCGCCGCCAACTTCTGGCTCGTGAGCAGGAACACGCGGCCATCGCCCGGGCCGAGGCTCAGGTCGAACTGCAGGCCGGCCGCCGTGGCCTTGGTCGCCACCGCCCGATGACCCACGAGATCGTAGACGAACGCGCCCCTGCGCCGCACGGAGACGACCGCGGCGTTCGGCACGCCCTGCTCCATCACCTTGCCGTGGTGGCCCACGTAGTCGCCGAAGGTGCGCTTATCGTTGAGCGCAAACAGGTAGTCGCTCGCGCCGCTGCGGCGGAAGCGCAGGACGAGGTCCGCGTTGGACGCCTCGCCGTAGCGCGTGTAGAAGGGGTCGAGTTGCTCACGCAAGGACGCCGCCATCTCCTGCAGCTTCGCCTTGTCCTCGTCCGCCTTGCCCACGCGCTTGTACGTCGGGATGACGATGTCCGGCAGGATCGCCGGGCAGAGGTTCTCATCAGCCACAACGAGGCCGCCGCGCTTCTGGAAAGCCTTGATCTTCGCCACCACGCTTTCGGTCAGCACGTCGCAGCTGGGCATGACGAGGACCTTGAAGGCGTCCAGGCCGTCGCGGACGACCGTCTCGTCGAACAGGATCTTGGGCTGCAGGTGCGCCCACTGGAGCATCAGGTGCACGTCGGCCTCCCACGACTGGCTCCAGCCGTAGCTCCCGCGCCCGGCGAACATCTGCGAGGCGAAGCTCTCGAGCATGGCCACGTCGGCGGGGCGGTCGGGCACTTGCAGCAGGGTCGGGCCCAGCGGCTGCACGATGCGGTGGGTCAGGTCCGTCAGCACCTCCTGCGTTCGCGGGTTGGTGAAGACATAGCCCTTGTTGGTGGTGCCGGTTTCGACGAGCGAGCCCCAGCCGTGGTACATGATGCCGCGAATCGGGCGGGACATCTTGGACCAGAACGCCTCGCGCATGTGGTCCGGGGCGATGGTGATGAAGGGCGCCTCGGGCTTCTCCTTCTCCCAGGCGGCGCGCTGGGTCTCGTCCTCGGGCAACTTGGGCGCGGTGCCGGAGCGATACCAGATGATCTGCGTCATCTTCATCACGCGCTGGCCGGGCTTGCCCTCGGCCATGGCGAACAACTCGTCGGTGGATTGCCCGATCTTGATCGGGTCGGGATAGGAGTAGGTCCACTGGGAGATGATGTCCACATCGCCGCCGCTCCCCCAGATGTCCGGGACGCGCACGGCCGGGTCGAAGAACGTCCAGATGTCCTTGCGCCCGCCGGTCTTCAGCCCCCGGCTGACCTCTGAGTGCAGCGGGTTCCACCCGTCGCCATCCTTCCAGAACCAGCGGTAGAAGGTGAGAATGCGGTCGTCGTCCTTGACCACGCGGTTGGCCGGGAAGTTCTTGATGCGGCGGTAGTTGAGGCCGTTCTTGCCCATCACTTCCTCGGGGATGTCAAAGCCTGCGGCCTGGCGGAACGCCGCCTTGTCATGTTCGTGGAAGCACAGGTCCGAGCCGTCGCGCACCTCGGAGTGGATCAGGGCGCCGTCGAGGGCGGGGTACTGGCCGAACGTCTGCCCGATGGACGCGCCGATGTTGTAGCAGAACTGTCGCACCTCCGGGAAGTTGCCGCAGACATTGTCGGTCTTGCGCACGGCGCCGGTGCGGTCCACGCGGCCATACTGCTCGTGCCGCTTCTCGTCGCGCGTGACCCACGAGCCGGGGTAGGTGTAGACGCAGGCGTGCAGCCCGGCCTTGAGCAGGTCGTCGAGCATGCGGCCGCGCTCCTCGATGCCCGAGGGCGACAGCGATGGGACGGGCTGGCCGGCCTGCCAGACGGTCGCGTCATTCACGAGGGACGTGAGCTGATGCGTGAAGCCGAAGGCCTTCAGACTCTCGATGTCGCCGCCCCCCCACATCACGACGGGCATCTGATTGGGCAGCGGGCGCGGGACGATGGTGATCGGGATCTCCTTCTCGACCCGCAGCGGCCTGCCGCCCGACATGCCCGAGGCAGTGACTTTCAGCGCATACGTGCCGGGCTTGAGCGACGTGTTCAGCTTCAGCGGCACGCTCTGCTCGGCGTTGGGCGCCAACTCGGGGAGCGCAATCTGCTGCTTCTGCGTCCCGAAGACGACCTCGGCCTTGCCCCCGGCGAGCGGCATGGCGGTGTCATTCGTGAGCGTCACGCCCAGAGAAACGTTGGGCTCCATGCGGATGAAGGTCGTGCGCCCGCCGGCTACGTTGGCTACCAGCCCGCCCGTGAAGTACGGCACGATCCCGTTGGAGAGCCGGGCCTGGGCAATGTAGCCGGGGAAGCCGTTGTGAGTGCTGCCGAAGCGATCGCCGATGGTCAGGGCATAGCGCCCCGGCGCGATGGACCCGCGGCCCGGGATGACCGCCTTGCCGATCAACTCGCCGTTGAGGAAGAACCGTGACCGCCCCTCGCCATCATAGGTGTAGGCGAGATGCAGCCACTGGCCGGGCACGACTTCGATCTCCGGCCCGCTGATGAAGTCGGAGTCCTTGCCATAGCCGAGGGAAACCATCAAGCGGCGCTTGTTCGCCCCGCTGCGCGTCATGTACAGGCAGTAGTCGGTGTTGGCCTCCGGGAGATCCTTGGCGTACATGAAGTACTTCTTGTCGAACAGGAAGGCGCTGGGATGCTTCTCCATCTCGGGCTTGGCCATGAACCAGGCCTCGAGGGTAAAGGCTCCCGCCGGCGAGAGGGCATCGGCATCCTTGGCCTCCGCGCCCTGGGCCTTGTCGTTGTCGGTGCCGGCCGGGAAGGACTCCAGCGCCCCGCCGAGCGGGCCCTCCTTGACGACGCGGCCGTCCCCGCGCAACTTCAGGTCGTGCCCGTGCCCGGAGCTGTCCTTCAACTCCTGGCCGGGCTGGAACTGCCACAGGGCCACGACATTGGGGCCCGTGGCCTCTTCACCGGCATAGAGCTGCTGCCACGGTCCCTCGGCCGCTCCGACAAGGCCGGCGGCGAGCAGCAGGGAGACGACAGCAGCGGCGATGAGAAGTGGTCGCTTGTTCATGTTGATCGCTCCTACTGCAGCACCTGGATGGTGACGGGCTTCCAGATTCCGCCGGCGTACGCGCTGTCATACACGCGCACGGTGATCTGGTTCTTCTCCCCCCACTTCAGCGCCGGGGTCACGTCGAGCGCGAAGGGCTTGTCCCAGCCCTCGGTGCCCAGGTCGTGCTGGCCGACGTACTGGCCGTTGATCCACACCCACGCGATCTCGTCCACGCCCCCGAAGGCCATCTCGACCGCCAGGCACTGCGGCTTGGCCGGCAGGTCGAACGTCCCGCGATACCAGGCCACGCCGTCGTAGGCCTGGCCCTGCTCTTCCCAGGACGAGCCGATCTTGATCGCCAGCCACGCCGCGTCGTTGAAGGCCGGTTCGTACCACTTCTTCAGGTGGCCGTCGGCCTTCGGGTCGGTCTGGAAGCGCCAGCCCTCGGTCGGCAACGGGAGCTCCTGGGCCACCTTGATGTCGTGGTCCCAGTCCTTGCGGTCGCGGATGGAGACCGTCTCCTTGAAGAAGGGCCACACCGCCGCGGCCGCGACTTCCCGGACGGCCTGCGCCTCATCCTTGCTCGCCCTTTCCAGGAGGTCGTTCATCTCCTGGGTGCGCGGCTTGAGCTGCACGAGCAACTGCACGGCCGCCAGCCGCATGAGCGCGTCGGTGTCCGCGAGGCCCTTCTTCAGCGAGGGCAGGGCCGCCGCCGTGAGCGGGTCGCAGACGGCCGACAGCGCCGCGCGCCGGACGAGGGCGTCGGCATTGTCGAGCGCGCCCACCAACGCCGGCCGCGCCGGAGCGCCGACGTCAATGAGCAGCCGCACCGCCGTCCGCCGCACGACGAGGTTCTCGTCCTGCAGGCCGGCGGTCAGGGCCGGCACGGCGGCCGCGCCCTTGTCGGCCTGCTGGATGAGCGCCAGGCGACGCGCCGCCGGCGACTGGTCTGGCGCGGCCTGCGCGACGCCAAGCTGCAGCGCCAGCAGCACTACTCCGACATGCACAAGGGATGTTTTCACTGGCTCGGTCCTCTCCTTGCTGATGGCCGCTCGATTGTGTCTGAGCGGTCTACTTACTCCGGCTTCCTGACCTCCACCACATCCTTCGGCTTCAGTTCGCCGACCTTCCCCTCCACAGTGTTCTCCTCGATGACCACCTGCGCCTGCGGGCGATCCACCTGGAAGGCCACGTAGGGGTCGGGCGAGTTGTTCATCGGCGTCCAGAAGTACGCATGGTTGCGCCGGAACAGCGCGACGTCGCTCTGCAACCCCGAGTGATATGCCACCGGCGCGTCGCGCACGACGTTGAACTCCGTCACGGTCCCCGCGATGGCCGGCGACGTGTCGCCCGCCTTGATATCCCGGGCAGTGATGACGACCCCTTCGGTGCGGTTGCGGATGAAGGAGTTGTGCCGCAGCACGTTGCCCAGCGCGCGCGGGAACTCGACGGGCAGCTTCCCGTCCTCGCCGCTCGTGACCAGCGCCCCGGCGCTGCACTCGTCGGTGCGGTTGCCCTCGATGAGGTTGAAGAACAGCGGGCTCAGGCCCCGGTTCCACGTGCGCGGCATCGAGCTGGCCAGTGTCGTGGCGTTGCTGTACAGGTAGAACGCCGGGCGGCGCATCCGCTCGATTGTGTTGCCGCTGGCGATGTTCTCAAAGCAGGAGATCCAGAGCTGGATGCCGGTCATGCCGTCGGGCGTGTAGTTGTCCACGATGAGGTTGCGGTAGTAGCCCGTGCCGATGACGATCACGCTGTCCTTGGTCGGCGGCACGCGCCAGGGCGCTTCGAGCAGCAGCTTCTCCCCCTCGCGCTTGACGACCCGCCGCGTCTGCCCCTGCCCGACACCCTTGAAGACCGACACATAGTATTGGTCAATGGGCGGCTCGACGGTGCCATCGTCCATATCCGGCGGCCAGAAGGGCGTCTCGCTCCCGGCCGCATCGTGGGCCAGTTGTTCGCGCTTGACGGAGCCGAGACGCTCGTCGGGCGTCGCCGGGACGGTCTTGGGCAGCGTGACGCTGGTCGCGTCGGCGGCCACGGGTTGGCCGTGGAACATCGTCCGGTGGTTGGCCTCGAACAGGATCATCTCGCCGACGTTCTGCTCGCGCCCGGCGACGCCGCCAAAGCGCATGGCCCCCGCCTGGTTGCGCGCGTGGACGCCGTTGCCCGCGATCCAGTTGCGGGTGATCGAGCCATGCCCGGTCGAGAGCCAGATGAGCCGCATGACCTCCGGCCCGCCGGCCTCCGAGTCCGGCGGCGAGGCGACCTTGTTGTTCTCGATGACGCACTCCTCGATGGTGTCCTGCGAGCCGAGGATCGCCGCGAGGGCCGGGTCGCCATAGCGGCGGACCGGCGTCAGCCAGTTCTCGCTGAGTCGGCACTGCCGGAGGCCCTGTAGCAGCAGCGGCGCGCGCGCCTCAAGCTGGTTGCTGTTGATGACTGCTCCCTCGGCCCGCACCAGACTCACGCCGCTGTTGCTGCCGCGCCCCAGGAGGTCCCGCACCACGCACTCATGCACGGTGTTTCCGCGGATCCAGCGCAGCGGCTGGTCGCTCTGCACGAGGATGCCCGTCGCGACCTGCGGGTTGCCGACGATGGTCACTTCGCTGAGGGAAGCCCCGTCGCCCGCCAGCCAGACCGCCGGGGCCGCGCCACCCGGCAGCGACCCGTCCTTCGAAGCGAACCGCACGACCGCCTCGGCCTGCTGCACGACCAGCGTGCCCGATGGCTCCGGGAACGCCTTCTCATCCGGCTGCCAGTTCGGATCAAGGGCAAACACGAAGGCATCGGGGTTGATACCGCCGCCCTTGTCGTTGCGCCAGGTCAGCCGGTGTTCACCCTTGGTCACGTCGAGCTGCGCCGTGCGCGACCACTTGAAGGTGCCGAAGCTGCCGGTGTTGGGGAGATTGTCCAGCGGCACGGCTGCCCCGTCGTCCACCCGCAGGCTGTGCTTGCCGCTGACGCCGTCCTGGCCCCACGGCGCCATGTCCGTGGCGTAGCGCAGCCAGACCTGCCACTTGCCGGCGGCGGGGACGGTGAGGCGGTACTCCATCTCGTCGCCGACGGTGTGAATGCCGCCCACGCCCTGCCCCCAGACGCTGGACGTGGGGAACTTGAGGTCGGTCGGTTGGCCGTGCACCATCTGGAGCACGGTCTCGCTGTTGCCGTGCACATGCACCCCGGCCGGGACCTTGATCGTCCCGCGCACGGAGTACGTCCCCGCGGCGAGTTCCAGCCTGCCGCCCCCGGCCGCGGCCAGTTGGTCAACGGCCTGCTGCAGGTCCACCGGAGGCTGCCCCGCCACCGGGGCCGCGATCTGCTTTGTCGCGGCGGGTGGAGCAGTGGGCTTGGCGACCTTTATGGCCACTGGGTCGCTCCAGCCATACTCCCCGCCTACTGCGCGATGCAGCCAGAGTCGGTACGTCCCCTCAGGCAAGTCATCGGGCAGGTTGCCGACGACAGAGCGCCCATTCTCGCTCTCCAGCGTAACCCAGCGGCCCGGCTTCCCTGGCTGGGCGAGCACGCCCGTCACCCGCGCCCCGAGGCTCGTGCCGTAGCAGTGCAGAGCCCCGCCCGGCTGCGCCGGCTGCCGGCAGAACCACACTTCCGGCACGTTCAGCCGCACCGGCCGCGACCACCCGGCCTCGTTGCTCACCCACAGCAAGAACGGCCCGTCATAGGCGCTCTCGGGGATCGTGACGGTAAGATAGGAGCTCGTGAAGAAGCGAACCTTGCACTTGAACTGCGCCCCGCCGGCGTTGCGGGCGTCGCGCCCCCAGATGACTGCCTCCGTCTTCTCGCTGAACCCCTCGCCGACGATGAAGCAGCTTTCGTCCGGGCGGGCCTCATGGGTGTACTCGTAGATCACGGGCACGCCCGCCGGCGGCGCCGCGTCTGTCACCGGCGGCGTGTAGGCCGCGCCGGGGGTCTCGACAGCCGGCTGCGGGGCCGGCAAGTCCACCGGCGCCGGGAGCGTGCCCTGGGCCACGGCGAGGCTGCTGAGGAGCAGGCAAAGCACGAGCGCGGCAGCGAGCATCTGCATCGCGGGTTCCTCGGTCACTGAAGTGTGAGAGACTTCGTCGGACGCAAGCGCCGAACCTGCCCCGAGCCGCTTCGCAGCACGAGCGCGACCGGCCCGAACAAGGTTCCGGCCGTCGGTGGGCGGAACCTGTCGGCCAGTTCGCGCAAGGAGCCCGACATGCGTCACCGAGCGAGCCTCACCCTCATCGCCTTGTGCTGCCTTCTGCCGGCCGCCACCCTCCCCGGCCACGCCGCCGACGAGCAGGCCCTGCAGCGGCTCGACGTCGGCGACCTGCGGCTCTACTACACGGGCCTTTCGCCGAGCGGCATCCACTACCGCGGCGAGCCGCTCATCCAGGGCCTCTACCTCTACACGGCCGTCCAGGAGCCGGATGGCAAGCTGATCGAAGGCTTCAACTTCCGGCGCAACGAGGACGGGCTGCTGCGCTTCACCGACGAGAAGCTGCTCGACGGCCGGCGGCTGACCTGGGAGAACACCCGCTACCTCCGCCGCGCCACCGGCCGCAGCGACAAGCCCGCCGGCACCTGCCGCATCGTCCTGACCCTCACCCCCAATGAGATCACGATGCAATGCACCGGGAAGATGGAGCCCAACCCGGGCTTCGGGGAGATCGGCTTCTTCGTACCCGAGGCGATACTGACCGGCGGCGACCAGGCGCAGTGGACGGCGACGCTGCCCGGCGGCAAGCAGCTCGCGGGCAAGCTCCCTCGGCCGGAAGACACCCCGACCAACATCGCCCTCGGCCTGCAGTCCTGGCGCGTCGAGTCGCCCCGCAACGTCTTCGACTTCACCTTCACCGGGCAGGACTTCCCCGGCTCCAATGGGGTCCACCTTCAGGACTACCGCCGGCAGGACACGAGCCGGGGCTGCTACCGCATCGTGTTGGGCATGGGCACGAACGCCGGCGCGACGTTCGACTACACGTGGGTGCTGAAGCTGCCCCAGGCGTCGCCGCCAACTGCGCCCGGCAGCGCCGTCGCCGCCCTCGACCCGAACCTACTGCCGAAGGTTCCGCCGCTGCCGGGCAAGCTCGAAGTGTTTGGCCCGGCCACGCCCGTCAAGCCCATGCCTGCCTCGGCCGGTCTGGGGCCCTTGCGGGTGGAAGTTGACGACAAGAACCAGTTCGTCCTGCGCGACGGCGACCAGGTCGTGGCGACGCGGGACTACTGCTGGCTGGCCGGGGGCACGCCGAAACGCGAGGACCGCCGGGAGGGCACCGGCTCCCGCACCGTCCTGACGTACGACACCCCCCGGGGCGAAGTCATCAAGCAGGCGGTTGTCGGGCCCGATGAGGCGTGGCTGCTGTTCACGGTGCGCGCCCGGCAGGACTTCAAGGGCGAGGTCGGCTTCTACACCCCGCAGGAGGCCTTCAAGCCCCCCTTCATCGCCACATGCTCGATCAACCAGGCCATGGTCGAGCCCTTGCCGGACTTGCCCGCCAGCACCTCGGCCTACAGCATCATCTCCGGCCCCGCCCACGACTTCCGCGAGTTCCAGTGCGGCACGGCGACGGGGCCCGACTGGCTCTTCCAGGACCAGCGCAAGGGCGGCGGCGTCTGCCGCTACGTGAGCGTACTGAACCTCAAGCCCGGCGACGAGTGGCGCGGGGCGTTCCGCTACGTGCGCCGCAGCCCGGAGGCCTACCCGGCCGTGGGCTTCGACCAGTCGCGCGAGGAGCGCGGCATCCTGGCCTCGCTGCTGGCCGATGTCATCGCCGACGGCTTCACGCTCGTGCCCGCTCGCGCCAGCCGCTACGCGCTCGTCGGCCGGGCCCTGCCCGTCACGCTCAAGGTCCACGCGACCGACGACACCGCCCGCACCGTGCGCGTGTCCTGCCGCCTGACTGACCAGTGGGGCCGGTCCCTGCCCGGCCGGGACTATGTCCTGACCAACCAGGGCCGACGGTTCGCGGCGATCCAGTTCCCCGTCACGCTCCCGCTGGCCGGCTCGTATCGGATGGACCTGAGCTACTCGTCCGGTGAGGTCAAGGGGACGCGGGAGTTGGTGCTGACGGCCCTGCCGCCGATCCCGGATACCGGCCCCCGGCCCACGTCGGTCTTCGGCGCTGCCCTCGGCGGCGGCGACTTCCTGGGCACGCTTGCGAAGCGCATCGGCCTGAAGTGGAACCGCTGCCACTGCGCCATCGGCGACACGCAGATCGGCACGATCCTGCCCGAACGCGGCCAGGTCCGCTGGGACCGCGTGGACGCGGCGTGCGACTTCCACGGCAAGTTCGGCTTCTGGGGCTGCCACTCGCTCAGCGAGGGCTGGACGGCCCCGTGGTTCAGCGCCATGTTCAAGGAGCAGCCCTTCGAGGAGTACATCAAGGTCTGGACGGACGAGTACGTACGCCCGTTGGCGACGCATTACCAGGGCCGCATTCGCTGCTGGGAAGTCACCAACGAGCCGTACTACCAGTACCGCGACTGCCCGGAGAAATGGGTGGCGCTGCTGCAGGCGACCTACCGAACGCTCAAGGATGTGGACCCGGGCTGCACCGTCGTGGGGACGTGCGGCCCGCCGGGGAGCATGGGCTACTCGTGGTACCGCCGGACCTTCGCGCTGGGGGCGCTGGACTACCAGGATGCCGTCTCCTCGCACCTGTACCATTTCGGCCCGTGGGTCGGCGCCGGAACAGAGCTGACCGTGCGCAAATGGATGCAGGAGATCCGGGCCATCATGCAGGAGCACGGCAAGGTGCTGCCGCTGTGGAACTCGGAGACCACGGTGTCCCCGCCCGCCTCGCTGTACCGGCACCCGTCGCACACGCGGTACATCCGCTACGCTCCGGGCCAGAGCCCGACCGACCCCATCGAGCAGGCCCAGATCTACTTCAAGGTCCTGACCATCCACAAGGCCGAGGACGTCAAGTACTCGTTCCACATCTTCCACGGCGGCACCGAGTACGACTCGCACACCGGCGAGTATGACGAGACTCCGCTGGCCTTCCTGGCCGCGCAGGCCACACTCGCAAAATACCTGGAGACGGCGCAATACCTCGGGGACCTCAAGCTCCATGGCGACCTGCAGGCGTGCCTGTTCCAGCAGGGCCGCCGGCTCATCCTGATCCCGTGGGGCCCGATGTTCCTGAAGCAGGACGGCGCCGAGGTGATGCTGCCCCTGCCGGTGCGGCGCTTCACCGCCCGCGACATCTTCGATAACCCCCTGCCTCTCGATGGCGACGCGAAGCACACGCGGCTGCTCGTGACGTGGGAAGCCTTCCTGCTGATCGCCGACGGGGTGAGCCCGGCGGAGCTGCGGCAAGCTTGCGCGAAGGCGCAGGTGACACTCCACGCCGCCACCGAACCGGGCGCGGCCATCAGGGGCGCCTTCGGCGGCGATAGGGCGGGCGCGGCCACCCGCGCCGACTGGGTCGGCTTCCACCCGGTGGACCTCGCGCCGGTCGCCAACCGGGGCTTCGTGGACGAGGAGCCCGACGACAAGCAGGGCGGCTGGACCGATGAGGGCCCCAACGACATGCGCAACCTCCCCGTGGGCGACTGGCGCATCAACGGCGTGCCCTTCCGCATTCTCGACCCGGCCCAGCACGGCGGCAAGTCCTGCGTCATCCTCAAGGGCGGCCCCAGCCCCAACGTGCCCTTCCCCGAGCGCGTCAGCATCCCGGTGGGCCAGCGCCTGAGCAAGCTGCACTTCCTGCACACTGCGACCTGGGCGCCCTCGAGCGGGCTCGCCTTCACCTACGTGCTGCACTACCAGGACGGCGTGACGGAGGAAGTGCCGGTTCAGGTGGGGCGCAAGGTCGCCGACTGGTGGACCCTGGGCCCGTTGCCCGAAGCGAAGGTCGCCTGGGAAGGGCCCAACGGCGCGCACGACAAGGTGCGGCTCTACCAGGCCGAATGCGAGTGTAAGCACCCCAAGGGCGCGCAGGCCGTGCTGGACCGCCTTGAGGTCGTGACGGGCGGCGGGCGCGCGATCCCTGTCGTCGTGGCCATTACGGGTGTCTACTCCAACTGACGCCGCGTGTCTTGACGCCGCGCCGTGTGTTCGTTATAGTGAACGCTTGGTGACTATACTGTGCAGGACACGCCGCCGCTCGAACCCGGCGCCGCGGTAGGGCCCCGGCTCCGCGCACTGCGCGAGCAGCAGGGCCTGTCCATGCGCCGCCTGGCTGCCCAGGCTGGCGTGGCCTCCAGCTACGTGTCGGCTGTCGAGGCTGGCCGCATCTCCCCCACCATTGCCACCCTCCGCAAGCTCCTGCTCGCCCTGGACGAGGATCTCGCCGGCTTCTTCACCGAGGTCGGCGCCGCGCCGGACGAGCCCGTCTTCCGTCGCGAGGACATGCGCCACGTCGCCGACGCCACCCGCCGCTACATCCTCGTGCTCCCACGTCGCACCGACATCCGCTGCGAGATTCTCGACGAGGAGTTCCGCCCCTCCCGCAAAGCGCCGGCCTACGAGACGATCGGCTCCGACCTGGCCGGCTACGTCCTGGAGGGGGAGGTGCTGCTGGAGATCGAGGGCCAGGAGCCGCGTGTGTTACGCGCGGGCGACGCCTTCTACGTCCCGGCCGACCGGCCCGTGCGCGGGCGGTGCCAGGGCCAGGCCCCGGCGCGCCTGATGACGGTCGCCGTCCCGCCGCGGTACTGACGGGGCCGCCCGCCGCGGCAGCCACACATCATCGTGCAGCCCGGGGAGTGAGCCATGCTGACCTCACAGAGGGTCAAGGACTACGCGAAGGCCGCCGGGGCGGACCTCGTCGGCATTGCCGACATGAACCGCTGGGAAGGCGCCCCGCCGTACGCCGATCCCCGCTACATCGCCCCGGACGCCAGGACGATGATCGTGCTGGGCTTCCGCATCCCGCGCGGGACCTTGCGCGGCATCGAGGAAGGCACGTTCTACGTCGCCTATGCCTCGATGGGCTACGCGGCCATCAACCACGTCCTGCAGCCGATGGTGTGCTGGCAAGTGACCGCCATGCTGGAGGACGCGGGCTACGAGGCCGTGCCCATCCCCAACAACTTCCCGTGGTGCAACATGTCCACGGGCCGGGGGCATCTGCAGCCCAACTGGAGTCGGCCCGTCGCGCCCGACAAGCCCGCGCCCGATGTGTTCCTGCACATGCGGATCGCGGCGTTCATGGCCGGCCTGGGCGAGATCGGCTGGTCGAAGCTCTTCATCTCGCCGCAGTTCGGCCCCCGCCAGCGCCTGGCGGCCATTCTGACCGACGCGCCGCTGGAGCCCGACCCGCTCTACGAGGGCCCCCAACTGTGCGACCGCTGCATGCTGTGCGCCCGCGACTGCACCGGCAACGCCCTCAGCACAAAGGAGTCGGTCAAGGTCGTCGTGGCCGGGCGCGAGTTGGAATGGGGCGCGCTGGACTACGACCGCTGCAGCACGGCGTTCTGCGGAGCGGATCATCACCACAACCCCTTCGCCGTCAGCGAGGAGGACCAGGAACGCTTCGCCCGACGCAACGAGGAGTCCGAAAGCTACAAGCTCGCGCCGACGTACGGCTACGGTCGGGCGCTGGAAGGCGCGCGGGGCTGCATTCGCGCCTGCATGGTCCATCTCGAAGAGCAGGGCAAGCTCGGCAACCAATTCCGCCACCCGTTCCGCCGCCGGGCCGAGTGGCGACTGTAAGACGGCGGTGCCTTCGGTAGGGCGGGGGCTCGTACCCCGCCCGCCGTTCGACGCTCGACTGGGCGGGGTACGAGCCCCCTGAGACCGCAGGCGGTCTCTACGCCTACACAACCCATCCCGGAGAATGGTGATCCATGATGCGCTCTGAGTTGCGTCACGGCTGGAAGCTGCAGAGTTCGTTTGTGGACCCGCGTGAGGGCGCGACACTGTCCCGTCCCGGCGTCGCGCTGGAAGGCTGGCACGAGACCGAGGCCCCGCGCACCGTCCTGTGCGCGCTCATCAAGGACGGCACGTACCCTGATGTGCGCGTGTGGCCGAATGCCTTTCGCGTGCCCGACTCCTCGGACACTTTCAACGAACAGCAGGACCTCGCCCAGTACAGCCACTTGCCCGACGGCCGCAACCCCTGGCGCGACCCCTGGTGGTATCGCGTCGAGTGCGACCTGCCCGCTTTGACCGAGGGCCAACGGGTGTGGCTCAACCTCGACTGCCTCAACTACCGGGCCGATGTGTGGGTCAACGGGACGCAGATCGCGGATCGCGAGCAAGTCGCAGGGATGTTCCAGCGCTTCCGCCTGGACCTGACGGACCATGTGCAGGCCGGGACGAACGCGCTGGCCATTCTCATCCACCCCGTGGACCATCCCGGCGACCCGCAGACCCAGGTCGAGGTCTTCGGCCAGGTCCGCGACTTCCGCACTGACCTGTGCAACGATGTGACCGAAGTCATGTCCGTCGGCTACGACTGCTTTCCGACGGTGCCCGACCGCAACCTGGGGCTGGTGCAGGAGGTCTGGCTCGACTTCACGGGGCCGGTGGATGTGCGCCATCCGTTCGTGCGCAGCGAACTCGAGAAAATAGGGTCTGACCCCATTTTTCCGTCGGCGCGGCTGACGGTCTCGGCGGAACTCACCAACGCCACCGCCGCCACCGTGCGCGGGACGCTGGCGGGCGTCATCACCGACCCCGATGGCCGGCAGGTCGCTGCCTTCTCCCGCCCCGTGACGCTGCTCAGCCACGAGACGCGGGAGATCACGATCACGCCGACCGATGCGCCCGAACTGTCACTCGCTGACCCACAGCTCTGGTGGCCGAACACGTACGGCGCGCAGCCACTGTATGGGCTTGAACTGAACTTCACGCCCGCGGGCGCGATGAATCGCGCCACTACCAGCACTCAGACGCGCTTCGGCATCCGCCGCCTGGACCGGGAGTTGCACGAAGTGGACGGCGCCCACGGCTTCCGCCTGCGGGTCAACGGGGAGCTGATCTTCCAGCGCGGGGGCTACGTCCAGCCGGAGATGATGTTCGACTGGAACCGCGAGCGCGTGGCGGCCGAGTTGCGCTACCTCGCCCACGCCAACTTCAACTACGTCGTCTTCGAGGACATCCCCAACCCGCCCGACTGGTATCTGGACCTGTGCGACGAGCTGGGCCTGATGATCTGGAACTGCTACTACGACTGCTACTGGCTGCAATACAACCGCCCCTGGAACATTGACGTGGCGCTGCTCGAAGACTGCACCGTGGACATCGCCAAGCGCTACCGCAACCACCCGTCGCTGATCATCAACATGGCGCAGAACGAGGGCGAGACCCGCGAGGATGTCTATGAGATGTGGCGCCGCACGGTGCTGCGCTACGACCCCGATCGCTTCCTGATCCCCTCCGGCTCGTTCCCGTCGTATCGCACGGGCACGCCGGCGTGGTTCGCCCGCGAGCTGCCCGTCGGCTGCAACGACTACATGCCCAAGACGTACAGTTGGCAACTCCCGGCGGGCTACTACCAGCTCGTGCGCGACTTCCGCAACTGGATGTTCATGATCGAGAGCGGGGCGGCGTCGGTGCCGCCGGTGGAGAGCCTGCTGCAGTTCATGCCCCACCTCGCCGCCCTGGGCGCCAATCCCGGCGACGACCCCCGCTGGCCGCTGGACGCCGCCTGGGCGCACTACGGGGCCAACAGCTATTACGAGTGGTTCGACCGCGGCCTGCGCCTGCTGTACGGCGAGCCAGGCGACCTGTCGGACTATGTCTGGAAGGCTCACCTGACGACCTACGACCAGCACCGCGGGTTCTTCGAGGCCGTCCACCACCGCATGTGGAGCCTCACCAGCGGCTTTGGCGAATGGAAGATCAACAGCGCCTTCCCGGACATCCAGTGGCAGCTCTACGACTGGTACCTGCGGCCGATGGTCAGCCTCTACGCCATCCGCAAGGCCTGCGCGCCGTTCGCCCTCCAACTCTCGCCGCTGGACCGCCAGGTCATCGCCGTCAACAGCACGCTGGCCGACGCGCCGGGGCTGCAGGCCCGCGCCGTGGCCTATGACATGGACCTGAACGTTCTTGTGGAGCAGAGCCTGGCCGTGGACCTGCCGGCCAATGGCTGCCGGGACCTCTTTGTGCTGGAGCTTCCGGAGTCGTTCGTCGCGCTGCCGGTGTACTTCGTGAAGCTCGAACTGCGCGACGGGGCCGGCCAGCTTCTCGCCGACAACTTCTACTGGCTGTCGGCGCGGCTGGAGGATGTGGACGTGCACTTCGACCCGGCGGAGTTCCTCACGTGGCCCGCCAACAAGCCCATGATGACCCCGCGGCAAACCCCATGCCTGGGCGAGCTGGCCGACCTGCCGCCGGTGGAGTTGGCGTTGTCAACCAGCCGCACCGGCGACCGCGTGGCGGTGCAGGTGCGCAACGAGACGGGCCAGTTGGCCTTCTTCGTCCGTGCGCGGGTACTTCGCGACGGCGTCGAAGTCCTCCCCGCCTTCTGGAGCGACAACTACTTCTCCCTGTTGCCCGGCGAGAGCAAGGACCTCACCGTGGAGTTGCCCGCCGTGGACGGGCCGCTGACCGTAGCCCTCGACGGCTGGAACATCACGCCGGCCAGCGTGGGGTTGGCCTGATGAGCGACCTGCGCGCCGGTGTGCTGGGCTTCATCGCCTCCTGCGCCCTGCCGGAACTCGGGCCGGGGCGGTACCGGTATTCGCTCGCCTGCACCGAGCCGACGCTGTACTCGTCCTCCTACGCCGCCATGGCGCGGGGGCTGCTGGACGCTCTCGGCGACGCGGATGCCGCCGTCTGGGCCGCGTATCTGAACGCCCATCAGGATGACGACGGGCTCTTTCGCGATCCGGTCATCTTCGGCACGGGCTGGTATGCCGATGACCCCCTCTGGTGCGGGCGACCCCACCTGACCTGCCATGTCATCACCGCGCTGACGGCGTTGGGGGCGACCGCCGCGAAGGAGTTCGCGTGGCTCAACCCCTGGCGCGACTGTAACGCGCTCGTGGCCTGGCTGGAGCAACGCGACTGGGGCGCGCGGGTGGGCTGGAGCGGCAACGAGATCATGAATGTGGGCACGCTGTTGCAGTATGCCTGCGACTTCCACAACGATGCCCGTGCCGGCGCGGCCGTCGCGTGCCTGCTCGACTGGCTGGCGACCCACCATCTCGACCCCGCCACCGGCGTCTGGGGCGACGTGGACGTGACGGACCCCATCTGGCGCTCCCACGCCGTGCAGGCCGCCTACCACTGGTGGCCGCTGTTGGCCTACGACGGCCGTCCGTTCCCGCACGTCGAGCGCGCGCTCGACACCGTCCTGGCCACGCAGAACCCCCTCGGCGGCTTCGGCTGGGGTGTGCACAACCCGGCCGAGCCTTTCGTCAGCAGCGCGTGCGAGGACATCGACTCCCTCGACCCGCTGGCGCGGATGCTCGGGCAGACGACGCACCGGGCGGACGAGGGCCGCGCGGCCATCCGCACCGGCGCGCAGTGGGTCCTGACCAACCAGACGCCCGACGGCGGCTTTGTCTTCATCAAGCACCGCCCCTTCGAGTACGGGCACCCGCAACTGCGCGGCGAAGCCGACCACGGCGCGATGTTCCCCACGTGGTTCCGCCTGCTCTCGCTGGCGATCGCCGACACGGCGGTGCCGGGCAGCGTGCCGGACCACATCGCGTGGCAGTTCACCACCTGCCCCGGCATGCAGTTCTGGGGCGCGCCGGGAGTGCGCCCATGAGCGCCACGCCGCAACTGCTGGCCATCACCCCGACGGTGCTGCTCGCTCGCGCGGGTAAGGGCCTGCGGCAACTGGTGCGCGTGACCATCGCCAACCCGGGCAAGTCCAAGGACGTGACTCTCGTCGCCGAGGGCCCCGCCGGCCGCGTTGAGGCCCCGGTGGTCCTTCCCGCCCGCGGGGAGTCGGTGCACGAGCTGTTCCTCCCCGAGCCGAAACGGTCGTGTGAGGTCGTCTTCAGCCTCCGCTCCGGCGACCGCGCGCTGGACCGCAGGCCGGTCCAGCTCCAGCCGCCACCGCACCTGCGCGTGCATGTGGTCCAGCATTCGCACCACGATGTCGGCTACACCAACCTGCCCTCGACGGTGCTGCGCGAGCACTGCCGGTTCCTCGAGGACGCCATTGACATGGCCGAGGCCACGGCGGGCTACCCGGACGAGGCGCGCTTCCGGCTGGTCATCGAGCAGGCCTGGTCGCTGCAGGAGTTTGTGCGCACGGCCCCCACGGAACGCGTGGCGCGGATGGGCGCGCTGCTGCGCGCCGGTGACGTGGAGTTGACGGCGCTGTTCGGCAACATGACGACCGAGATCTGCGGGCCGGAGGAACTGATCCGCGCCCTGTACCCGTCGGCGCGTCTGGCCCGACGGTTCGGCTGCGCGATCACGACCGCCGAGCACAACGACGTGCCGGGGATCAGTTGGGGCCTGGCCGAGGTGCTCGCCGGCGCGGGCATCCGCTTCTTCTGCCCGCAACTGCCGCGCTACTGGAACTGGTGCGATCCGCCGCTGCAGGGCTTCTGGGACGAGAGCGCGCTCTTTCCGCAGGGCCGGCCGGGGGGCTTCTGGTGGGAGGCCCCGTCCGGTGGACGCGTGCTGCTGTGGGACAACTGCGGCACCGGCGGCGATGTCCGCCCCGACCTGCCCGGGCTGGCGGAGCGGCTGCAGGCGCTCGTGGCCGCCGGCTACCCCTACACGGCTGTCTACTGGCCCGTGCGTGGCGGCGCGCGCGACAACTCACCGTACATCATGGGCTTCTGCGATGCGGTGCGCGACTGGAACGACCGCTGGGCCTTCCCGCGGCTGGCGATCAGTACCAATGCCCGCTTCTTCGCCGACCTCGCGCCCCAGTTGCCCGACGCGCTGCCCGTCTTCGGCGGGGAATTGCCCGGCCAGGACTACCCGGTCGGGAGCATGTCCACCGCCGCTGCCACGGCCGTCAATCGCGGCGCTCACGTGCAACTGCTCGTCGCCGAACGGCTGGCCACGTTGGCCGCGGGGACGACCGACCACACCTATCCGGCCGACGCCCTCGACCGGGCCTACGAAGACGCCCTGTGGTTCGATGAGCACACGTGGGGGCATCACTTCCCGGCCGGGCCGGCCGCCGAAGCCTCCGCGCTGGAAAAGCAGACGCATGCCTACCGCGCGGCGGCGCTGGCGCATGATGTCACGACACAGGCGCTGGCCCGCATCGCCGACCACATCGAGTTGCCCGGCGAGGGCCTGTTCCTCATCGTCTTCAACCCCCTGCCTCACCCCCGCACCGCGCCCGTCGTGACGCCCCTGCGGGAGATCGAGAACTGCGGCAGCACCATGGCCCTCGTCCGCGACCCCGACCAGCCCGACGCCCCCGGCTACTTGCGCGGTATGCCCCTGACCGACCGCTGGCATCTGCACCCGCCCGCCGAGATCGTCGCCGGCGACTTCGACCTCGTGGACCTATCCACCGGCGACACCGTGGACTTCGAGATCACTGACGTGGCAGCAGACTCGCCGCTGCCCTACGCCCCGCAGCGCCACGGCCTCGCGCAGGGCGGCAAGCGCTACGGCTTCTTCGAGACGCCCTCGGGCCTGGGACGCGATCTGCGGTTCGTCGCGCGGGACTTGCCCGGCTGCGGGTACAAGACCTACCAGCTTCGGCCGCTGCCGACACCCCGCCCGAGGAAGCGACCGTCGCGCCGCCGCAAGCCTGTCATCGAGAACGAGTTCTACCGCGTCGAGGCGGACCGCGACACCGGGCGCATCATCAGCGTGATTGATCGTGAGGCCAAGCGTGAACTGCTCGACTCGCAGGCTCCGCACGCCCTTGGCGAGTTGGTCGTGCGCACCCCGGAGGGCGTGCTCGACGCGCCCACCCTCACGGCCGCCCCGAGCGTGCACCGAGGCGCCGTGTCCGAGCGCCTCGACCTGTCAGCCTCCGCACCGGGGCACCCGCACGTGCGCCAGACGCTGACGCTCACGCGCGGCGTCAAGCGCCTCGACCTCGCCCTGCGTCTGCTCAAGGACCCCACTCCGCTCCTGGACGTGCACCTGGCCTTCCCGTTCGCGCTCCCCGAGCCGACCTTCCGCACCGAGAGCCTGCTGGCCCTGCAGACCCCGCCGGCGGACTTCCTGCCCGGCGCGTTCTGGGACGAGGTAGCGGTGCAGAACTGGGTGCGGATGAGCGGCGGGGGTATGAGTGTGCTCTGGTCCAGCCGCGACGCGCCGATGGTCGCGCTGGGCCGTCTGACCGAGGGCTACACCTCGCCGGCGCACAGTTGCCGCGTGCCCGAGCGCATCCACCACCCGCCCGGCACGGCCGAGCAGTTGCAGCACGCGTGGCTGTATTCGCTGCTGTGCGCCAACAACTTCGGCACGAACTTCGCCGTCAGCCAGACCGGCAGTCTACTGTTCCGGTTCAGTCTCACGACCCGGCGCGGCGAGATGAGCGACGCGGAGGCGGTGCGCCTCGGAGGGGAAGCGGTGACGCCACCGGAGACGGTCTTCACCGACCGCCGCCGGCCCGGCCATCTCTCGCTCAGCAGCAGCCTGCTGGCCTGTGAGGGCGACCCGCTGGTGCTCCTGGCCTGCAAGCACGCCGAGGATGGAGACGGCCTGATCGTGCGCCTGTGGAACCCGCTGGCCGATACGGCTACCTCGACGGTCTCTCTGGGCTTCGGCGCGTGGCCCGTCGCGCAGATGGTGTCGCTGACGGAAACGGCGAGTGACACAGCAGGGGCCGACGTGAGGGCGAATGACAACCGCAGCTTCACGGTGCGCCTCGCGCCGCGCAGCCTGGCGACGGTGCGCCTGACGGCGCCGCGACCATGATGGCGGGAGAGAGCATGACTTCACGCGAACGCGTGCATGCGGCGCTCGAGGGCAGCCCGACCGACCGCTTCCCGGTCACTTCGCTCTACCACCAGTTGTACCGGCACGACCACTTCGCGGAGCTGACTGGCCTGCCGGCCTGGCGTCGGCACGAGTGGCTGGGCTCCTCGCCGGAACGGTATCTGCAGTTGTTCAGCCTCATGCAGGAGCTGACGCCCTTTGAGCTGCTGCAGCCCGACGGCGCCCCGTCGCGCGCCAGTCGCGAGCGAGTTGAGTTCGTGGAACGGGACGGGCATGGCTGGCGGCATGGCCTGACCGGCGATACCTGGCAGCAACTGGACGTGCCTGCCCGCAGCGGCCATGCCACCGACTACCATGCCAATGAGACGCAGCGGGTCCTGGACGAGGCCGATGCGCGCGAGCAGGTCCCGGTGGTCGCGGCCGAGGCGATGATCGCCGACGGCCAGAATGACTACCTCGACGCTGTGGTTAGTTGCTACGGGGAGACGGAGTTCATTCTCAACGGCGGTGTAGTCGGTACCTTCTACGGGTGCAGCGCTTACCTGGGTCTGACCAACCTCTACGCCCTGCTGGTGGAGAACCCGCGGCTGGTCGAGTGCCTCAGCCAGCGCCTGCTGGAGCAGAACATCGAGACGATCCGCCGCTACGCCGCGGCCGGGGGCGATGCGGTCTATGTTGACGATGCCTGCACCACCTGCGACATGATCTCCGTGGCCCACTACGAGCGCTTCAGCCTGCCGTACATGCGGCAGATGGTGGACGAGATCCACCGGCATGGCCTCAAGGCCATCCTGATCTACTTCGGCGGTATCGCCGACCGCCTGGAGCAGATTGTCTCGCTGAACGCCGACGGGCTGCTCTTTGAGTGCAGCATGAAGGGGTACGTCAACGACGTGGCCGAGATTGCCTGTCGCGTCGGCGACCGGGTGACGATCTTCGGCAACGTGGACCCGGTGGGGGTGCTCCAGGACGGGACCGAGGCGCAACTGGAGCGTGAGGTCGAGCGGCAACGGGCGGCCGGACGCCGGGCCCGCGGCTTCATCCTGAGCACCGGCAGCCCGATCACGCCGTCCACGCCGCTGCCGCGGGTGCAGCACTTCATCAACCTGGGGAGACAACCATGACCTCACGCGAGCGCCTCCTGGCCGCCCTGAACGGCCAACCCGCCGACCACACGCCACTGACCACCTGGTGCTTCGGGCTGCCCGCGCCCGAGCGCCTGAGGTGGGAGACCGACGGCGTGCCGCGTGATTACTGGTACTCTCTGCGCATGGAGCACCTGCACACCACCACGGTGCCGTGGACGCTGCAGGACGACTTCCGCCGCGTCCAGGCCTGGGCGTCGCTGGGGGTGGATGATCTGCTCGATGTCTCGATACCGTGGAGCATGGACCCGCGGGTGACCTATCGGGACAGCGCCCAGCCCGCCGGGACAGATGGCCCGTACCCGGTCCTCGTGCGCGAGTATGAGACCCCCGCGGGGCCACTGCGCCACGCAGTCAAACAGACCGATCCCGAGCCGCCGGGCTGGCCCATCCAGCCCAACTGCGTGCCGCTGATCGAGGACTTCAACATCCCCCGCGCCGTCGAGCACGCCGTCAGCAGCCCCGCCGACGTCCCGGCTCTCCCCTATCTCTACGGCCCCCCCGACGCCGCTGCCCGCGAGTGGTTCGCCGAACGCATGGCCGTCGTCGGCGCCTTCGCTCGCGAGCAGGGCGTGGCGGTGCAGGCGTGGTCCGCTTTCGGTATGGACGGCGTCGTCTGGCTCACCGGCACCGAGGGCGCGATCATGATGGCCCTCGACCAGCCGGACGCCTTCGGGCAGTTGGTGGACCACATCGCCGCGACGGACTATGCCCGCACGGAGTTGGCCCTCACGTCGCCGGACGTGGACCTCGTCGTGCAGCGCGGCTGGTATTCCTCGACCGACTTCTGGTCGCCGCCGCTCTTCGACCGCTACGTCTTCCCTCATCTGCAGGAGTTGGCCGAACTCGTGCACCGCCACGGGCGCAAGCTGGGATATGTGATGACCACCGGGGTCCAGAAGCTCGGGCCGCGCCTGGCCGACGCCGGCGTGGACCTGCTGTACTTCGTGGACCCGGTGCAGGACGGTGTGGACCTGGCGTGGGCGCGGGATGAACTCGCCTCGCGGATGACACTGGTCGGGGGCACGAACGCGCTCAGTGTCGGCAGCGGCGACCCGGCGCGCCTCCGCCGCGAGGTGGAGGTCGCCATGGACCTGCTGGGCCCGACGAACCGCTTCATCCTGCACCCGGTGGACGCCCTCTTCCCGGACACGCCATGGGAGGGTGTCGAGACGCTCATCGCGGCGTGGAAGGAAGCGTGGTAGGAGACGATGCTGACCCTTGACCTGAACGGCCTGTGGGCCTTTGCGGTGGACCAGGACCCGGAGTACCACACCCACCACGACTACTCCCGACCGACCAGCCTGCAACACTGGGAGCGTGTCCCGGTGCCCGGCTGCTGGAACCGCTACGCCGAGCGCTACGACCTCTTCGAGGGCGTAGCGTGGTTCGTGCGGGAGTTCGAGGTCGCGGAGTTACCGCCGGAACCGGTGGCGGTCCTGCGCTTCGGGGCGGTGAACTACCTCGCTGACGTCTACCTCAACGGCCGCCATCTGGGAAGGCACGAGGGCGGCTACACCACCTTCGAACTGGACGCCACCCCGGCGCTGCAAGTCGGCCCGAATCGCCTCGCTGTCCGCGTGGACAACCGCCACCTGCGCCTGCGCCTGCCCGCGGTGCTGGGCTGGTACAACTACGGCGGCATCCATCGCGACGTGTCGCTACATGTGACCAGCCGGGCCCGCCTGCAGACCGTGCTGGTCGCGGCCGAGCCCTCCGGCGGCGGCGCGACAGGCCGCGTACGCGTCACCGCCTCCCGCCCCGGCCTGTCACTGCACGCCGCGATCCGCGACCCGCAGGGCGCCATCGTCTGGACCAGGGAGGCCGGCGGCGGGCCGTGGGACCTCGGCTTCGACCTACAGGCAGCCCAGCCGTGGTCGCCGGACAGCCCGGCGCTCTATCGCCTGGAGGTTGCCCTGCTGGATGGCGACACGGTCATTGACTACCGTGACTGCGCCTTCGGGGTCCGCCGCCTGGCGGCCGCGGGGCAGCAGTTGCTGCTCAACGGCGCGCCGGCGCACCTGCGCGGCCTCTGCTACCTCTACGACCATCCCGCCTGCGGCGTGGCCTACGACCCCGCCGTCGTCACGGCCGACCTCGACGACCTGCAGGCCCTCGGCGTCAACTGCCTGCGCAGCCACTTCCCTCTTCCCGAGGCCTTCCTGGACGAGTGCGACCGCCGGGGGATGATGCTGTGGCTGGAAGTCCCCATCTATTGCGTCCATCCCGCGACCGACCAGTGTGATACGGTCTTCGCCGACGGCAGTCTGGAGGTCCTGGCCCGGCAGATGATCCGCGAGATGGTGCTGCAGGCGCACAACCACCCCAGTGTCGTCATCTGGAGCGTGGGCAACGAATGCAACACGGACCACCCCGAGTCCCTGGCCTTCTTCCGGGGCTGCGTGGGCGAGGTCCGGGCCCTCGACGCCCAGCGCCTGATCAGCTACGCCGCGCTCTATGGCGGCGTGGGCCACATCGCGGAGGCCGTGGACGTCATCAGCCTCAACGAGTACTGGGGCTGGTATGACCTCATCTCCCAGGATGGCACCAGCGATCAGGCGACCCCCGAATTCCCGCTGCGAGTGCCGCAGTTGGAGGCCTGCCTGGCGGAGAAGGCGACCCTCGGCAAGCCCCTGCTGCTCTCCGAGTTCGGGGCCGATGCCGAGCCGGGCTTCCGCAGTGACACCGGCGAGTTGTGGTCCGAGGACTACCAGGCCGAACTGATCGCGCGACAACTCGAGATCGCCGCTGCCTGCGCGGCGGTGTGTGGCACCTTCCCGTTCTCATACAGCGACTACCGCGACCCGTCCAAGCCCATCAACCACCACTGGCACGGGATCAATCTCAAAGGGGTCGTGAGCTACGACCGCCGCCACAAGTTGGCCTGGGGGCGGTTGCGGGGCGTCTACCGGGACACAAAGGAGACCAACTGATGACTTCTCTCGGGCGTTCGCTGCAGCCGAAGGTAGCCGTGTGCGGGCTGTGCAGCCCGCTGGAAGTCGGCGCCGACCAGGCCCCGGCGGACGCCGCCGCCCTGGCGCGGCTGCTGCAGGATGCCGGCTGCGAGGTGGTAGCCCTCGGCGTCGTGGACACGCCGGACAAGGCCACCGTCGCCGGTCGGCTGTGCGCGGAGCAGCACGTGGACGCCATCGCCGCCGTCGCGGCCAGTTGGTTTGAGGACTACCTCGTGCTGGACTTGATCGAGGAATGGCCGGCGCCGCTGGTGTTGTGGTCCACCGTCGGCATGGAGACCGGGGCCCTCTGCGGGATGCAGCAGTTGACGTGCTATCTCAAGCAACTCGCGCGGCCCTTCGTAGCGGTCTTCGGGGAGTTGGGCGATGCGGCGTGCGGGGAGCGAGCGCTGACCGCCGTGCGGGCCGCCGCCTTGCATACCCGCCTGCGTCGCGCCCGCATCGGCCTGGCCGGCCATCGCGTGGCGGGCATGACGCACACGGCGCCCAATGAGTTCATGCTCAAGCGCGCAATCGGCCCCCGCGTAGTGCCGCTGGACTTGCCGCTCCTGCTGCAACGCGCCGAGGCCGTTGCGCCTGCGACGCGGCAGGAGCTGTGGCAGCAGATCGTCGGCCGCGCCGGCGAGTGCCGTGTGCCCGAGAGCGCCGGCCTGGACTCCATGGGTGTGGCCGTCGCGCTCCGGGAGATCGTGGCCGAGGAGGGCCTCGACGCCGTCAGCGTCGGCTGCTATCCGCACCTGATGGGCCGCGTCTGTCTGGCCGCCTCGCTGCTGGCCGATGAAGGCATCCCCATGGCCTGCGAGGGTGACGTGAACGGAGCGGCGGGGCAGCTCGTCCTGCAGCTTCTGACCGGCCAGCCCACCCACCACACCGACTGGCTCAACCCGCTCCCCGACGGCACCGTCATCTTCACCCACTGCGGCTCGGGCTCGTTCTCGCTGGCGCACGACCCGGCGAGCATCAGCCTGCGCGACGTGCGGCTGATGGGGCAGGGCGTCTGTGCGCTGTTCACGGCCCGCCCGGGCCCGGTGACGCTGCTCAGCCTCATCCCGATCCCCGACGGCTACCAGCTCGCCCTGCTCGAGGGCGAGGCCCTCCCCGCCGAGATGGTCTTCCCCGGCAATCCCGTGCGTGTGCAGTTCGACCGCCCCGTGGGTGAGCTGCTCGCGTGGATCCACGAGGCCGGCATCGGCCACCACTGGATGATCGGCATGGGCCACGTGGGCCAGACCGTGCGCGACTGGGCGGCGATCGCCGGCCCGGCGCTGCGGCTGGTGGCTCCAGGCCTCCCCGCGAAGTAGTCTCCCTGCCTCTCCTCATTGCCTCCTGAATGCCGGCGGCTGCGGGCGATGTAACAATCGCTTTGCAGTCGCCGCCGCTGCTCAAGTGCGCCCCGTCCCTGCCAATATCCACTCACGAGCAACTCATCCTGTGGCAAGGGAGGGACGGACGCACAACAGCTAGGCACGCGGAGGTCGCCCTGCCGGCAAGGATGCCGAGGCGGTCCCGCCCCCCAGAGCAGTCACCCTACTTTCAAGGAGGAAAGTACACATGGCACTGACGAGCATCAACCAGAACATCGCCTCACTGAACGCCCAGCGCAATCTGGCGCTGAACTCCACCCGCCTGCAAAGCTCGGTCGAGCGGTTGTCCTCGGGTCTGCGCATCAACCGTGGCGCTGACGACCCGTCCGGCTTGATCATTTCCGAGTTGCTGCGGGCCCAGGTCTCGAGCCTGGACGTCGCGCAGAAGAACGCCCTCGAAGGCGTGAACCTGATCAAGACGGCTGAGGGCGCGCTCAACGAGGTCAACAGCCTGCTGCGGCAGATGCGCGACCTGGCCGTGTCGGCCTCGTCGGACAGCAACAACACCGATGCGGCGCGCGCCGCGCTCCAGGAGCGGTTGTCTTCGGCCCTGACGACGCTGGACTCGATCGCCGACACCACGACCTACGGCGGGCGCAAGCTGCTGGACGGCTCGGCCGGCACCAAGAGCACGGTGGCGGACACGACCCACATCGCCAGCGCGAGCTTCGCCCTGGCCGGTGAGACGGCGGGCTGGGCCAATGTCAACGTGACGGCCGCGGCCGAGAAGGCCACCGTCGCCACCGCCGCGGCGACCGTGACCACGGCCGCGACGGCCTTTGGCGCCGACATGACGAACTTCGACGCCGGCGATGAGGTCGCGCTGTACATCAACGGCGTCAAGGTGGACGTCACCACCAACGACCAGAACGGCAACATCGGCGACGCGACGACGTGGCAGGACATCGTGGACGCCATCACGGCGCAGCAGAGCGAGCTGGGCGTCACCGCCACGGCGAGCGCCGGCGGCACCTTCAGCGTCAGCAGCCTGGCCTATGGCGCCGACCAGCACGTCAGCGTGGAGTACCGCAAGATCACGGACTCCGGCGGCGACATGGACCTGTCCGAGGCGCTCAGCGGCGCCGGCGAGGATCTCTTCGCCGCCGATGCCGGCGTGGACGCCGCGGGGAGCGTCGAGTTTGGCGGCGGCTCCGCCGTCACCTTCGCCGCCGGTTCCGGCCTGACCCTCAGCCACGCCACCTACGGTTCGGTGACGCTGACGGCCGCCGGCAACGCCGTCAACAGCTGGGACAGCTCGGTCTACGTGGAGGACGGCGAGCTGTCCTTCCAGATCGGCATCAACGCCGGCGAGACGGCCACCATGGCGGTCCGCAACTGCCAGACCTCCGAACTGGGCAAGGGCGTGGACGGCACGTACACCAGCATCGCGGCCCTGGACATCTCGACGGTAGACGGCGCCTCCGCGGCCCTGGCCGTGATTGATGCCGCCATCGGCGAGGTCTCGTCCCTGCGCGGCGATCTCGGCGCCTTCCAGACCAACCAGCTGGAGTCGCAGGCCCGTTCACTGGCCGTCGCCCGCGAGAACCTGGCGGCCTCTGAGAGCGCCATCCGCGACACCGACTTCGGGAAGGAAATGAGCGAGTACACGACCGCCCAGATCCTGGTCCAGGCGGGGACCTCCTTCCTGTCGCAGGCCAACAGCCTGCCCAACAATGTGCTCAGCCTCATCCGAGGCTAGTAGACACAACCGGGCCAGCCGGGCGTCCACCCTCCCTCCCTGGGCGCCCGGCCACCCTTCTCTTCCCGCGCTAGCCGGTGGCGGGGTCGGCCCCGCAACGCCGGACGAGAGGTACGGCTATGGCACTCGGCACCACCTCGATTGACGGACTCATCTCCGGGCTCGACACGACCTCGATCATCCAGTCCCTGGCCTCGATCCGCAGCAAGCCCATAGACCTGCTCACCGAACGCATCACCGCCCGCTCGCAGGACATCCAGTCTTACCAGGCCCTCAGCGCCCAGGTGCTGACCCTGCTGAGCAGCGCCCGCACACTCGCCACCGGCGCGGCGCTGAATGCCCGGAGCGTGACCGCCTCGGACCCGCAGGCCGTCCTGGCCACCGCCGGCGCCGGCGCCGCCGTGGGCACGTATGAGCTGATCGTGGACCAGTTGGCCCAGAACCACAAGGTCAGCTCGGGGACCGTGGCCGACACCAGCGCCGCGTTGGGCGTCAGCGGCGACTTCCTCATCAACGATCAGACCATCACGTTGAGCGCCGCGGACGACCTGACCGACCTGCGCGACGCGATCAACTCCGCCCAGGCCGGCGTCACCGCCTCGATCATCAATGTCTCCTCCTCGGACCACCGCCTGGTGCTGCGCAGCCAGACCAGCGGGGCCGACGGCGCGATTGATCTGGACGAAGAGGGCGGGGACTTGCTGGAGACCCTGGGCTTTCTCAGCGAGGGCGTGCTCAACGAACTGCAAGCCGCGCAGGACGCGGAGTTCCGCCTCGACGGCGTTGCCGTGACGCGCTCGAGCAACAGCGTGGACGACCTGCTCGAGGGCGTCAGCCTGGACCTGCTCCAGGCCGACCCGGATGGCGCGATCACCCTCACGGTCTCCGCCAACAACCAGGCCGCCGTAACGGCGGTACAGAAGGTCGTGGCCGACTACAACGCCGTCGTCAGCGCCGTCAACAAGGGCATGACCTGGGACACCGACACCGAGACCGGCGGCGTCTTTTTCGCCGATGCCAGCATCCTGAGCCTGCAGAGCGGCCTGCACGAGAACGCCATGCGCCCGGTAGCGACGCTGGGCGGCAGCCTGACGGTCCTGTCGCAGATCGGGATCACTACCGACCGCAACGGGCTGCTGGTGCTGGACACGGCGCAACTGCAGGAGGCCCTCGCAGACAACCCCACGGGCGTCATGCAGATGCTCACCACCGGGGCCGAGACCGCCAGCGACGAGGTCGAGTTCGTCAGTTCCGGCACCAGCACGGCCGACTCGGGCGCGGCGGGATACGCTGTGGTCGTCACCCAGGTCGCCACCAGGGCCACGGCCCAGAGCGCCGAGTTGGCCACCCTCACCCAGGATGAGGCGCTGACGATCAATGGGCAGTACACCGTGCAACTCACCGCCGGCATGACCCTCCAGGACGCTGCCGACAAGCTCAACACGATCCTGACCGGCAACCGGCTGCCGCTGGCCGCCGGCGTGGCAGACGGGCGGCTGCAACTGCAGAGCAGCTTCTACGGCAGCAACTACGGCTTCAGCATCGTTTCGTCGCTGGACGACGGCGCCGGCGGCACTGATCTGGGCGGCACGGAAGCGGGGGACACGCAGGCGTACTACGGCCAGAACGTCGCCGGCACCATCGGCGGCAAGGCAGCCCGGGGCTGGGGGCAGTGGCTGACGGGCGCCGAGGGCGGCGTGCAGGACCTCAAGCTCCTGATCACGAGCGCCACGACCGGCGACAAGGGCGTGGTCAAGGTCAGCCAGGGCTTCGCCAGCCGCCTGGCCGCCTATGCCGAGCGGGCCGCCGGCACGGACGACAGCCTGCTGACGCGCGCCACCACAAGCATCACCAATGAGATCAGCGACCTGACCGAGGAGGCGCAGTCGTTGCAGGACAGCGTGAATGCCTACGTCGAGCAACTGCAGCTCAAGTTCGCGACCATGGAGGGGGTCCTGGCCAAGAACAAGACGCTGCTGAGCTACCTCACCACGCAGGTTGAGGGTCTCCGGGGCCTGACCACCGACCAGAACACCTGACGAGGATACGGGATCACCATGGGAGTTACGTCAGTCGCGCGCACCTACCAGGCCACCACGGCGGAGACGCCCGACCCGCGGCATGCGCTGGTGCTGCTTACGGAGGGGCTCGTGCGGTTTCTCCACCAGGCCCGGGAAGCCATGCACCAGGGGGACTACCAGGGCCAGTGCGACCGCATCGTGCGCGCCCAGCGTATCATCTCGACGCTGATGTCGTCGCTGGACCGGGACGTCGCCCCGGAGTTCACCGCCGGGCTGTGGGCCCTGTATTCGTGGATGCACGCCAACTTGACCGAAGCCAGCATCCGGGACGACGAGGAACTGCTCGGGAAAGTGATCGAGGCGGCCACCGGCTTGCACGACGCGTGGCGGCAGGCCCGGCAGGAGTTGACCGCCCAGGGGAACGCCGCGGCGCACTGCACCGCGGCGTGACCAGCCGCCCCCCCACTGATTTCCCTCTACGCCTCCTGCAACATCGGCACCGGAAAGAGCCGCAAGGGCTCGTCCGGAAGCAGGCTGTCATCCAGCTCGATGTGGCGGGCATGGATCGTGCGCCCCGGGGCGCGCAGCATCGCCCGCTGGATCACGTTCTCCAGTTCGCGCAGGTTCCCCGGCCACGCATGACCCTGCAATCGTTCGACGGCCTCGGCCGCCAGGGCCTTGGGGGGGGCGGAGGTGGCGTGCTTGGCGACGAAGTGCCGGGCGAAGCGGGGGATGTCCGGCCGCCGATCACGCAGGGGCGGCAGGAACAGGTTCATGACCGCCAGGCGGTAGTAGAGGTCCTCGCGGAAGCGGCCGTCGCGCACCGCCTGGCGCAAGTCCTGGTGCGTAGCCGCCACCACCCGCACATCCACGTGCACCGTGTCCACCCCCCCGACCCGCGTGAGGCTGCGGTCCTGCAGGAAGCGGAGCATCTTCACCTGCATGGGCATGCTCATGTCACCGATCTCGTCAAGAAAGAGCGTTCCCTTGTGGGCCAGTTCGCACAGCCCGGGCTTGGCCCGGTTGGCGGACGTGAAGGCCCCGCGCTCGTGGCCGAACAGTTCACTTTCCAGGAGCGTCTCGGGGATGGCGCCGCAGTTGACCGCGATGAAGGGTTTGTCGCGGCGGCGGCTCATGAAGTGCACCGCTCGGGCGAGGTACTCCTTGCCCGTCCCCGTCTCCCCCTCGATCAGCACGGTGACATCGCCCGGGGCGGCCTGCGCGGCCTGGGCATAGGTCTGCTGGCAACACCGCGCCTCGGGGGCGAGGTGGTCGTGGCCATACCGCTTGCGGAAGTTCTGCCACAGAAGCTGGAACGGGGGGCGGACGGATTCCCGCACCCCGGCCGCCGCCGCCACTGCCCGCGCGACCTTGTCCGCGGCCAGGCTGGCCGGCAGATAGTCCTGACAGCCGAGCGCCAACAGCGCCACCGCCTCGGACAGCGAAGGCGTGCAGGTGACCACGACGACGCTCCCACGGTGGTCGCGCTCACGCAGGGACGCCAACACCTCCGGGGGGGACTGCGGGTAGCTGTGGTGCAGTAGCAGGATCTCGTGCATGCCGAGGGCCTCCGTCAGCACTGCGTCCGCGCCCACCGGGCGCGCCGCCAGGCCCACCGCCTGCAGTTCGGCTGTCCACGCGGCGGCCACCTCGGGGTCGGCCACCGCGAGCAGCACCCCCGACGCGCGCAGGCGTCGCGGCACCTCGACCGGATCGGACGATGTCAGCGTCGGCATGGCAGAACCCTCCCGAGGCGGGCGACGGTCCGCAGGCGCCTGGCGCCCGGACGCTTGCACCCGCGAATTGCCGGTCGGACCGGTGGCTCGACTGCCGCGCGCATGGCCCCGCGCGGCTCCGGTCTCCCCAGTGTGAAACGAACGGTGCGACGATCAGGAAAAGACTTGCGCCCAAGGCGTTATCGGCAGGTGGGTGGCGTTACTTGAGTCACATTCTGGGAACGCAGGCAGACGGGGGATCGT
>CAZZDO010000001.1:46959-52181 GCA_964653205.1 uncultured Armatimonadia bacterium | reverse complement strand
GGGGGGCGCACTCACAGGATGGACAGGATGACGGCAAGGATGGACAGGATGACAAAGGCAGTGGCGTACGTCTTCGGTTGCGTGTTGACTCCGCTCGTGGTCAGTTCCCTGGGGTTCGCCCGGCCGCTCTTCGACTACGTCAACGCACCGGACCCCGCCTACAAGTGGGAGACGGTCAGCGAGACCGACACCGGGCTGGGCTGCAAGCTCATCACCCTCAAGCTCACCTCGCAGGTGTGGCAGGGCCTCACGTGGACGCACCAGTTGGTCATGGTCCAGCCGCCGACGCTGGACCACTGCCAGACGGCCGTGATGCTCATCAGCGGTGGGAAGATGGGGGAGAAGGAACTGGCGATGCTGAGCCTGCTGGCGGCTAACGTCGGCGGCCCCATCATCTACCTCGGCGACATCCCCAACCAGCCGCTTTTCAACAACCTGCGCGAGGATGCGCTGATCGCCTACACCTTCACCCGCGCGCTGGAGACGAAGGACATGTCCTGGCCACTGCTATTCCCGATGGTCAAGTCCGCCGTCCGCGCCATGGACGCCATCCAGGACTATACGCAGCAGCACTGGCCGCAGCGCGTGGAGAAGTTCGTCACCACCGGCGCCTCCAAGCGCGGCTGGACCACGTGGTTCAGCGGCGAGGTGGACCCGCGCGTGGTCGGCATCGCCCCGATCGTCTACAACAACCTCGACCTGGCCCGGCAGATGGCGCTGCAGAAGTCCTCCTACGGCGTCTATAGCAGCCAGATTGACGACTACACCGCCCTGGGGTTGCCCGACCTGCTGCAGACCCCCGCCGGCAAGGAGTTCGGGGCCACGGTGGACCCGTATACCTATCGCGACAAGCTGACCATGCCGAAGCTGCTGATCCACGGGACCAATGACCCGTACTGGGTCGTGGACTCGGCGAGCATCTACTGGGATGACCTGCCGGAGCCGAAGTACCTGCTGAACATGCCCAACGTCGGCCACGGGGTGGACCCGGTCCGCTTTCTACCGGCCGAGGCGGCGTTCTACCTGGCCTGCGCGGGCCGCGTGCAGCTTCCGCAACTGAACTGGCACTTCCAGCGTGACCCCGGGGTCCTGAAGCTGGGGATCGTCACGGACATGACGCCCAAGCGCGTGGCGCGGTGGACGGCCACGGCCCCGACGCGCGACTTCCGCCCGGCCAAGTGGGAGTGTACGCCGGTGGAAATGGCCGCCGGGCAGTGGGTGGCCGAACTGGCGAAGCCCGCGACCGGCTATGCCGCGATGTTCGGCGAGATCGTCTACGACCTGGGCGGCCGCGAAGTGCCTTTGAGCACGACGATTGAGGTGATCGGGGGAGCGGGGGAGTAGGTATTCGGCCCATCATGGTAGAATAGCACCCCTGGCCGTGCGTCCAGCCGGTACCCTCACGGGATGGTGAGTGCCATGCGTCTGCTCCGCTGCTTGCCGCTGCTGGGCCTGCTCACCCCGTCGCTCTTGTTCCTGTCCGCTCCCCCTGGCGGCGCCGCTCCCACCGACGAGGAGTACTTGAAGGTCAAGGCCGTGTTCGTGGAGTGGTGCCGGACGTTCTTGGACAACCCCCAGTTTGACTACGACGTCAAGCAAGTGGAATGCGTCTTCGCCAACGGCCAAGGGTATGCCAGACTATGCGAGGCCCCGGAGAACCCCCGCGACCTGTTCCCCGGCGACTTCAACACTGATCTGGGCGGTGTCCCCGCTGTGGCCTGGCAGGGACGGACCGCAGGCGACGACACGACCGCCAACGTCTCGTGGGTACGCGGGAACTGGGCAGTGGTGATGGAGAAGCACCGCGACCAGCCAGCGGCTGAAGCCACCCCGCAGGTCTACGCGCAGTTCGCCAAAGAGGCCATGGACCTCGCCAAGAGCTTCGACGCGCGGCTGGCTTTCGTCATCCAGACCTCGCCGCGCAAGGAGTCTTCGTCGTCGCCAAGGCCCAAGCGCAGCCGGGTGATATTGATGGACGGCACCGGCTGCATGGGGAACCCGTCCTCGGCCGTAGCACGGGCGGGGAACCTGGACTTTGCCCTGGACATCATGGCGAACACCAACCGGAATGCTCAGTTCGACTACGACGCCGGACGCCCCGACGACGGGATCGAGTGGGCGCTGATGACCTTCGACGACGAGGGGACGCAACTGGAGCACGACTTCACGCAGGATGGGAACATCACCAGGGACGCCTATGCCAAGGCAGTGGCACGACAGACTATGAACCCGGCGGGCACGCCCGGAGCCGCGTCGGAGCGCTTGGCGACGGCCATCGCCCACGCCCTACTCCACGGCATCCTCAGCGGCCGGGGGCGTCCGATCATCACCGTCTTGGTGTGCGGCCAGTCATGGGGCATGGGCAGGAACTCCCTCGACGCGCTCAACCGGGTGCTCAACCCGATGCCCAAGCCACAGGCCCTGGCGCCGCGGCTGCTGTCGCCGGGGCGTGGGGTCGGCCTGTTTGCCTCCCTCATATGGGCTGTCTTCGGCGAGGCCCGTATGCTGAGCACCCCCGGCGAGACCCTCGAGCAAGTGCTGGCCCAACTCCAGCAAGCCGCGGCGAACCGCCCGGTCCCGGTCCAGGTTGACATCATCGGCGTCAACGTCCCGGCCGGCTCGGAGCAGGAGACGGCGCTTCGCCAGACTACCCAGGCCGGCGGCGGGCGCTACGTCCCGGCGGCGTCCATCCACGACCTGCCGACCGCCATGGCCGCCGTGATGCCCAACGCCGGCACGCTGGCCGGCCCGCCGCGGATCGCTCGCACGGGTGGCCAGGCCATCCCCGGTGGCGCCCTGCGCACGATCGTCTACCACCAGATCACCAACACTGCCAAGACCGACGGCGTCCACGTCTATAACGGTCAGGAACCGCGGATCAGCGCCACCGGCAACCGGATCGTCATGTCAATGGAGCCTGCGCCCGGCGACGCCACCAGGCGTCCGCGCATCGCCGTGATGGACTTCACCGGTGGCAGCATCATGACGGTAGACACCTGCGCTGCCGGTGCCCTGGTGGACTTGAGCGCCGACGGGCGCGTCGTGGTGAGCATCGGTGGCGATGAACTCCGGGCGGCGGTGGTGGACGGCAATGCCCGCCTGCTGCTCAAGGGACCCTCGTGCGGAAGCGTCCGCACCAACGGCAACGGCGACCGCATCTACTTCTCAGTACCGGCGGGGGCTCGGCTCCAGAACGGCACCGTCCTGGAAGGCGGCGTCCACGGCATCGACATCAACGGGGGCAATCTGCGGCTGGTGGCCGGAGTGAACGGGGTGGCGGCCGCCCTAGGCGTCCCGCCTGCCGACGTCCGCGGGTTCTACAGCGGATCCCGGGGCTCTGCGCTGGATGTCAGTGACGACGGCAATCGCGTGGTGTTCTTGGTCAACACGCGCGGGGGAGCTGCTCCCGGCCATGTCTTTGCGGTCAACGGGGACGGGTCGGGCCTGCGTCGCATCGCGAGCGCGGCCGGAAGTGTAAGCGCCGTCGGCATCAGCGGCGACGGCCGGCAGATGGCGTGGGTGGCCCTGGAGAAGACCGCCCCCGCCACCCGCGGCATGACGGCGGGGTTCGACGGGTCAGACCCACGCCTGCTTACCGAGAAGCCGGATGCGGGCCGCAGCATTTCCCTGACCCAGGACGGCACCGCGGTGCTTTTTGGGAGCGAGGCCATTGTGTATCGCACCGATGGCAGCGGCTGCATCTCGCTGGCGCCACAGGGCTCCGCGGCCAGCGGGCAGCGCTTCGTCGGGGACCGTCTGGACTGCCTGAACATGAGCGGTGACGGCAGACGCTTGGTGTACGGTCTCGGTGTGGGGCGACTGTACCAGCTTGCGACCGTCGAGCTTGATCCGGCGGACTTGCGCGGCGCCCCGGTCCTGAGCGAGTTGAAGGCCAACCCGTGGGCAATCCGCTCGGGGTCGCAGCAGTACACCACCGTTGGCGTCCGGGCTCCGTCGGCCCTCGTCGGCGGCGCGGTAGGCCTCACCCTCTACCAGGCCGGGCGCTACAGCAGCCGACCGTGGGGCGCCCTGGCTCTCCGGGATGACGCCGGGGTTCGCGGCGACGCGCAGCCGGGCGACGGCGTCTACACCCACGGGGAGGTCATCGGCTCGGACGACATGCCTGCCGCGCCATGGCACCTGCGCCTGCGGGCCGAGGTGGCCGGCAACGGCGACATGAACCATGCGACAGCGGTCGAGATCGGTCCCTTCACCGCGACGCCCACGCAGCCACCCATGGTCACCACCCAGCCCACGACGGCACAGCCAACCACAACCACTCAGCCCACAGGCACGCAACCAACCACAACAACTCAACCGACAAGCACCCAGCCCACTACGACACTGCCCACTACGACACTGCCCACGACGACGCAGCCCACGACGTCCGCCACCGTACCGCCGAATGTCACCCTACCGCCACCACCGACTGACACCCAGCCGCCCGTGACGACGCCTCCCGTCGGCGGCGCGTCGCCCCCGACGGGCCAGGTGAGCCTGCCCACGCCGGGCAGTCCCCTGCCTGACCCGCCCCAGGGCGCCGTCAACGTGGCGCTGAACAAGCCGGCGTATCAGAGCAGCCGCAGCCGCATCTCGCGCCCGAATGACCCGCAGGGGGCCGTGGATGGCGTCCGGGACGGCACGTTCGGGTTCCACACCGACTGGGAAGTGCACCCGTGGTGGCTGGTGGACCTCGGGCAGGCGTACCTGCTACAGCAGTTGCGCGTGTACAACTGCCTGGAGTACTCCGAGCGTGCCCGGTTCCTGCAGATTGACGTCTCGCTCGATGGGCAACGGTGGCAGCGCGTGCATTCGCACGACGGGGCGGTCTTCGGGGGCGTGGATGGCCGGGCGCTGATCGTGAACCTGACCAACGGCCATGCGCGGTACCTCCTGCTGCGCCTGGGCGATGCCGCGCCGCACTACCTGCACCTGGATGAAGTCGAGGCGTACGGGACGCCAGTCGCCTTGCCGACCGGGACCGCGCCTGCGGGACAGCAACCGACCACGCCGATCCTGACTCCGCAGACCGGGGGAACGTGGAATCACGGGCTGCAGTTGGACCTTGTGGGCGGTCGCCTGACCATCGTGGGAGTCGCGCCCGGCTCGGCTTCCGCCGTGCCGCTGTTCCAGGCCGGGGACGAGATCGTGCGCATCAATGGCGCCGATACGCAGATGATGACGATGGGGAACGTGCGGTACCTGCTGCAACTGCCGGTGGG
>CAZZDO010000001.1:30008-46859 GCA_964653205.1 uncultured Armatimonadia bacterium | reverse complement strand
TACCCCGAACTCAAGGACGCCGCGATCCTCAACCCCGACGGCTCGTACAAGATCATCTACAACAACCCGAAGCGCTACGCGGGGTGCTGGAACCGGCCCGCCTGGCAAGACTACATCAAGGGCCTCATGGATGGCATCAAGGGCCGGGGCGTGGACACGATCTTCTTTGACAACCCCATGACGTGGGCGTGCTACTGCCCGACCTGCCAGGAGCAGTTCACGAAGTTCGCGCTCGCAAAGACGGGGCAGCCGCTGAAGCTCGGGCAGTTCGGCAAGCCCACGGAGCTGGAGAACTGGTTCACGCTCGACACGGCGGTGCGCTTCTGGACGCAGATCCGCGACTACGCCCACAGCCAGGGCATGTTCATTGTCGCCAACAACATGACGTACTGGCTCATCAACCAGGGGCTGACCGACGGCGTGTTCTCGGAGGGCAATGGCCACGCGCCGTTTGGCCAGGACCTCGCGGCGTACAAGATCGGGCTGGCGGTGTCGCACGGCAAGCCCACCGGCATCCTGGACTACATCCCCCGCAACGTGATGATGCAGCGGGGCAAGACGGCCTTCAACGCCTCGCAGGGCTCCGGCGAGAAATGGGTCGGCGCACCCATTGCCGAGGAGTACGAAGTGGCGCTGGCACAGGGCGCGGCGTGCGGGGGCAACTACATCGCCAACTTCAGCCTGGAGCTGGGGCGGCGCATCGAGCAGCAGACCGTGCCGGAAGACAAGCGGATCATCGAGGGCCTGAAGCTCTACAACGGCTTCCTCCAGACTCACCCGGAAGTCTACGCGCACGCCCAGCCCGGCTCGCCGGTGGCGGTGCTGTTCAGCCTCACGGCCGGCCCGCGCGAGGGTGAGATCCTCGGCCACAAGCGCGGCGCCTTCAACAGCATCCTGTGGGCGCTGCAGAAGCAGGGCGTGCCCGCCGAAGTCATCGTCGAGGACGACCTGCGCCCGGACCGGCTGGCCGGACTCAAGACGATCATCCTGAGCGACGTGACCGTGCTCGAACCGGACGCGGCGCGGGGGCTGGCGGACTTCGCGCAGGGCGGCGGAACGGTGATCGTGGCGGGAGCGACGACGGTGCGCGGGAAGTATGAGCCCGCCGCGCAGGCCCGCTCGCTCGCGGCATTCTTCCCCGGCAGTCGCGACATCGCGCTCTCGGTCTGCCTGCCCGCCGATTTCGCCACCGACGAGGGCTATGTGGCCCAGCCGCCGTGGCTGAAGGTGGACCAGCAGGTTGGCAAGGCGACGGTTGAGTTCAAGGGGGCGCCGGGGAAGTACCGGCTCATGCTCTCCTACTTCGACGAGAGCGACGGCCGGGGGAGCTTCGACCTTCTCGTGGACGGGCAGGAAGTCGGTTCGTGGACGAACGAGGCGGATGATGACGCCACACACGTTCACACGGCCACCGGGGTCACGCTGAAGACCGGATCGCAGGTCACCGTTGTGGGCCATGCCGGGGGCGGCGAGTATGGTCGCTTCGAGCGCCTGGTCATCATGAGCGACAGCGCCGGGGGGAGCCTCATCGAGACGGAGGTGGGGAAGGGGAAGCTGATCCAGGCGCTGGCGCCGCTCCCACAGTTGGCGACGGAGGACATGGCGAAGCTGGCGACGCCGCTGCGGGCACAGTTGCCGGTGCGGCTGGCCGGTCCTGGAAGTCCCGGCCCACGCGGCAAGATGTTGCTCAACCTCACCCGCGCCGACGGGGCCCTGTGCGCCCACCTCGTCAACTACGACTTCCGCTACAACGAGAAGTTCGAGTTGCAGTCCATCGAGCCGACCCCGGCCGTGACGCTCCAAGCGCCCGGCCTCAAGCAGGCCACGTTGCTATCGCCCGGGTGCGAGCCAGTGGCGCTGCCGGTGAAGGACGGCGCGGTCACGGTGCCGCCGGTGCGGATCTACTCGGTCGTGGTGATGCGGTAGCGGGGTCAGGCCTCGGGGGCGAGCAGGGCCGCCAGCGTGTCGAGGAGCTTCGTGAGGCTGAAGGGCTTCTGGAGCACGGCGCCGGCGCCCAGGTCAGTCATCTCCTGGCGCAGTTGGGGGTCCAGGCGGCCGGTGATCACGACGGTGGGCGGGGGCGGATTGTGCGTCTGCGCCTGCCGCACAATGGCTGCACCCCCGGCGCCGGGCATCATCAGGTCGGTTACCACCACGTCGTACGTTCCCTCGCGCAGAGCCGCCAGCGCCGTCTCGGTCGAGTCGGCGGGCGTGACGGTGTGCCCCAGTTGCCTCAGGGCGGTAACCACGGCGTCCAGCACGTCCGGCTCGTCCTCGGCCAGCAGGATGCGAGCCGGACGCATCGGCGGTGGGGGCGCTGCTTCACTGGTCGCCTCGTCGGCCTCCGCTATTCCCGCGGTGAGCAGCGGCAAGTGGAGCACGAACGTCGTGCCCCGGTGCGTCTCGCTCGCCACCTCCATGCGTCCGCCGTGAGCTGCCACGATGCCGTGAGACACCGACAGCCCCAGCCCGGTGCCCTGCGTGTCGCTCCCCGGCTCACTCGTCTTGGTGGTGAAGAACGGCTCGAACACGCGGGAGAGATGCTCGGGCGCGATGCCCGTGCCGGTGTCGCGAATGCTGACGACGACCTCATTCGGCGCCCGCTCAGCCAGCGCGACGCCGATGGTCAGACGCCGGCGGTCCAGCGGGACGAAGGGACCGGACATGGCGTCCACGGCGTTGATGACGAGATTGAGCATGACCTGCTCGAGTTGGTGGGGGTCGCCGTGGACGCGCGCCTCCGGGGCCTGGAAGTCCCGCTCGACCGCGACCTGAGCGTTCTCCAGTTGGCGGCGCGCCACTGCCAGGGCGCGCTCGACGGTCTCGGTGATGAGCACCGGCTCCCGCCGTGGCTCTGTCGGCTTGGCGAAGGCCATCAGGTCGGCGCAGGTCGCGCCGCCGCGGCGCGCCGAGCGCAACACGAGTTCCTTGAGGTCGCGCGAGGAGTGCGGGTCGTCCGGGTCGGCCATCTCGGCTTGCAGCAGCATGGCGGCAAGGAGGTTGTTGAACTCGTGGGCGACCCCGGCCGCCAACTGGCCCGTCGCTGCCAGCCGCTGAGTGTTCTCCACCTGCTTGCGGGCCGTGATGTCCTGGGCGAGCGCGATGACCACATCTTGACCGAGATAGGTTCCCTTGTACAGATGGACGACTTTGGGGAAGATCTCGCCATTGGCGCGTTGGCCCCAGAACTCGAACTCCTGCGGCTCCCCCGCAAAGGCCCGCTCGATCATGCGGCCGATCGCCGCGAGGTCATTCTTGCCCGGCGCCGCCACCGCTTCCGGAGTGCGGCCGATGAAGAAGTCGCGCGGATAGCCGTACATCAGTTCGGCGCCGTAGTTGATGTCCAGGAAGCGCCCCTCGCGGTCCTGGATGTAGATCGCCTCGGCGACGGCGTTGAACAGCTCGTGATAGCTGACCTCGATGGCGCGCAGGGCCTCGTGCGCGCGCTCCTCTTCCGTCACGTCACTGAGCAGCAGCAGTTGGCTGGTCGGTTGGGGTTGCTGGCCCTTTAGACGGAACAGGCGCATCTCGTAGGTGCGAGCGTCGTCCCCGTCGCCCAGGCGCTGCTTGAGGCGGTGGACGCCGGCGTCATCGCAGTAGGCGCGCACCTGGGGCCAGCAGGGAAGGAGTTGCTCCATCGGCGCGCCGTAGCTGTCGGTGGCAGTACAGCCCAGAATGCGCTCGGCTGCAGCGTTCAGGTCGGCGATGCGCCCGCACTCGTCTACCACCACCACGCCGTCGCTGATCGCCTCGAAGACCGCGTCACGGGCCACGGGCGCCAGGTCCAGGAGCCGCAGGCGGAACAGCGCCCACAGCAGCAGCAGCCCGGTCATTGTGAACGCGAAGGGGGTGAAGTCTATCCCCGCCACCGGGCTGAGCCCCAGCAGGTAGCAGGCGTTGGTGATCCAGGGCGCCAGCACCCCCGCGATGACCACCAGGCCCTGTTCGCGATGGCGCGGCGCGGCCCTGAGGACCGTGCGGATGATGCAGATCAGGCCGGTCAGGATCAGCAGGTAGGAGTAGACGGTGTGGAGCCAGTAGGCCGGGCCTGGCACAGGCACGACGCTGCTCACATGCCCCAGGTTGGCGAGCGTGGCCGTCACGTAGTGCAGGTGGTGCCAGTCATTGGTCATCACCAGCACGACAGTCAGGACGGGGATCACACACAGCAGGGCGATTCGGCAGCGAATGAGCCAGTCGCTGTGCCCGGCGTAGTACAGGGCAAAGACCAGCCACGTCACCGGCAATGCGGCGATGCCTACATACTCGATCTTGATCCAGATCAGGGCCGCCTGCAGGCTGCCGCTGCTGAGCTCCCCCGCGAAGGCCAACGACCAGACCGCGACGCTCGCCATGACTGCGGCCAGAGCGCCGGCCGTGGGGACTTGGCGCCGCCGCCAGGCGTACTGCGCCAGGATGAGCGCCACCAGGCCGGGTACGAGCAACAGCAGTGGGTACGCGCGGTCCGACATCCGTTAGCCTTCCAGAACCTTGTCGAGTTGGGCGAAGACCTTCTCGAACGCCGCTACGAAGCTCGCCATGACCTCCAGGTCGTTCGGCGCGTGCAGGTTGCGGATCAGGGCGTATTCATCCAGCCAGCGCCGCGTCTCGGGCAGCGGCAGGTTCGCGTAGCTGATGTCCTGCCCCGTGTGAGCGCAGCTCCACGGGCAGCCCTTGCCGTAGCCGTCCTTGTTCTGGAACAGCACCATGTCCGGCAGGGCCATGCTCCACCACTGCGCCACCGGCACCCCCTCGGCGTTCAGCGCCGCCGAGACCTTCTCGCGGAAGGCTCGCGCGGGCATGGCCACCCCGGCCTGCTCGGGCTGGAAGCGGATCGGGTAGTTGTAGTACACATGCTCGTAGCCCTCGGGCTCGGCTGGCGGCTCGACGCCGGGGATCTGCGCCAGGCGCTCGCTCAGGTAGCGGCCGTTGGTCTGAAAGACCTCGGTGTAATGGTCGAGTTTGGCCAGTTGCGCGCGAGCGAGCGCGGCCGGCAGGCCCGCCGTGCGGTACATCCAGCCCATTCCGTGGGCGTTCATGTCGCGGGTGCCGTCGGCCTTGTAGACTTCGCCGAACTGCCACAGCCGCGCGGCCTTCTGGAAGACCTCCGCGTCGTCGGTGCTCATCAGCCCGCCCTCGCCGGCCGAGAAGTTCTTGTTCTGGTTTAGGCTGAAGGCAGCTGCCGAGCCCATCGTGCCGACCTTGCGCCCTTTGTAGGTCGCGCCGTGGCTCTGGCAGCAGTCCTCGATGATGGTCAAACCATGCCGGGCGCAGACCTCCAGGATCGGGTCCATGTCCGCCGACAGCCCGTGCAAGTGGGGCACGATGACGGCCCTGGTGTGGTCGCTGAGGGCCGGCTCGATCAGCTTCGGGTCAAGGCTGATCGTCACCGGATCAATGTCAATGAAGATGGGGATGGCGTTGTGGTGCAGCACGCAGGTGGCCGTCGAGGTCCAACTAAAGGCCGACGTGATGACCTCATCGCCCGGCTCGATGCCCACCGCCGCGACGGCCATGTGCAGAGCCGCGGTGCCGCTGTTGGTGGCCAGGGAGTGCCGGCAGCCCTGCCAGGCGTTCCATTCCTCGAGCAGGGCCGCGACTTCGGGCGAACCGGCGGTCAGGGAGTCGTGCTCCAGGGCCCGCAGCACGGCCGCGCGGTCGGTGTCGTCAATCACGGGCCACTTGCGGCAGACCAGGTCGGCGGGAACGGCGGGAGTACCGCCGTGGATGGCAAGCTGTTCGGACATGGAAGCCTCCGTCCAGGATGATGCGTACAATGAACACCGATTGGGGCATATTGTCAAGCTGACGCATGTGCTATGATGGGGAATAGGGAATGGGGATTAGGGACGGCGACGGCTGCGGCCGCGGCCATTGCCTTTCCCCCGATGCCCAATTCCTAGTCCCTATTCCCTGCCCTTCCCACCATGGATTCAGCCGTTGAAGCACGCATCAAGCACGCCCCCCACGAGCCGGGGGCCTATATCTTCAAGGACGAGGCCGGCAAGCCCATCTACGTGGGCAAGGCCGGCGACCTGCGCGACCGCCTCGTGCAGCATGTCCGGGGCGACAACCCGGCCGGCTGGGCCGAGGTCATGCACGACCGTGCCCGCGCCGTGGACTGGATCGTCACCCGCTCCGCGACGGAGGCGCTGATCCTTGAGGCCAACCTCATCAAGGAGCACAAGCCGCCCTACAACATCCGGCTCGCCGACGACAAGAGCTACCCCTATCTGAAGCTCACCGACGAGCCCTACCCGCGGCTGTTAGTTGTGCGCGACCTGCCCAAAGACGCCCAGGTGCGCATCCCCGGGGGCCGGGGCAAGACCCGGCGGGGCTTGCACGACCCCAAGCGTCATGAAGTCCACAAGCTGGGCCGTGGCGCCGTCTTCGGCCCGTATCCGACCGCGGCGGTCATGTGGAAGATGCGGGACATCGCCAGCCAGATCTTCGGCCTGCGCCACTGCCGCAAGACCCTCGACCCGGCCAAGCCCCTCCGCCCGTGCCTGAACTACCACATCAAGCGCTGCGTCGGCCCGTGCCGGGGGGAGGTCACGCCGGAGGACTACCGCAAGGTCGTCGAGCAGGTCGAGATGCTCCTGGATGGGCGCATCGAGGAAGTGCGGGCCCAGTTCGAGGAGCGCATGCAGCAGGCCGCGACGGAGCTGGACTTCGAGCGCGCGGCGACCTATCGCGACAAGATCCGAGCGCTGGAGTCCGCCTCGCAGGACCAGCTCGTCAACGCCGCCGAAGAGCGCGACCAGGACGTGCTGGCCGTGGCGCTGGAGGAGGACTTCGCGGTTGTGGAGCTGTTCCCGGTGCGTTCGGGGCGGCTGCTGAGTCCCACGCACTTCAGCTTCTCCCACGTGCGCGGCCGCCTCACCTCGGAGGTCATCGCGGCGGCCATGACGGTCCACTACAGCCAGCACGTCATCCCCCCGCGCACCGTGCTCCTGCCCGAACCGCTGCCCGACGCCGACGAATGGGAGACGATGCTATCGGACCTGCGCGAGGGCAAGGTGGAGTTGGCCGTCCCCAAACGCGGCGAGAAGCGAAGGCTGGTGGAGTTGGCCGAGAAGAACGCGCGGGTGAACCTGATCCAGCTCCAGGAGGAGCGCGGGCGCAAGCGGCAGGAGAATCTGGCGGCGCTCAGCGACCTGGCTGAAGTCCTGCAGATGCCCGACCGCCCGGCCCGCATCGAGTGCTACGACATCTCGAACCTGCAGGGCCAGGAAGCGGTCGGCTCGATGGTCGTTTTCACCGACGGCCTGCCCGACAAGCGTCACTACCGGCGATTCAAGATCTGGCTGGAGGGCATACCCGACGACTACGCGATGATGGCCGAGATGGTGCAACGACGGCTGCGGCGGGGGTTGCTGGGGGACGAGAAGTTCCTGCCGCTGCCGGACCTGCTGCTCGTGGACGGCGGGAAGGGGCAGGTGAGCACGATTGAGCGGGTGCTGGCCGCGGAGGGTGTAGACAGCGTGACCCTCGCCGGCCTGGCCAAGCGCGAGGAGGAGGTCTTCGTGCCGGGCCAGTCCGAGCCGCTGGACATGGAGGACCACCCGCGCGGGCGCTTCCTGCTCCAACGGGTCCGCGACGAAGCCCATCGCTTCGCCCACAACTACCACGAGGGCCTGCGCAGCACGACAGTGACGCGGTCGCAACTCGACCTCGTGCCCGGCATCGGCCCCATCCGGCGGGCGGCGCTGTTCCGCGCCTTCCCGTCCCTCCAGGCGATGACCGAGGCGTCGGTGGACGAGTTGGCAGCGGTCGAGGGCATGACTCGCCCGGCGGCCCAGAAGCTGCACGAGGTCCTGCTGGACGCCGCTCATGAGGCGACGCCGCTGCCGGGGGAGGAGTAGGCGTGAGCCGTCGGAGGGGCCGGATATCATCCGGCCCGTCGTTTCGACGCAAGTCTCAGAGCAACGTGAGCACCGCACGGCGGGCCGGATGATATCCGGCCCCTCCTACGGCGACCCCGTCAGTGCCGGTACTTCTGTAGCTCCGCCGTCGTGCACTCCTCGTCCGTCCCCAGCAGCAGCGCTGGGAGCCAGACCCCGCCCAGCCCCGTCTGGTGCATGACCCGGAGCGCCAGCGTGTTGTCCACGCCGGGCTTGAGGAACTGCTTGGCGTCGAAGCTGAACGCCCCGCCGAGCTCCCCGACGCCCTTGCCCGTGGACTGGTAGCTCCGCTCGCCGACGGGCTGGCCGTTGACGTACACCCACGCCTCCTCGTTGACGCCCAGGAACATCAGGTACAGGTGCGGCCGGGCGGCGAGGTCGTCGGGGAGGCGGAGCGTCTGGAAGTACCACGCGGGGCCGTCGAAGCCCGGGAAGCCCTGCTGCTCCCAGCCGACGCCACGGTTGATGTGCAGCACCGTGAGGCCCTTCCCCAGGCTGGCGGCTGGGGCGCCGGAGTTGCGTTTGCGGGCGGCATCGAAGAACCGCGCGCTCGCGAACCACTTCTCGCTCACGCCGCGGTCCTGTGGGTCGGTCGTGAAGACCCACTCGGCCGGGAGCATCACCTTGTTGATCGCGGCGCTGTCGGCGCTGATGCACTGCCGCCACCGGTCGGCAATACGGTCCACGCTGCCCGGAATGCCGAAGGTCGTCAGATTACGCTCCTTGCAGATCGCCACGATCTCATCCACCTTCGCCCGCAGCGGTTCCTTGGCCGCCGGCGATTGCCGCACGGCGTTCCCGTAGACCCAGTCGCCGAACTCCGTGAAGTAGCCGAGTTGCTGCGACAGCTCCAGGTACAGCAGCGGCAGCTTCGCCTTGCGGACGCGCGCGGCGATGTCCTTGTCGCCCGACGCCAACTTCTCCGCTGCCTCGAAGCACTGTCGCATCTTCGCCATGTACTCCGGCGTGAACATGGGGCCGTCGGGCGAGTAGGAGCAGTGCAGGTTGTTGAGCAGGGGGTTGTCCGAGGGTTGCCCGCAGACGTGCGGAACCTTGTGCCACTTCTCCCAGAAGTTCAGCACCATCTGCTGGTACTCCCACAGCGGCGGCGCGGCCTGCTTGTAGTAGCCGAACACGAAGTCCTGCAGGAGCGCCTTCGTGTCCAGCGCCGGGTTCCAGAGTTGCTGCGCCCAGACCCACGCCCGCATCTCGTCGCAGTCGTTGGCCTCCGACTCCTGCATGATCCCGTCGGCCCCGTGGGCGATGAGATAGCGGATCTTCCCGGCCGTGACCTGCCAGTTGGCCATGGGCACCGGGTAGTGGACGTAGTCGGTCGTGTAGTCCCAGACGAAGATCAGGTTGTTGCGCGGTTCCCACGCCTTGATGATCCTCTGGAAGTCCTGGGACTCATCGAGGTTGCAGAACTGCCACTTCCAGGCGTGGGAGTCGGTGCAGAGCTGGATGATGATGTACGGGTCCACTTGCAGCTTCGTCGGGGGCGGGGCGTAGTCGAGATACGCCAGCGAGATGATGTGATTGTTGGGGAACTCCTGTTTCACCCCGGCGGCGATGCGGTTGAGGAAGTGGAAGTAGCTCCCGGAGCGCCCGCCGTTCGCGTCGTCAAGCTGCTTGCAGTTCGGGCAGTCGCAGAACCCGCGCCCGTCATTGGGGCCGATGGCGGTGACGGTCACGTCCGGGTGGTCGCGGAAGATCTCACAGGTCTGCTCGATGCTCAGACGGATGACATCCTCGTTGGTGTGGCAGAGCTGCGACGGCTGGCGCTTGCCGTTGACGAGCGCGTAGTACTCCGGGTGCGCCTTGAAGTAGACCTCGGTGGGGAAGTAGCGGGCATAGGTGTGGCCCATGTGGTGATAGCGCAGGCTGCCGCCCCAGGCCTGCGGGATGCGGGCGTGGGGGGTGTTGGTGCGGTTGTGCAGTGACCAGTTCGCGTCGTGCATGCTCAGGATGTACGGGTCGCGCAGTTGCAGCGCCGGTGCGAACTTGCGAGAGACGACGGCGGCCGTAAGCGCCGGGCGCTGCTGCACGTCAATCGAGCCGGTGTCATACCAGCGGCAGCCGAGGTCCTCGGACAGCAGGGCGTACACACCGTTGAGCAGCCCCCGGCCCCTGCCCCCGTAGAGGTACAGGTCCAGGCCGACGACCTCCAGCCCGTAGCCTTCGTCGGCCAGGTCGGCGTCCTTCCATCTCGCGGCCGAGGCAGACAACTTCCGGGTGCGGCCGACGCTGATGAGAAAGCCCTTGACCGCCTCGCCCTCGTTCACGATCGGGAAGTCCGCGCCGGTGATCAACTTCAGCCCCCGGCGCAACTCGTTGGCGGCCTTCGTCTCAACGCTGGTCGGCTTCTCCGGCAGGAGCAGGCTGTACCGCGCCCCCCAGTCGTTCACGAACTCCAGCGGCGCGGAGGCCTTGCCGACGGGCTTCAGCGCGTTCCGCCACTGCACCGGCATGTCCGTCCGTGTCACCTCCGCGTCCGTGTCCACTGCGACCGCGCCCATCTGCGTGAAGCCCTCATACTTCACGTCCTTGTCGGCGATGTACATGAACACGTTGCACATGCCGCGCAGGCCGCCGGGCTTGAACTTCAGCCGGTAGGTGACGGTGATTTCATCCGCCGTCACGTCCACCTTCGTGTGCTCGCAATCCATGTACCCCTGGTCGTTCTCGATGATCTTCGCCTCGCCGGGCTTTCCGGTGGCCTCCGTGGCGTTCCAGAACCCGTGCTTGATGATCATGAGCTGGTTCTCGGGCGGCTTGTAGCCCATGTCCCAGCCGCCCAGCAGGTTCCCGCCCCTGGCGAAGACGAGATAGGTCTCCACCAGTAGGTTGATCTTCCCGGGATAGCGGTAGTGGGCGACGACGGTGTGCCATTCGCCTGTGGCCAGCGGCGCGGCGAGTTCCGTCTGGCCGTTGAAGGTGACGCGGACGTTGCGGGGCCCTTGCGCGCAGGCGGCGGACGACAGGAGGCAGGCGACAGGGAGGAGGAGACTGAGTTTCATGCGGGGGTTCTTCGCGGCGGCCGAGGAGTAACCTGCAAGGGGCAGATCCGTAGGAGCGCCAGCTTCCAGCTGGCACGTCGTGGCCGTCTTCGTAGGAGCGCCAGCTTCCAGCTGGCACGTCAGTCGGCAACCTGCGTGCCAGCTGGAAGCTGGCGCTCCTACGGATACGGCAACGACCCTGCCCGTGCAGGTCAACGCGGACCTCGTGATGAAGGTGACAGCACACTCACCCCCCCGAGGTGCGACATGTTGCGTCTGCTTCCCGTCATCCTGCTCGTCGCCATTGCCACCGGCTTCGCCATCGCCGGCCCGAACGTCTACCCCGACCCGTCCTTTGAGGCCAGCGGTGTCGCCGGCACGGCGCGCACCGGCGACCGGGCGGCCTATCTGAAGATCGAGGGCGCCAACCACTGGGCCGCCTTCGGCGGGGCCATCGAAGTTGAGCCCTTCGCGCGCTACAAGGTCACGGAATGGGCGAAGGCCAAGGTCGGGAAGGGCAACTTCTTCGCGCCGTTCTGCTACGGCTGGGACAGCTACGAATGGGCTTTCTGCGCGTCCTGCAAGGCTCCCGTCGGCGACCAGTGGCAGCAGGTCTCGCTGACCTTCGTCACCCCCGACAAGGAGATGTGCGTGCACCCGCTGGCGTACATTGACGCGGAGAACTCCGAGGGCTGGGCGGATGACATCGTCGTCGAGAAGATCGCCGAGCCCGAGCAGGTCATGGCTGAGATCGCCGCCAAGGCCACCCGCAGCATTGACGAGACGCGTCTGCTGGGGCGCTGGCTGGTGCTGCATGACGACCAGCCCGGCGCGGTGAAGCTCATGGAGCAGGCCGACGGGCTGCTGCGCGCGGACCTGGCCACGGTCATCGCCCGCGCCGTCAAGGACCCCAGGCAGCGGCGCCCGTACGTCGTGCAGGTCGTCGCCCAGGGCGGGCCGACGTTCCACGACGGGATGAAGACGTTCAACGAGATCACGGCCGACATGACCGGCGATCGGGCCGGCATCGCCATCGAGGCGCTGACGCTGAACCCGAAGGACCAGCGCGTCGGCCGGGCCGCGCAGATGATCCTGTCGGCCAACCAGGCCACCGACCCGCTGGCGAGCGTCGCCGAGGGGCTGGCGAAGTTGCAGCAGTCGCAGGTCGCGCTGCGGGCCGCTCTGGACGCGCTGCCGGCCGATTCCCCGGCTCGGGCGGAGCTACAGAAGGCCGCAACCGCGCTCCATCAGCAGGAGGCTGCCATGCAGAAGCAGGCTGCCGCACTGGGCAAGTGCACGATCCGCCTGAACGGGCAGACCCTCGACCCGGCCAAGGCGGCCATCGTCATCCCCGACGACCCCACCCCGCCGGAGCGCTATGCCGCGCGCGACCTGCGCCACCACCTCGAACTGGTCACCGGCAAGCTGTTCGACATCGTCGCGGAGAAGGACGCCAAGCAGGGCCTGTACGTCGGCAAGACGCAGAAGGCGCTCAAGGCCGGGGTGAAGTTCGACACCCTCGGCCTGGAGGGCATCCACCTGAAGACCAGCGGCTCGTCGCTGGTCCTCGCCGGCAACCAGCGCGGTGTGCTGTACGCCGTCTACACCTTCCTGGAGGACAACCTCGGCTGCCGGTGGTTCACCCCCGATTGCTCGACGTGGCCGCAGACCGGCACGATCAAGGTCGGTAGGCTGGACCGGCGGTACCTTCCGCCGCTGGAGTTCCGCGCGGGTGACTACCCGTGCGCGCGGCCGGGCGATTTCGGCGTGCGCTGCCGCCTGAACGGCAACAACCACCAGATGAGCGCCGAGCAGGGCGGCCGCAAGGGCGTCCACAGCCTGGCTCACACGTTCGCCGCGCTGTGCCCGCCCGAGAAGTACTTCGCCACTCACCCCGAGTACTTCTCGCTGGTGGGCGGCAAGCGCCAGTCGGGCTACGCCCAGATCTGCCTCACGAACCCCGAGGTGCTGAAGATCTGCATCGCCGGGGTGCGGGAGTGGATCAAGCAGCACCCGGACATGAAGGTGTTCTCCGTCTCGCAGAACGACACCCACTACCCGTGCGCGTGCGACAACTGCAGGCGGATCGTGGAGGAGGAGGGCAGCGAAGCCGGGCCGGTGGTGCGCTTCTGCAACGCCATCGCCGACGACATCAAGTACGACTACCCGGATGTCGCCATCGAGACGCTGGCCTACCAGTACACGCGCAAGCCGCCGAAGATCACCAAGCCCCGGCCGAATGTCATCATTTGCCTGTGCAGCATCGAGTGCTGCTTCATCCACCCGCTCGGCGACGACCCCTTCAACAAGACCTTCGCCGACGACATTCGCGGCTGGAGTAAGATCTGCGACCGGCTGTGGATCTGGGACTACGTCATCAACTACGCCCACTCCATCTGCCCGTTCCCGAACCTGGAGGTCCTCAAGCCCAACATCAACTTCTTCATCAACAACGGGGTGAAGGGCATTTACGAGGAGTCGTGCTACTACACGAAGGGCTCGGAGTTGCAGGAGCTGCGCAACTACATCATCGCCAAGACACTATGGGACCCGAAGTACGACACGCAGAAGGCGATCAGCGAGTTCTGCGCGGCGTACTACGGGCCGGCGGCGCCACAGGTGCTGGCGTACCTCAAGCTCATCCACGAGTCGGTGCAGCAGGTCCCGAACCTGCACGTACAGATCTACACCCACCCGAAGGTCTTCGTCTTCCCGGATGTGATCACCAAGTCCAACGCGCTGTTCGACCAGGCCGAGGCGGCCGTAGCCAATGACCCGGTGGTGTTGCAGCGCGTGCAGGTCGCGCGCCTGCCCATCATGTACGCCCAGATCGTGCTGGGCACGTCGGGCTCGTTCGTCGAGAAGGACGGGAAGCTGGTGCAGACCGAGGGCCAGGACGTGGGGAGCCTGCTCGATCGCTTCAGCAAGATCGGCCAAGCCGCCGGGGTGACGAAGGTGCGGGAGGGCGGTGGCAACTCCGAGCTGGACGGCTGGCTGGCCTCCGTGCCGCGGCAGCCGCGCGAGTTGCAGATCGTGAGCCTCAGCAACGGGCAGCTCAAGGTGGACCTCCTGCCTGCGCTCGGCGGGCGCATCTGGCGCATGACGTACCTGCCGGCCCAGCGGGCCCTGATCCGCATCGCCGGGACGCCGCAGGCCCTGTCCCCGGCCGAAGGGGGCTACGAGGAGTACAGCGAGGGCGGCTATCGGTCGGCCGGCTGGAGCGAGAACTACCTGGTCAGCAGCAAGACCGAGCGCTCCGTGACGCTCAAGGCCGTCCTGCGCAACGCGACGGCCCTGGAGCGCAAGTTCGAGCTGTCGCCCGACGGGGCTATCCTGACCATCACCTCGACCCTCAGCAACGGCGGCAAGGACCCGCGGCAGGTGTGCCTGCGCAGCCACCCGGAGTTCGCGGTCAGTTCGACGGAGAACTGCACGGTGCGCGTGCTCCGCGCCGACGGCAAGACGGACGCGATCAAGCTGGCCAACCCCGCCGACCCCAAGGCCGAGCGCGACCAGTGGCTGCGCGATGATGATATGCCGGCCGGGCAGTGGGAGTTGGTGGACAGCGGGACGGGGCTGACGGTCATCAACCGCTTCGAGAAGGGCGATGTGGCCCAGGCGCTGCTCAACCGCGCCGGGCACCAGGCGCGCGTGAACCTGGAGCTGTTCGGCCGGGAAGTCACGCTCAAGCCGCAGGAGAGTGTGAGCCTGCGGCAGAGCTTTGAGGTAAGGAAGTAGGGGTGGTTCGTGGTTGAGTGGTTGAGTGACGGCAACGACCGCGCCCAACCACTCAACCACTCAACCACCGCCCCCAACCACCCATGACCTCCACCTCCCTCTACCTCCACCTCCCCTTCTGTGCCTCGAAGTGCGCCTATTGCGACTTCAACTCCGTCGTGGCCGGCGACCGGCTGCGGAAGGACTACTACGCGGCGCTGCTGCGCGAGATCGAGCGGTGCGGGAAGCACTATAACGAGCGCCTGTTCCGGACGGTCTACCTGGGCGGCGGCACGCCCACGCTGTACGACCCGGGCCACCTGTGCCAGGTGCTCAACACCGTTCGCGGGTCATATCACCTCGCCCCGGACGCCGAGATCACCGTGGAGGCCAACCCGGGCACTGTGACCGCCCAGGGGCTGCTGTTCCTGCGCGAGATGGGCTTCAACCGGCTCAGTCTCGGCGTGCAGTCAATGGACGACGCCGAACTGAAGCTGCTCGGGCGCGGGCATACGGCTCAGCAAGCCCGAGAGGCCATCGCCGCCGCGCGGGCTGCGGGCTTTGACAACCTGTCGCTCGACCTGATCAACTGCCTGCCGGGCCAGACCCCCGAGGCCTGGCAGCGTACGCTGGACGAGGCCGTCTTCTGGATGCCCGAGCACCTGTCGTGCTACGGGCTGAGCATCGAGGAGGGGACGCCCCTGTACCAGCGGCAGACCAGGGGGCTGCTGGTGGCCGCCCCCGAGGGCGCAGCCACGGAGATCTTCGAGCGCACGCACCGGACCCTGTCCGCCGCCGGCTACGAGCACTACGAGATCGCCAACTACGCCCGTCCGGGGCGGCGCTGCCGCCACAACGAGAACTACTGGCGCAACGGCGAGTACGCCGGCATCGGGGCCGGGGCCACCAGCTACCTCAACGGCTTCCGCATCAAGAGCGACCCCGACCCGGCGCGGTGGGCTGAGCGGGTACTGGCCGGGCTGCCGCCGGCGCTGGTGCAGCGGGAGGCCCTGAGCGACCGGCAGCAGGCGCTGGAGGTGCTCATGCTGGCCCTGCGGACGCGCGAGGGCCTGGACCTGGCCGCCTTCTGCCGCCAGTACGGGCTGGCCGCGGGGCGCTACCAACTCCGCGTCCAGGCGCTGGTGGAGGCCGGGCTGGCCGAGCCCGAGCGCGAACGACTGGTCCTGACGCCCGTACAGGGGCTCCTGCTGCACAGCGAGATCGTGCAGATGTTCATGTGAGCGTCACAGTGCAGGGGAACGACGCAGCGTCGGCGAATAGGGGAGAGGAGGCGAGCGATGAGTGCAAGCGCCGCAACGGTTGTGGACTTCCCCGTGTTCTTCGAGAGGGATGAAGCCGGCGGCTACGTGGTGGTCTGCCCGGCGATCCCGGGCTGCTACAGCCAGGGCGAGACCATCGAGGAAGCCGAGCAGAACATCAGGGAAGCCATCCTGATGTGCCTCGAGGAACTGGAAGAGCGGGGAGAGCCACTCCCGCAGTCCGGAGGCCACCTTGTTGGGCACGTGACGCTCACGCGATGACCTTCCGGCTGTCAGCGGCGATGAGGCGGTAGCGGCCTTCGAGCGGGTAGGGCACGTCCGCGTCCGACAGCGCGGCTCGCACGTGCGCCTGCGACACCCCGCCAACGCCCGAAGGCTGCCCCTGAGTGTGCCGCTGCACGACTCGTTGAAGCGGGGGCTGCTCCGCCGGCTCCTGCGGGACGCGGACCTCACCGTGGATGAGTTCGCGCAACTCGTGCGCAAGTAGGCCGGAACAAACCAGCGGCCCCGTGACTCTACAATCTTGACAGCCACCGCCAATTCCGCCACACTACCCGTGATCCATCCCAAAGAGGGTGCCCACATGGTCATGCCACGGAAGCTCTGGGTCGTAGCCGTCGTTCTCAGCGCCTTGGCGCTGGTCGTTAGTTGCTGCGCACAGACGGAATTCACGCTGTATGGCGGTAGTCTCGACAAGGTCAAGCTGGCGCCGTGGGGCGCCGGCAAGATCAAGCAGGACAAGGCCGAGAAGCTGTTCGAGAAGGACAGCCTCCGCGTGGACACGACCGGTTTCCATGAGGGCGGATCGCTCCTGCTCAAGACCCCCTTCGACCTGACGCCCTTCCTGGACAATCGTGCCGGGTCGTTCGTCGTGCTGATGGTCAAGCCGCACGAGCCGACCCCGGTGACGCAGGGCGTCCCCGGCGCCGGCGGTCCGCCGCCCGGCATGCCCGG
>CAZZDO010000001.1:0-29908 GCA_964653205.1 uncultured Armatimonadia bacterium | reverse complement strand
ATGCCCGGCGCCCCCGGAATGCCCGGAATGCCGGGTGGTCCTGCGATGCCTCCCGCTCCGCCCGGAATGCCTGGCATGCCCGGAGCCCCCGGAATGCCGGGAATGCCTGGCGCCCCGGGGATGCCCGGGATGCCCGGAGCCCCGGGCATGCCGATGGAGCCCGGCATGGGCGGCATGCCCGGAATGCCGGGAATGCCTGGTGCACCCGGGATGCCGGGAATGCCCGGGATGCCTGGCATGCCGGGAATGCCCGGGATGGAGGGCCCCGGCGGGCAGCAGGCCCAGGCCGAGACCCCGCCCATGATCACCAAGTTGCGCGTCGTGCTCCTGACCGACAAGGGGCAGATCGCCTCCGACATCATGCCCATTGACACCACCCAGGAAGTCGCCGACGGCTGGTACCGGGTCACGATCCCCTTCACCAAGCTCGGCGGCCCCGGGGCGATCGAGGGCAAGCAATTGCAGCAGGTGGGCATCTTCGGCGATGTCAAGGAGTACATGTGGGTAGGCCGCGTGCAGATGGTGAGTGAGACCCAGCCGCTGAAGGCCGAGATCGGGCCGAACCGCACCGTCAAGCTCAAGGAAGAAGTGACCTTCACGGCCACCGACCAGCCGAACAGCGCTGCGGCGCGCTACAAGTGGGATTTCGACGACTGGGACGGCGTCCAGGAGGATGCCATCGGCCGCACGGCCACGTGGAAGTTCATGGAGCCGGGGTTCTACACCGTCACCCTGACGGTCAGCGATCCGGGCAACCAGAAGCTGACGCAGGTCGCTCATGTGGATGTGCTCGTGACGAAGTAGAAACGGACCGCGGGCTTTCCAGCCCGCGGAGACAGTCGCGGGCTGGAAAGCCCGCGCTCCAGCAAAGCCCTCCCTCAGCGGAGGGCTTTCGTTTGAGGCAAGCCCATGTCCATGCTCACCTTGACCGGCGGGCTGGTGATTGACCCCGCCAGTGGCTTCTCGGGCCCGGCCGATGTCTTTGTGGCCGACGGCCGCATCGCGGGCATCCATCCGCCGGGCCGGCGTACACCCGCCGGGGAAGTGCTGGACGTCGCCGGCCTGGTCGTGGCGCCGGGCCTCGTGGACATCCACGTGCACCTGCGCGAGCCCGGCCAGACTCACAAGGAGACCATTGCCACCGGCACTCGGGCGGCGGTCGCCGGGGGCTTCACGACCGTCAGCTGCATGCCCAACACCGACCCGCCCCTGGACCGGCCCGAGCGCGTGCGGGACATCCTGGAGACCATCCGGCGCGACGCCGCCTGCCACGTCCATGTCATCGGGGCCATCAGCCTGGACAACGACCCGGAGCGCCCGGCAGACGCCGTGGCCCTGCGGGACGCAGGTTGTGTGGCGCTCACGGACGACGCCTTCCCCTTGCCCGAACAGCGCCACCGCCGCCAGGCCCTGGCAGCCGCGGCGGCCGCCGGGCTGGCGTTCATCGCCCACTGCGAGGACAAGTCGCTCAGCCGCGGCGCGCCCATGAACGAGGGCGAGGCCAGCCGCCGCCTGGGCGTGGCCGGGCAGCCGGACCTGGCCGAGAGCGTGGCGGCCGAGCGCTGGCTGGAGCTTCACGACACCGGCGCGCGCCTGCACCTGGCCCATGTGTCCACGGCGCGCTCGGTCGCGGCCCTGCGGGACGCCATGCCGCGCTGGGAGGGGCGCCTGTCGGCTGAGACGGCTCCGCACTACTTCGCGCTGACCGACGAGGCCGTGCTCCGGCACGGCGCCAATGCCAAGATGAACCCGCCGCTACGCTCCGAAGCCGACCGGCAGGCCATCGCCGAGGCGGTCCGTGAGGGCTTGCTGAACGTCATCGCGACTGACCACGCGCCGCACACGCCGCAGGAGAAGGCCCAGGGGCTGGAGCAGGCGCCCTTCGGCGTCGTGGGTCTGGAGACGGCGCTGGGCGTGGCCCTGACCGCCCTGGGTGGCGAGATGCCGCTGGCCGACCTGCTGACGCGACTGACGGCGGTCCCGGCGCGGCTGCTGGGGCTGGCGGCCGGATCGCTTGCCGCAGGCGCCGTTGCCGACCTTGTCATTTTCGACCAGGACGCCACGTGGGAGGTCGTGCCCGCGTCGTTCGCGTCGTTGGGGCGCAACACGCCGTTCGCCGGGGCTGTGCTCAAGGGGCGGGTGTGGGGGACAATCGTTAGCGGAACTTTAACATACCGCAACGAATAGACCTGGCCAGAAACGGCGCTTCGGGATTGCCTTTCGGGCGCGGATTGTACTACAATTACAGCTTACCGGGCTGCGGAGGGACGCCCGGCGGCATTTCCGGGTTTGCCTTGGGGGGATCTTGTCGCACTCGTCCCTGTGGGAGGGCGCATGAATCTGCCTTGGGCTGAGGAGCTGGCCATTGACGTTGGCACAGCGAATCTGCACATATCATTGAAGCAGGGGGGCGTGGTGGTGCGCGAGCCGGCGCTGGTGGCCTACAGCGACGGGCGTCGGCGCGCAGTCGCGTTCGGGCTGGAAGCCCGACGGCTGCAAGAGCGGGCCGTCGAGGGCGTGCAGGTGGTACAACCCATTCGTCACGGCGTGGTCGCGGATTTTGACGCCGCTGTGACGATGCTGCGGCATTTCATCCACCAGGCGCTGGGCCGACGGCCGATGCTGAACCCCGCGGTCGTGACCGCCTGTCCGACGTCGGCAACGGCGGTCGAGCAGCGCGCCCTGCAGGACGCCATCCGGGCCGCCGGGGGCGGGCGCATCCTGATGATCCAGAAGGCGCTGGCCGCCGCCATCGGGGCCGGCGTCTCGCTCGACGCAGTCGAGACGCAGTTCGTCGTAGACATCGGCGCCGGAGCCAGCGACATCGGCGCCGTCTCCATGGGGATGCTCACGGCCGGGGTCTCACCGCCGGTGGCGGGGGACCGCATCGACGAGGCCATCGTCCGGCACGTCAAGCGCACCCAGAACATCCGCGTAAGCGCCACCACCGCCGAAGAGATGAAGATCCAGATCGGGACGGTGGACCCACTGCTGGGCACCAACGGTAACGGCTTCTCCACCTCCACCGACGAGCTACAGGCCTACGACGTGCGGCTGGACGACATTCCGGCGGTCGTGGCGGGGGCGCTGCAGCCGGTCTACGATGAGATCGCCTGGATGATCGAGGAGCTGCCGCCCAAGCCCCGGGCGGAGCTGGGCGCCAACGGCCTCGTCCTGACCGGGGGCACGGCGCTGCTCAAGGGACTGGCCGACCACATGGCCGACTGGCTGGGGCTGCCGGTGAGAGTGGCCACCGACCCCATGTCCTGCACCATCCTGGGGCTGCAGTCCATCGTCAACGACATGCAGGCGCTGTCGCTGGGCGGGCGGCGGTTCAACGTCGTGGCCTCGGTGTTCTGACCGGTGCACTTCCAGGCATGAACTGGCGGGTCGAGCGCCGTCGCAGGGGCGGGTGCCGTTCTGTAGGGCGGGGGCTTGTACCCCGCCTGCCGTCCGGTTAGTGCAATGCGGGGCGGGGTACAAGCCCCCGCCCTACAGAACGGCACCCCAGACATCACGTCTGACACAGCACCAGCCGTGCTCCCGCGAGGTGATCCCCCTGGCCTTCCCCCCGGACGCCCAGATGGGCAGTCTCTACCCGTTCGTCGAGCGCACCGCCGCCCTGTCGCCCCTGGAGCTGTCCTTCCTCAACCCCGAGTTTGACGACCTGGCGGCCTGGCAGGAGCAGGGACGGGCGAAGGTGCGCGAGTTGCTGCGCTACGACCCGCCGCACTGCGACCCCGCGCCGACCGTGCTCGAGACCGTGGAGTTCCCCGATTACATCCGCGAGCGGATCGAGTTCAACACGACCCCTGACCTCCGCGTCCCGGCTTACGTCCTGGTCCCCAAACAGGGGCAGCCGCCCTACCCGGGCCTTGTGGCCCTGCACGACCACGGCGCGTTCTTCGTCTGGGGCAAAGAGAAGATCGTCGCCATCGAGGACGAGCACCCCTCCCTGACGGAGTTCAAGCGCACCGGCTACGGCGGGCGCAGCTGGGCCACGGAGCTGTGCCGCCGGGGCTTCGTCGTCATCGCGATTGACATGTTCTACTGGGGCGAGCGGCGCCTGCTGCACGGGGGCGACCCGGGGAGTTGGCACGACCGCGAGCGCATGACCGACGAGGAGGTCATGGCCTTCAACCGCCGCAGCTCGGAATGGACCGTCCGCACCGCCATCGGGCTGTTCGAGGCGGGCATCACCTGGTCGGGCGTCATGTTCACCGACGACCTGCGGACGGTGGACTACCTCGCCACGCGGCCGGAGGTGGACCCGGACCGGATCGGCTGCTGCGGGTTGTCAGTGGGGGGCTTCCGGTCGGCGCACCTGGCCGGGCTGCACCCGCGGATCAAGGCGGCCGTCGTGGTCGGGTGGATGTGCAACTACGGGGCGATGCTCCAGTCCCATCTGACCAGCATCGGCTTCATGAAGGTCATTCCGGGGATGTACCGGTACATGGACCTGCCCGACATCGTCGGCATGACCGCGCCGGGCGGGCTGATGGTCATCCACGGCTTGCGGGACGGGCTGTTCCCCAATCCGGGCGTGGAGGAAGCTTTCGACAAGCTCCGCGCCATCTACGCGAAGGCGGGCCACCCGGAGCGCTTCGCGGGCGTCACGTACGACGGCCCGCACGAGTTCAACGTGCCGATGCAGGAGCAGGCCTTCGCGTGGCTGGAGCGGTGGCTGAAGTAGTCCCCCTACTTCATCCCCCTCAGGAAGTCCGCAGTTGTCACCAGCTTCCACGTCCTCCCCTCGTCCGTCGAGGTCGTCATCGCCCGGTTGTGGTACAGGTCGGGCCAGTCCTGCTGGTAGGTGTGGTTCGTCCAGTGGTTGTAGGACAGGTATAGCCCTCCCCGGCGGTCTATCGTGAGCTTATGGTAGTAGATCGAGTAGCCCGGCACGGGCGGCACGACGATGGGCTGGGCCGGGCCCCAGGGCCTGTCTTTGGGCTTGCGTTGCACCGACAGCGCCGCGTAGATCTGGTCGGGGTGGAACTTGTCCACATTGCGCCGCCACTGGCGGTAGGCGATGTAGAGGCTGTCGTCCGGCCCGCACACGAGCGAGCAGTACGTCTGCCGCCCGCTGCCGTCCGCATCGGTCTTGTCGTCTACATAGCCGGCGGAGAGCACCGTCTCGGCCTCCGTGAAGGCGCTGGCGTCGTTGGGCTTGAGCGAGCGCACGTACTGGAAGGGCTCGCCGTGGGAACCCAGGATCACATGGATGAAGCCCTGGCTGTCCTGCGCGATGGCCGGGACATTGTGGACGTCGTTGACGGGGGGCGCATAGCCCAGCAACACCTTCTCACTGACCTTCCCCGTCGCCTGGTCATAGGTAGCCACATACGTCGGCACACCGGCGGCGTCGTCCGGGGCGATCTCTCCCCAGACGATGTGCGTCCTGCCGTCGCGAGTGGCCGTTGACGCCGGGCCGCCGGAGTGCTGACACGAGCCCACGCAGTTCTCCGCCACCTTGATCGGCTCACCCAGCACGACCTTGCCGTCCACTTTCTTGGGCAGGTACAGGAACAGGTCGTGGTAGGCCGCGAATGTGGCCGGGTGGGGCTTGGTGAAGACGTAGCTCAGGATCGGCGGCGGCTGCTTGAGTGCGTTGTGACCCGTGAACTGCTCGATGTCGAAGGCCGCGCCGGGCACTTCATGGATCTGCCAGGAGCGTCCGGCGTCGGGCGTGACGAGCAGCAGGATGCGGTTGCCGCCCTCGATGTTGATCCGCAGCATGGTGTAGGCCCAGTTGTCGCCGTCGAAGGCGACCTTGGCGCCCAGGAAGCCCGCCGCGCCGTACATCCCCCGATACGTGGGGTAGGCGGCCTTGATCGCGTCCATGAACGAGCGCTGGACCCAGCGGTCCCCCTCCCATACCTGGACTCCCGTCGAGAGGTACTTGTTCGCTGTCCGCTCCCGCATGATGGGGCTGTTGCGCAGGTCGAAGTAGACCTCGTTGGGCTCGAAATCCGGCGCGTAGCCGAACTGCCAGCTTTCGTGCTCGTACGGGCGGAGCGCGATGGGCAGGTCGAGCTTCCGCGCCACCGGCGAGGGCTCGACGCGGACCTCGACCCCGACGCTGGTGACGACCGCGGGGTCGTCGGCTTTTCCGGCCGTGACTGTGACCGGGAGCTTCGCCCCCTCCGGCGCCTGGCGCGACAGGCTGAGCGTCAGCACGACGGTGCGCCTCTCGCCGGGCTTGAGCGTGACGGGCAGGGGTGGCTCGCCGACCTGCACCTGGACTGCGGGCGGCGCAGTCGCGGTGATGGTGAACTGGCCCTCCGTCGCCGTGCTGTTGCGCAGGTCGAGGCTGACGGTCGCGGCCTCAGTGGGCTGCAGGATGCGCGCCTGGCGGTACGGGACGAGCATCCAGCGCGTGGCGGCCGCGTCGAACCACGCGCTCGGGTCCAGCGTCCACAGGAAGGGCTTGTCGGGGACGATCTTGACATCCATGTGGGCGAGGTCGAGTTGCCAGAGGCCCGCGCGGGCGCCGGCCGGGACCTCGAGCGTGTCGTCCACGCCCTGCTTGGACATGTCGAACGTCTTGAGCACCTGCCGCTTGTCGTCGCGCAGGGGCATCTGCTGGCGGCCGGGCTCGTGGAGGGCCTGGGCCTTGACCGTGAACGCGTCGGCCGGCGGGGCGAAGAGCAGCTTGCCCCCGATGGCCCCGTCGTTCAGCAGTATTTCGCCCTGCACGACCGCCCCGGGGGCGTTGGTCTCCAGGCCGAAGACGCAGTCGCCACTGCCGCTGACTTGCAGGCGGTAGACGCCCGGCACGGCGTCGGCCACTCTGGCCTCCGCCGACTGCAGGCCCTCGGCGTGCTGGCCTTTGGGCAGGCCGTCGTCGGGCAGGTCCAGCGTGGCGACGACGCGGCGCTGGGGGTCGTACAGCTCCGCGTGCAGCGTGTCCTCGCCCTCGTAGATGTTCAGGTCGTGCTTGTAGAGCTTGAGTTGCAGCGGCCCCGCCTCGACGCGCAGCCAGACGGCATGGGCGCCGCGGATGACCGGCGGGAGGGTGGCGGCGTTGGCCACGGAGGTCAGCAGCGTCAGTGCCGCAACGGTGTAGAGAGCCTTCTTCATCGCCATCTGCTCCTATGGTGGTGCGGCGGGATCCCCGTCCGCTGCGCGGACACCCCGCCCTGATGCTACTGCGGCGTGAACATCAGGGCGGTCGCCTCGGCCGGGCCGAGCTTGACCGGCAGCGCGAACTTGCCCTGCTCTGTGACCGTCTCGACAACGCCGTCGGCGCTCAGGCGCTCGATCTTCAGCTTCGCGTTCGCCTTCAGGCCGTAGACCGTCGGGTCGAACTGGAGCGTGAAGCTGCGGTCTTGTTTGGGCAGGTTGACCAGCGGCATCATCAGCCTCCCGTCCTGGAGGCGCCAGGTGGTCGCCCACAGGCTGGGGGTGTGGATGGAGATGAGGGTGCGACCCCACGAGCGCCACGGGGTCTCCAAGGTGCCGATGGGCTCCGCGAACACCGGCGGCGGGGCCATCTGCCCGTGGACGAAGAACTCGTTGACGCGCTGCCGCAGGTGCGCCAGGTCGTGCAGCCACTTCGTCGCCGAGGCGTTGCTGACGATGGTCGGGTAGCTCCACCACAGCTGCGCGCCGAACGCGAAGAGCTTGCCCTGCCGCACGGCCATCAGCGTGAGGTCCTCCCAGTCCGAGTTGGCCATGTACGTGCCGAACATGAGAATCTTGCCGCCGTAGACGGCCGAGAAGAGCGGCACGTCGTAGTCGGAGTTGTCATTGCACATCAGGTAGGCGTCGAAGTACCTCGCGTACGCCTCGGCGTTGGACTCCGTCGTCAACATCTTGTCAGGGCTCACCGTCGCGATCTTCTGTTGCAGCGCCCCGAGCATCTTCCAGTAGCCGTCCACCCACCAGTGGCCGCCGCCCAGCGGGTGCCCGTGGCTCTGGTCGTAGCACAGCACGGGCGACGCCGCAGCCACCTGGTCTATGTAGACGGCATCCACACCCTCCTCGCCCACGAGCTTCATCACGATCTCCTGCACTTTGTCCTGCCAATAGGTCTGCGACAGGCACATCGGCGCGAGCTTCTGCTTGCTGCCGTATTCCTCGGTGTACGGCGTGCCGTCCTCGCGCTTGGTGGCGTACCTGTGGGCCTCGTCCATGAAGCTCTGGGTGTCCGTGTCCCACAGGCGGCCGTTGATGTAGGGCATGACGCGGACGCCGGCCTGCTGAAGGTCCTTGACGCCCTCGCGGAAGCCGGGCTTGGTGGGGAAGTAGTGCGGGTAGTCGTCATCGAACGGGATCGCGTGCCAGTTGTACCAGTGGAGGGCCGTGGGGGTGCCCATCGCCTCGGCGAAGGCCTTCGTCGGCGCCACGGTCTTCTCGGCCGACCCCGCGCCCCATTCCACCCACGTCTGGATCTGCGTCAGCCACTGCGGGTAGTCCGAGCGGGAGAACCTCCCCGGCTCGGGCCACCAGGGGGCGTTCTGGTCGAGCCACTGGCGGTAGAGGTTACAGGCGGCGAAGTAGCCCCCGTCCACGGCCGCGATGACGAACTGGCCGGGCACGGGGAAGTCGTTGCCGGAGACGGTGGCGTCGGGGGCGTTGACTTCGATGCTCAGCGGCACGCCCGGCCCGCCGCCCAGCTGAGTGGAGGTGATCTGTTTGGTCGAGGCCGTCGGGTCGTGGCAGCCCAGGTACAGGCCGCTGGTGTCGTCCGTGACGGCCAGCCACTGCATGCACGCAGAGCCGCTGGGGTAGCGCGCGCTGTAGTTGGGCCGGGCCAGCACCGGATAGGCCCGGCCGAAGCCGTTCGGCACCAGCACCCGGTCGTCCGCGATGTCGTCGCCGAGCTGCGCGACCTGCAGGACGGGGGCTGTCACGCTGAGCAGGCTCCACTCCGCCCGGGCGTTGTCCACGTCGAGCGACCACTGCAGGCGGTCATCCAGAAGCGTCGGCTTCACCGTGACCGTCAGGCCGGGGAACTCGGCGCCCTTGCTGAAGAACTGGAGCTTGAACTGCTCGCGGGGCTGCTTGGCCCGCCACGACTCCATCGTGGCGACCGCGCCGGGCTGGCGGAGGAAGAAGTCCGTGCTGTCCAGCGTGCGGGCCGCGCCGTCGGCCTTCTGCAGCTTGAGGCGGAACCACAAGGCCGGGGTGTCGAGCAGCTCTCGCCGGTGGCGCAGGTCGTAGAGGCTCACGATCTGCGTGTGGTCCTGCGAGAGCGCCAGCCCCAATTCGGCGGAGGCGATGGCGTAGAGCACTTGATCCCCCAGGCGCACGGCATTGCCGGCCGGGGGCTTGGCGGCGAGCATCGCCGTCGCGGCGGCTTCGGCCTGGGCGAGGGTCAGCGTCTGCTGCTGCAGGGCGCGCTCCAGCAGCGACTGCATCCACGCCACGCGGGGCACGGTCTGGCTGCGCTGGCGCAAGGTGGCGATCTGGCCCAGAAGCTTCGCGGAATAGGCCGTGCCCGTCAGCACCCGCAGCTTCGAGTCGGCGGCCTGTCGCACGGCCGCGACGGGGTCGTCCGCCGCGCCGATCCACAGGTCCAGGGCGAAGTGGGCCGAGGTGTCGCCCCACTGCACCCACGGGCCGTGCAGATAGCGCCCGTAGTCGTTCTTGCCGTCGTAGATCATGGCCGACCCGAGCAGCCCGACGGCGTTCTTTCCGTCCACCAGTGCGGCCCACTGCCCACCACGATGGCTGCCCTTGTCCTCATTGAAGGGCGCCAATGCCTCTTCGCTGGTCGCCCGGTGAGTGAAGGAGTCGTCCTTGTAGTGCAGCTCGAGAAAGTGCAGTTCGCTCCAACTGAAGTTCTCGTCCTGGCTGATGTCTCCGGCGATGCGGACGATGGGCTGGCTGACAAAGTAGCTGTAAGTACAGACGGCGCGCGCGTGGCCGGGCGGGACGCGCTGGCCCTGCATGTACCGCGCCTTGACCTGGACCTCGGCATAGATCGGCCCGGCGGCGATGACGTTGATCTCCGGCGCCTTGTCCTCGCTCAGGCGGAAGCCCCCGATGCCCTCCTGCTTGCTGTGCAGGCGGTCGTTGAGTTGGAAGGTGTCAAACACTTTGCCGGTCCGCGGCCACATAATCTTGGAGGGCAGGCCGCCATTCTTGGCCGGATCGTGGGTGATGGTGTAGTCGGCATTGGCGATCGTGACGGTCTGGCCCTGGCGCTCGACCCTCATCACGCCCGGCCCGGGCGGGGCCAGCGACGGCGTGTTGGGCCTGACGTGGATCAGGCGGTCGCCGGCGGGCGACGCGGGCAGGAGGCAGGCCAGGCGGACGTGCGCATCGTCAATCACGTCGAGCTGGCAGAAGACGGGTCGCTCCTGCCCGGCGACGGTCTCCGTCGCGCCCACGAGGCCGGGCTTGGGCTGGGCGCCGCCCAGCGCCGCGCGCACGGCCGACAGGTCGGCCGAGGCCAGCACCGGGACCTGGGCGGAGGTCAGGCCCGTGGGGACGCTGACGCGGACGGCCAGGAAGCCGGCAGGTTGCGCCCAGACGGCGCAGGCCAGGAGGATGGGCAGGAGGACAAGGGTATTCTTCATCGTGCGGTCTCCGTGAGGCAGATGTGAACGACCATTTCCCCAAACAGACACACGGGGCCTCCCGCAGGTGCCATGCCTGGCGAGCGGGAAGGGGGGGAACGCGATGGCGGGCGGAGGAGTTGTATGTGTTGAGGGCGTCCGTCGCGCCGATGTCGGCGGCCCCTTCGGGGCGCGCCTGGGAGAGGGGAAGGCGGCGTCTGGAGTCCACCAGCTCACGTTGGTGGCAAGGGACGTCGGCCCCTTCGGGGCGCACGACCATCGGCCCGAAGGGGCCGGCGTTGGTCGCCATGCCGTGGCGGCCCGAAGGGCCTGTCGTTGGCCGTCATGCCGTGGCGGCCCGAAGGGCCCGCCGTTTGTAGACACGGGCGTGAGCCCGTGGATGGGCGCGCCTTTTCCCTCCCTTCTGCGCGCGCCCCGCAGGGGCCGCCGTACGCCCGTTGACCTGCACCACCAAAGGAGCCTCACATGCGCGCCGCCATCCTGACCATCGTTTGCCTGCTCCTCGCCGCCGGCCTCGCCCTTGCCGCCGATACCGACGGCGACGGCATCGCCGACGAGATCGAGACGGAACTGGGCCTGCTGCCGCAGGTCAAGCAGGACCTCGTCCTCATCACCGAGAGCCCCGATCTGAAGCTGTCGGACGAAGAGGCCAAGAGAGCCGCTCCGGACATCCTGCGCTTCGAGGGCTGCCATGTCGGCGACCAGCGCCTTCTGCTGAAGCTGACGTTCGCCCGCCCCGTGGACTTCATGGGCAGCACGTTCATCATCTACGCCGACCTGGACAACGACCCGCAAACCGGGCGCGTGGACCAGTACCACGGCGGCGTGGACACGATGTTCGTCTTCCACGACCGCATGTTGGGCTTCACGTTCTATGGCGGGCACGACAACGGCAACACCGGCGCGCGGATGGCGAAGGACGGCAACGCGCTCTACGTCGCCATTGACGCGCCGTTCAAGCAGGCGGCGGACGGGAAACTCCCCGTGGGGCTGCATCTGCTCAGCCAGCGCGAGGGCGGCCGGGGCGACAGCACCCCGCATGTCGTCGCAAAGTTCCCCCTTGCGACGCAGACCGTGCCGAAGCTCCCGCTGGGCAAGGGCGGCGTCAACCGCAGCCCCTCGGACTACCGCTACTGGGGCGACAAGGTCGTCTATGAGAAGCGGTCGGACAAGGGTCTGCGCGAGGATCAGGTCAGGCCGGCCAACCCGATTCAGTTCGGCCGCGAGCGGCCGCAGGTGCAGTACTTCAGCAAGGGCCGCCAGCCCGCCAAAAAGGGCAGCGTGGACCAGCGGCGGGTGCCGGTGGAGTTGCTGGAGGAGGCGAATGTGGCGCGCTCGGCGGCGATCATCAGCTTCGGCTTCCCGCTGCCGCAAGGCGCGCTGTTCACGCCGGACAAGATGCGGCTGCTGGACGGGAGCAAGGAAGTCGCCGCGCAGTTCACGGTGACGGGCTTCTGGCCGGACGACAGCCTCAAGTGGGTGCTGGTGGACGCGGTGGCGCCGCTGCAGGCGGGGGAGAGGCGGGAGCTGGCGGTGGAGTTCGGGAACAGCGTGGCGCTTCGGGGAAGACCGAAATGGGAAGAGATGGCTCCGGTGCCCATGATCGTATCGCTGGTTGGCGAGGATGGCAAGGTCTACACCGCGACGATCCCCAACCAGCAGGACTTCGTCTCGGCAGAGAAGGGACCAGAGAAGCTGGTCATCACCTGCCGGGGCGCGTACACGGCCGAAGACGGTTCGACTTACATGCAGTACATCGCCCGGCTGACGCAAAGGCCTGGTTCGCCGCTGACCGAGATTGACCTGACGACGCTCAACGACTACGTCAAGACGGAATTCACGGATGTGACGTCACTGTCGCTGGTGCCACAGGTTGGGGCTCGTGTGAAGCAACTGAATACCTACCTGCAAGATACGGCGGGCCGGCTGATAGCCGGCCCCTCCGGCGGCATCACGCAACTCGATGAGAACACCCTCGCCAGTGGCCCCGGTAAGGGCGCCGGCGTCGTCACCTGGGACGGCGGCGGGGCCGTCGTCCACGACTTCTGGCAACGCTACCCCAAGGGCGTTCACGTCCAGGACGGGCAGATTGTCTTCGACCTCCTGCCCCAGCAGCCCTCGGCCGACTACGGCAAGGACATGCCGTACTGGCTGATGTTCAACCTCTGTGAGGGCAAGTACCGCTTCAAGTGGGGGATGGCCTTCACCGAGAAGATCAGCCTCGACCTGACGGGGAAGATGAAGCCCGAGGAGCTATGGGCTGAGGCGCAGCGGCGCGTCGTACCGGTCATCCCGGCCACGTGGTATGCCGAGACGCAGGCCATCGGCCCCATCGCTCCGCCGCAGGGCAAGCAGTTCGCCCAGTGGGACAAGTTTGTCGCCGACAGCTACGCCAACTACATGGCCGAGAAGGTGCGGTCGCGGGAGTACGGGTTCCTCAACTATGGCGACTGGTTCGGCGAGCGCGGGCGGAACTGGGGGAACAACGAGTACGACCTGGCGCACGGGTTCTTCATGCAGTTCGTCCGCACCGGCGACCGCGACCTGTTCCGCTGGGCCACGCAGACGGCCCAGCACCGCGCCGATGTGGACACCATCTGGTTCTACCCCGACCCCTTCAACGTCGGCGCCAACCCGCCGCACTCGATCGGCCACACGGGGATGTGGACCCAGGACCTCGAGCGCATCACGTGGACGTGCCGGTACGACAGCATGTATACGGCGATGAACGGCCACAACTGGTGCGACGGGCTGGTGGATGATTGGCTGCTGACGGGCAACCCGCGGGCGATGGAATCGGCGCTCGCGCACAGCGAGCATGTCGCCTGGGCCATGGCGCCGAACTTCAAGGCCCTGGGCACGCACGAGCGCTCGGCGGGTTGGTCGCTGCGGGCGATCATGGCCGTCTACAAGGCCACCTACGACCCCGTGTATCTCGAAGCGGCCAAGAAGATCGTGACCGTGGCGCTCAAGGAGCAGCAGTTCGACAACGGCGGTGGTTGGTTCCATGTGCTGCCGAAGGACCACGCCGGCTGGGAGCAGGGCGCGGTCGGTAACAACCTGTTCCTGATCGGCATTCTGCTCAGCGGCCTGCAGGCGTACCACGAGGAGACGCAGGACCCGGCGACCCTCAAGGCGCTGACTTCCGGCGCGGCGTGGGTGGCCAAGTGCTTTGACGAGAAGGCCGGCGGTTGGCCGTACTCGTGCAAGGCCGACGGGACGCCGCTGTACAAGGCCACCACGTCGCTAGACCAGCTCATCATCGGCGCGTTGGCGTACACGGGGCGGGTGACGAAGAACGACAAACTCCTCCACATCGCGAGCGAGGCGCTGGCGGCGGCCGTCACGGCGTCGCCGGGCGGCTTTGGCAAGGGCGTGGCCCAGCAGCTCTTCTTCACCAGCGGCACGCTGGCGGAGTTGCAGCAGTATTACGCCCGGACGCTGCCGGACAAGGGCCTCAGCGTGCTCGACGGCAGCCCGGAGGCCATGGCGAAGCTGCTGGTGCGCACGGCCACCAGCGAGCAGCACAGCGTCCGCGCGCCGGACAAGAAGGTCTTCTACGTCCAGAACACGCTCGACACGGCGGCACTGACGCTGCGGCGCACGCCGCACGGGGCGATGAACAAGCGCGCGGAGTTCGCGACCTTCCAGGTGCTCAGCCCCGGCGGGCAGGTCGTCGCGCAGGACAAGTGCAGTACGGATGTCGCCCGGGAGTTCACCGTGCCCATCACCGGCAAGGGCGCCGTGCAGTACAAGGTCGTCATTGACGACGACCAGCGCGGCGTGTGGTCGCTGTCCGGCGATCACGTGCAGATCGTGGTGCAGACGAGTGCCGACCTCCGCATCGGCGGGGTCGGGCGCTCGCGGTTCTACTTCATGGTGCCCGCCGGGACGAAGGAGTTCGCGCTGAAGCTCGTCGGCGTACACACCGGGCCGTACGGGGCCGTGGTGCTCGACCCGGCGGAACAGGTCGCGGGGACGTTCCAGGGCAACAACCCCGGGGCGGCGCTGATCGTGGGCGCCCCACCGGCCGCCGGCGCCCCGCCGCCGGGCCATCCGGAGTTGGGCACGCTGACCATCAAGCCGGGGGGCAACCAGACCGGCAAGATCTGGAGCGTGATCCTGAGCGCGGCGGGGGACATCGGCATCAGCCTGGAGGGCGTGCCACCGTTCCTGGCGCTGTCGCCAGAGGATTGGTTTGAGGTGGAGTAGTCAACTGCGGTAGAGGGGAGGAGCACCTGTGGCCAAAGTGACCGTCAATCGCCTCGATGGCTTCATCGGCAAGGGCATTCGCTATCACTACGACATCCCTGCTGATGTGATGTATGCTCGCCTGGCTGCGAAGATGGGCGCGGAGAGCTATGGTGAAGAGACCGATGAGGGCTTCATCCTGCTTCGCAGTCTGGACGAGGACAGCCTTGTTGGCGTTACCATAGTCGGCTACTGGGAACGTTTCGGCCACGGCCGCCTGGAGGATGCCCCCGTCAGCGATGTCGTCAAGGGTGTACGCCAGGTAGCCGAGCGGATGCTCACGCCTGCGGCGTAGCTTCGCCGCCCCCTTACCCCCTCGCCACCGCCGGCCGGTAGCTCCACGACTGCCACCTCAGCATCTCCCACAGCTTCTCGTGGCTCAGGTCTGCCGGGCTGCTCGTGGAACCGAAGCGGCGCTCCGTGATCGCCGGCTCGTCAATGACCTTCGGGTACAGCGGCACTGCCGGGATGCTGACCTCCAGCGGCATCCCGCCCTGTGCCTGGCTCTGGGCGATGAATTCCGCCAACACGTGCAGGAACTCCGCCGGGCCCACGCTCGTGAAGCTCGCCTTCAGCTTCCCGGCCAGCCGCCGCTCGTCCATCATGATCGCGTACTGCGCCGCCGCCCCCGCCACGATGTCCTCTCGCTTGATCGTCAGCGGTTCGTCCAGATGAAGCGGGGGCTCCGTCGGGCCCAGCAGGCGCTGGACGGGGATGCGGTCGGGCCAGCAGTGGTTGCGCCACGCGTAGTCCACCGCGAAGCAGAACACGCCGATCATGTCGGCGCAGGAGAAGCTGGTTCCGAAGGCCGTGGTGTAGTTGAAGTCGGCCAGAACCCGCCGCGCCAGTTCCCCGACCTGCTCCCACGTCAGCCACTTGACCGGGTCCTCCTCGTCGCGCTCGCACAACTGCGTGTAGTTCGTCAGGTTCACGCCCCCGACGCCCTTGATCCAGCGCAGGAGCTTGCGCACGAACGTGTACGCCGCCTCCTGGTCCTCGGGCGAGCGGGGCTGCTGGGGGAGGAAGTGCGCCGGGCGCGGGAACGGCCCGGGCACGCCCTTGCGGAACAGCACCGCCCATTCGTCGAGCGCCCATTCGGACGTGACCCAGCAGACCGGATGGCCGGCGAAGCTGATGAAACTCTTCGTCTCGGCCATCTTCTCAAACTGCTCCTGCACGGCGCGCAAGTCGGCATCCGGGTCGCAGGGGGGCTTGAGCTGGTCGAAGTTCAGGTAGTCCACCCGCTGCTGGCAGGAGCCCTGGTTCGACAGCGTGCAGTTGCTGCGCGGCCATGACAGCCAGTTCATGATCCAGCCGCGTGGCCCCCCCGCCCAGCATCGCACCCCCGCGAGCTTGAGGGCGTATTGCAGCGGCGCGGACTGCTGCGCCTGGTGGCAGCACCACGCGACCGGGAACTGACCGGTCATCTCGGCGAGGTCGTGCAGGCCGGGCAGCTCGACGCTGAGGGCATACTTCACGGCCTCGTCCCACGGCATCTCCTGGCCGTACACGAGCGCGGGGATGGGGAAGTCGGCCCAGTAGTTGCCGTGGGTGCAGATCTCGTGGCGGCTGAGCGCCGCGAGCACGTCCTGCCGGCCGCGCTGGCGCATCGTCCGCGCCTTCTCCCCGGCGATGAACATTGCGACCGGGACTTCTTCCTCCGTGAAGATCTGCGACAGGCGCAGGGCGGCGTCGTCGGACGACGGGTTGACCACATCCTCGACATCGAACGCGAAGACGACGTCAATCATGGCGGGCTCCTTCGCTACGGCAGCTTGAACGTGGCCGTGACAGTCTTGTGGCTGATCGAGTCTCGAGCCACGAGCTTCCACTGGCCCGGCGGGTCGTTGAGCGCCAGCGGGATGGCGCTGGTCGCCTTGCCATTGGCCAGCGGGACGTTGCGCGCGTAGCACGGGCGCGGCTGGCCGTCGGGGCCGAGAACCTGCAACTCGATCCAGTGCTTGCCGGGCGTGCCCGCCGAAGCCGTCAGCTCGACGCTGCAGTTCGCGACCGGGCCTTCCGTCTGCGCGCCGGCGCTCACCGGGGCCACGCGCACGGTCGCTCTCACGTCCTTGACTTCGTAGGGCAGCCGCGCGTAGAGCTTCGCGCGCGCGGGCGTGAACTCCGCGTCCCATGCGGCGACGTTGCCGAGGTATTGCCCGCTGCGCATGTCGTACGTGTGGCGGGATTCGCCCGTCGTGACTGTCGCCTCCGCGACGGGCTCCGTGGCGCCGATGCGGTACTTCAGGAAGCCGAGGTACTGGATCGGGCCGTTCTCGAAGCGGACCGTTTCGAGCTGGCGCAGCGGGTCGGTGCCGGCCACGACCGTCACTTGCGGCGCGACCTTCGCCAGCGCCAGCACGCCGCGCAGCGCGGCCCATTGGGGCAGGGCCGCCGGCTGCGTGCGCACGCGATACGCGGCGCCGAAGGCGTAGTTGAGCAGCACCGCCCGACCCTTGCCGCTCTGCTTGATGATGATGAGCGGCGCCTCGCCCGACCGGCCCATCGCCTGCCCATCGGTGGCGGCTACATCGCCGTCCACATCGAGGCCGGTCAGCTCCAGGGGCCTATCGGTGATGGTCTTGCCCGTGACGGTGCCAGTCTGGTTCTTGAGCACGCCCTTGCCCGCGGTGCGCTCGATGCCGAACAGGTCATCCAGGAGGCCGGGGGTCTGCGGCTTGCCGTGGTGGTCGCACACGCCGGGCCGCACGTCGGCGAGGAGCAGGCCGCCGTCGGCGACGTACTTGCGCAGCGCCGTCGCCTCGGCCGGCGAAATGGCCTGCGAGCACGGCAGGATGAACACGGGGAAGCGCTTCACGTCAATGCCGCTCTGCTCGATCTGCGCGTAGGCGACGCACGTGTACTGCAGGCCCATGTCCTCGAGCGTGCCGAACGTCTGCAACCAGGTGCCGTCCAGCCGCCCCCACGACGGGTCGAGCGTCGAAGCGTGCAGCGACGATTGCGAGTAGTGGATGCCGATGCCGTCATCGAGACGCCGGGCGTTCATCAGCGCCTGCCCCTCGCCCGACCGCAACTCCTTCATCTCTTCGCTGGCCCAGCGGAACGACGGGAAGACCGTGCCGCTGGGCGTGATCGCGTCCATCGGGCAGATGGACCGGCTGCCGTGCTGCACGGCGTACCACCACATGCTGTTGAAGCCGTTGAGGATGCCCTTCCACGGCCACAGGCGCTCTTCGTCTTCGGTGCGGTGCTCGAAGTAGCCGCCGTACCAAAGTCCGAGCAGCATGTCAGGCTTGGCGAAGGAGCGCAGGAACTCCCACTGCGTCGGCTGGTGGAAGTAGACGTTGCACATGGTGAAGGCATCCATGAGCTGCCACCAGTCGTTGCCCGAGAAGCTGTCAGTGCTGAAGGGGCCGTCGAAGCCGACTTCGGCCTCCGGGTCGCCCTGGCGGATCGCCTGCCTGGCCCGCTCCATCATGCGCGCATAGACGACCTCCATGTGGCGGCGGCAGTCCACCCAGCGCGCGGGCTGACCGAGCTTCCTGGCGTCCGACAGCGCGATCGGCTCAGCCTCGTCCAGGCTCCTGTAGGTCGTGCCCCAGGAGGTGTTGAGCGCCGCGGCATCGGCGTACTGCGTCTTCAGCCACTCGCGCAGATCGGCCACGCAGGTTGGGGAGAAGCAGACATCCACGCCATCGCGGGCGAGAAAGCACTCATCGCCCAGCGTGTAGGCGCGCGGGCCGTAGGACCCCAACTCCGTCGCCGTCTTGGTCAGGCCGTCCAGATGCCCCTGCAGAAACTTGGGGTCGGTCAGGCAGGGCTTGCGCACGTTCTCCTTGCCGTCGTAGCTGTACCGCGTGGCGTACGGGATCGTGTCCATGTTGTGCCGCTGCAGCCAGTTGAAGCCCGCAGTTCTCGTCGGGCCATTGGTGTGCATGTCCACGCCGCAGTTGTCGAGTTGGCGCATCTGCAGGGCCCGCATGAAAGAGTTGAAGTTGCTCGCGGCGCTCCACACGGCGTGGGCGTAGTTGCCCCGGCTGCGTTTGAGGGGGACGTACAGGTCGGCCTGCGCGGTCGCGACCGCGCCCTCGATCAGCGGCTGCTTGCCCGGCTTGCCGGGGAGGAGGTACGCTGTCATCTGCGCGTACTCGGACAGGGGCGCGCTGAGCTTGAAGGGCGCCTGCACGCCGTCCTTGCCGCCGATGGGCGCGGCCGTGCGCAGAAGCTCCCGCCCGTACGTGTCCACAGCGGACAGGACGACACTCGCGCCGGCCGGGGCGGGCTGCGAGAGCTTGACCTCAGCGGTCACCGTCTCGCCGGGCCTGGCGGCGGCCTTGTCGAGTGTCAGAGACGCGATGTTCAGGTCGGAGGTCGCCGTGAAGGCCGCGGTGGCCCAGTTGGCCGTCGCGCTGCCGAGGCGGACGATGACATCGGCGAAGTACTGCCCGGCGGGCAGCAAGGGCATCGCGACCTCCACAGCGCCGTCCTTGACGGGCCGCTCGACGTTGGCGAAGACGTGATTGTCGGGGTTGCGGACCGTGACGGCGGCCGTCAGATCTCCCGAGGCTCCCTGAAGCGTGAGCTTCAGGGGCGTCTTCGGCAACGCCTCGCGGGCGATGCTGTCCATGCCGGGCCCCCAGGCCGTGATGGCGACCTGCGGATCCTTCTTCGCGGCCCACTGGATCGCGCGGATGGCGAGCGACTGGTAGTAGTCGTAGTGCAACTCCCGCCACGAGGTCGTGTCCGCGTCCGGCAGGACCGGCGTGATGAACTCGTAGATCGGCCGGCCGGGGAAGTTGAGCAGCGCCATGCGCCCGTCATGGAACTGGCGCAGTTCGAGGATCTCCTCGGGCTTCATCTGGTCGAGCACGGGCAGGGCCGCGAGGGGCACGCCGCCGAGGATGGCCTGGGCGGGCGGGACGCCCGCACTACCCGCAGCGAGGGGTTTGGCGAACAGCCGGTCCACGAGCTTGTTGCGCCCGAACTTCTGGTAGCCGACGACCAGCCCTGTCCCGTGGTGGACCTTTTCCATGAGCGTGTAGAGGTGCTCGCGGGGGAGGATGTCCCACTGGATCATGCCGGTGACGATCACGTCGTACTTGCCCTCCAGCTTGCGGCCCAGTTCCGCGCTGACTTCCTCCAGCGACGCGCCCTCGGCGGCGGAGTACGGGCCGCTCTCCGAGTTCCAGCCCAGGAAGTCCTGCGAGAGCGTCTCGACGACCGTGTAGTCCAGGTCCATGCGTTCGGCCAACTCGATGACTTCACGCACGGAGTAGCGCGGGATGATGAAGAGCGCGCGCACCTTGCCGCCCGCGTAAGGCTTGGCCCAGGCGAGGTGAGGCGACACGTACTCCTCGGTGATCTGGAGGAAATCTGGTTCCAGGCGGTAGGCGAAGAGCGGGGCTACGAGCAAGAGGCAGACAGCGACGGCGAGTAGTCGTTTCATCGGATGGCTCCTCGTGGACCGCGGGCTTTCCAGCCCGCGCGCGCATGTGAGGCACGGCAAAGACGCGGGCCGGAAAGCCCGCGCTCCACGTCAGTCCGTCAACAACGCATCGAACTTCAGGTCCCACAGCCCCTCACGGTACTTCGCGATGGCCTCGGCAGCTTTCTGTTCGGCGATGAAATCCCCGCCTTTGTAGGCGTCCAGGGCGGCTGTGATGGCCTCGAACATCGGCAGGAGGTTTTGCTTCCACTTCGCCGGGTCGCTGGAATGCGCGATCAGGTCGTCCAGCTTCGTGCGTTCGCCCCGGGCGCTGAATGAGGCCACGCCGCGGTCGTTGAAGTCCAGCTTGCGCAGGCGCTCCGTGACCTGTCGTGCGATGGCCTTGAGGTGCTCCAGCGCCGCGGCGTTGGGCTGCTTGCGGAAGTCCCAGAAGGCGAGCCGCACGGACGTGAGATCGGGCTTGCAGGTGATGCCGGTGCTGACCGGGTAGTTCGTGACCACGACGCGCGCGGTCTGCGCCTGCTCGGGGAGCATCAGGACCGCGCACGGCCCGCCGCTGTCGGCGGCGTTGAGGGCGGGGTCGAAGACGCGGTCCTGATAGAACAGCCAGTTGTCCGTCGCCGCCTGCAACGTGGCGTCCCCGCCCTGCTCAAGCATGCCCGAGGCACTGATGACTTGCCGCCAGCCGTCCTTCTTGTTCCACGAGGTGAAGTAGCTGGGGAAGCACCGCAAGTTAAGGCTCAGGGACTTGAGGGGGGCGTTCGCGGCGATCTCGCAGGCGAGATAGTCCGCGTCGGGTTCCAGCAGACAGCGCAGGCGCACGGGTGTGGGTTGGGCGGGGAAGAGGATCTCGATCAGGCCGCGCTCTCCCTGCTCGACGGTGCGCGGGGGGAGCGGGCGGGTGTTGCCGAGGCTCTTGCCGTTGGCGACGACATCCAGGAAGCCGCCGGCGTACCAGTTGTCGCCGCCGGGCACGGGCATGCCCAGGTAGCCCTCCGGCGTCGCCTTCGCGCCGCCGTCCTTGCTCCAGTAGCCGTTGTAGTTGATCCCGTAGCGGCAGGACGCGTTGGTCAGGACGAAGGCGTGGCCGACGGAGTCGCTGCCCGCGGCCGGGCCCTCGGTGATCTCCTTGACGGTCTGGCCCTTGTCCGCGACCTGCACGCCCGTGTCCGCGGCGAGGGCAGGTGCGGCAGCAGCACAGAGGCCCAGCAGTACGAGCCAGCAGCGTGGAAGACTGATCGCGTTCATGTCCGCCTCCCCGTCCGGCAGTACCTGCTGCTTCGGCGACGCGCCGGCGTTTCCCTCTTTCGCCAAGGACTGCGGCTCCCCGGCGGCGAAACGTCCGGCAACACCTGGAGGTATGTCATGCGTGCTCTCTGCCTACTGCTGATCCTCGCCTGCGTCGTGCCGGCCGCGGCGGCCTCGTTCCCTGTGCTCGACGGCGCCGGGCAGGCCGTGATCGTGTATCAGAAGGACGCCGACAAGGAAGCCAAGCAGGCCTACGAAGACCTGGCGCTCTACCTCAAACGGGCCACGGGCAAGGACTTCACGGTCGCGCCCGAGCGCGACTACCAGGCCAAGCAGGGCCTGCCGATCTACGTCGGCTGGACGCGGGCGACCAACCGCGCCCTGGGCACAAAGCTGCGGCGCCTGGACCGCGACGCCTACCTCGTGTCCATCACGCCCGGGCGGATCATGCTGGCCGGGCCCGAGCCCTGGAGCACCTACTGGGCCGTCTGCCAGTTCCTCGAGGACGTCGTCGGCGTGCGCTGGCTCATCCCTGGGCCGCTGGGTGAGGACGTGCCGCAGTGCCCGACGATCCTCGCCCCGGCGGGTGAGAAGACGTATACCCCCGTGATCCTCTCCCGCCTGTGGAGCGGCGCCCACCACGGCGGGGTGTGGAACCTGCGCCAGCGCATCCACGGCCGCTACAACTTCCATCACAACCTGCTGAACATCTTCACCGCGGAGAAGTACTGGGACACGCATCCGGAGTACTTCCCGGTGCACGGCACCGAGCGGTACAAGCCCGGCGGCAGCGAGGACAATAGCTGGCAGCCGTGCATGGGCATCGAGGGCACCGTGCAGGTGGCCGCCGACGCCGCCCGCGACGCCTTCCGCAAAGACCCGAGCCTCGAGTCGTTCTCGTACGGGATGAACGATGGCGGCGGCTGGTGCGAATGCCCCGCCTGCAAGGCCATTGACCGGCCCATGAAGGAGTGGCACGGGTTCTCGGGCGACAAGTCCGTGCTGTTCTACTCGTGGCTCAACCGCATCGCCGAGAACCTGGAGAAGGACTACCCGGACAAGAAGCTCGGCTGCCTGGCCTATTCGGCGGCGATTCTGCCGCCCGAGGGCATGAAGCTGCACCGCAACATCATCCCGTACTTCACGAGCAACCGCGCCGACTACTTCGACCCCGCCTTCCGCGCCCAGGACCAGCGCATGATCGCCTGGTGGGGCGACCACACCACGCAGATGGGCATCTACGACTACGCCTATGGCGTCGGCTTCGCCGTCCCGCGCATCTACAACCATCTGTTCCAGATCGCGGTGAAGTACGCCGTGGCGCACAAGGTCCGGGGCTTCTACGCCGAGGTCTACCCGAACTGGGGCCTCGACGGGCCGAAGCTGTGGGTCATGTCGCGCATCGTCTGGAACCCGAATGTGAACGTGGACCGGCTGACCAGCGAGTGGAACGAGCGGATGTTCCGCGAAGCCGCCGCCCCGATGAAGCGCTACTTCGCGCTGGCCGAGGACGCATGGCGGAACCAGAAGGGCCACGGCGCGTGGGCCTACCGCCTCGCCGCTGACCCGGCGCAGTTCGCGATCTTCACGCCGGAGATCATGGACGAGATGACCGCATGCCTGCAGGAGGCCAGGGGCCTCGCGCCGAGCGAACTCGTCAAGCAGCGCATCGAGTTCTTCCGCAAGACGTGGGAGCTGACGCGCGTGCTGGGCAACAACTACTGGGCCGGGGCGCAGGTGCAGCAGCTCATCGAGAAGCACGCGCCCATGGAACAGATCGCCCAGGCCATGCGCGACATGGCCGACCACGTCTCCGCCGTGGACGCCGACGCCTACATGCGGCAACTGACCAAGGACGATCCCGTCGCATACTTCCCGCCGCTAAACGGGTGGTTCGAGCCGCTCAAGGGCGGGGCCGAGACGAACGCCACCCGCTACTTCGCCGCGACGGTCGCCAATGATGCGGTGGCTATCGCGCGCAAGGAGGGCAAGCTCAGCGGCGAGCACATCCGTGCGAACATTGACAAGCGCGTGGCCGAGATCTTCGGCCAGGGCGGGTCGGAGAAGTACCGCGCCTCCGTGGCGCGCATGCGCGACATGGCGCTGAAGGTCGGTTGCGCGGCGAAGGTGGACGGCCCGATGACGGTGGACGGCGCGCTGGACGAGTCGGTGTGGCAGCGGGCCGACGTGCTGACCGACTTCATCGTCTGGGGCAGCACCAAGCCGGCGGAGTTCGTGACGAAGGTCCGCCTCGCTCACGACGACAAGAACCTCTACGTGGGCCTGGAATGCCCGCAGGACACGAGCAAGCTGTCCGTCGAGGCCGCGCCGCGCGATGGCAACACCTGGAAGGACGATTCCATCGAGATCTTCGTCAACAAGGGCATGGAGGCGGCGCCGCTGGCGCAGTTCATTCTCAACGCGGCCGGCGCGTTCTATGACCGCTACGACAGGGACGGCAGCCAGGACTACTCCGGGACTCTGGCCTACAACTTCAACGCCTCGTGGGCCGCGCAGGTCGCGCCCGACAAGTGGACCGGTGAGGTGCGCATCCCGCTGGATGAGCTGGGCATCAAGCCCGCGCCCGATACGCTGATCCGCATGAACTTCGTCCGCAACGCCCACCAGGGGAAGGACACAATGATCTCGGCCTGGTTCTCGAGCCTCCGCGCTCACGCCGACCCGTTGAGCCGCGGGTGGATACTGTTTGAGTGATGAACGTAGCATGCTGAATGATCCCGGACAGGAGCAACAGATGAAGGCCATGCTGACAATGACCGTCTTGATGGTGCTTGTGCTTGCCACCCTCGCCACCGCCATGCCTGCGCACAAGGGCATGCCCATCGAGGTCGCCGGGGACTGGCAGGTAAAGGTCGGGCCGGGGCAGGTGACGCTCGGCGGGCGCGAGATCAACCTCGCCGCCCCCGTCGTTGTGGACCTCGCCCCCGTCGCGGTCGTCTCGGTGCGCGATGAAGAGCAGCCCCGCCTGCCGGTGTACAACGATAAAGCCGGGCCGTGGATGCGCGGGCTGCACCCGCGGGCGCTGCTGGCCCAGGAGTGCGTCTGCACCGGGCTGCTCATGCCGGGGAGCCTGAAGGTGAAGGCCGGCCCGGGCGACGCGGCGGCCTTTGAGCCGGGCAAGGACTTCAAGCTCGAGGAGTTCTGGACGGGCATCGGCCGCATCGAGGGCAGCACTATCGCCGAGAACCAGAAGGTCTGGCTTGACTATGACTACGTGCCCTGCCGGCTGGACAGCATCGTCATGGATGCGGCCGGACAGGTGAAGGTCGTCCCGGGCACGCCGGCTCAGAACATGGCCCGGCCCCCGACGCTGCCCGAGGGCGAGACGGCCATCGGCCGGGTGTGGCTGCAGGGCCCCACGGAGAAGCTGGGCGACATCAACCTGTACCCGATCGAGCCCGTAGCGGCGCAACTCATTGCGCCCGCGCCGGTCGCAGAACAGCTCCTGCCCAAGACCCTCCAGAAGCTGCGCAACGGGGAGAAGGTGCTGATCGTCGCCTGGGGCGACAGCGTGACGGCGGGCTCGGGCTGTGGCGGGCAGCCGCAGTACTGGTATCAGAACCGCTTCGGTGTGGAACTCCACGAGCGCTTCCCGCAGTCCGAGGTCGAGGTGAAGACCGCCGGGTGGGGCGGGCGCAACAGCCGAGTCTACATGGACCAGCCGCGCGGGGCGCAGTTCGACTTCGTCCGTGATGTGCTCGAGCCGAAGCCGGATCTCGTCGTCATCGAGTTCGTCAATGACTCGTATCTGCACGACGAAGCGCTGGTGAAGCAGTACGACGAGATCGTCCAGAAGATCGGCGGCAATGGCAGCGAGATCATCTTCCTGACGCCGCACTTGGTCCGGCCGGACTGGATGGGCCAGAAGGACATGCGCTTCGACGATGACCCCCGGCCCTACGTGCGGGACTTGCGCAAGTACGCTGCCGATCACAACCTCGCGCTGGCCGACGGCTCGGCGCGCTGGTGCCGGCTGTGGCGCCAGGGCCTCCCGTACATCATCTTCGAGGCCAACTGGATCAACCACCCCGAGGCCCAGGGCCTGCAGCTCTTCGTGGACGCGCTGATGGCGCTGTTCCCGGAGAAGTAGAGGAGACAGATGGCAGCTCCCTGGTTGCGTCACCTACTGCTGTTCGCGCTCGCGCTCGGCGCGCTGGCCGCTCCCGCATGCGCGCAGATCACGAGCGTCACGACCGGCCCGGTGGATTTGGCGACGCCGCCGGACTCGCGGCCTGACGCGGTGCTGGCCTACGGGCTGGGCTTCCCCTTCCAGGTCTCCCCGACGCAGGCCGCGCTCTTCTGCAACGTGCGCGTCGAGGGCGTCAACATGTGGGACTACGAGAACGGTACCGATGTCATCGTCTTCGATGACCTCGCGGCCATTAAGTCCGCCGGCGCCGTCGCGATCTCCCGCAACGAGCGCCGGACGGAGGGCGAGGGCGGCGAACGCCTCGTGCTCAAGTTCCCGATGATTGGCGGCTTCGTCCCCCGCGGGGCGCTGCGGGCCGACGGCACGCCGCACCCGCACGCCGGCACGGGCTTCGGCGTGTGCCAGGCCCTCTCGTTCGCCCCGGACGACAAGGGGCATTTCAGTTGGAGCGCCAAGTTCGTCCATCGCTGCGAAGTGCATCAGTTCGCCTACGACGGGCAGCGCTTCCAGTCCGTGCGCTCCGCCTCGGGCCTCGAGCAGTCCCATCCCATGGCCGGCGTGTGGCAGATTGGTGCGCCGGGGATCACCAACGCGATCCCCGACGGCGACGACCTGCTCCTGGCGGTCTCGGCCTCGGACGACTCCGGTCAGTGTGCTGGCGTAGCGCGCTGGGCGCGCCAGGGGGGCAAGTGGCAGCCGGTTGCGTTCGAGGCAGTCACGCCGCGCGGTGAGGGCTGGTCGGAGCCCAGCCTCGTACGCGACCGGGACGGCGCGCTGCTCTACTCGGCGCGGGGTTCGGGCGGGGACCGGCTCAGCCAGGTGCAAGTCTGGCGGAAATCAGGCGACGGCCCACAGTGGCAGCTCGTCGTCAACACGGATGACGTCCGCGTCTGGCACAAGCGGCAGGAGGGCAAGGCGTGGGGGCTCGTGCTCAGCCTGCCGAACGCACACAGCCCCGGCCCGATGTCCATCGGCAGCGCGGCAGACGGCACCCCATACATCGCGGCCAACCTCCCCGGCAGCGGCCGCGAGACGCTGTGCCTGTGGCCGCTGAACGCTGGGCGCATGGACTTGGAGAAGCCGCTGACGGCGCGTGCCGCCCGCGACGCCTTCGGCCCGGCCCCCGGCGACGGCAAGTGGCTGGTGGACCATCCGTCAGGGGGCGTGGTGCGACTGGCGGACGGCAAGTGGCATGGCGTGGTGGCGTACCGCGTGCTGGCCAGCGCCGAGCACAAAGGCGCCCCGCCGGCCCCACAGAGCGGGTGCTATGTCGAGGAAGTCGTCTCCTCCGGCGCAGTCATGCCGCCGTGGCGGTTGCAGTAAGGCTCAAGCCGTGCCTCAGTGGATGAGCTTCGCCAATTCCTCCCGTGCCTTCATGTACGCCTCGGGGTCCTGCTCCCACTGCTCGAACGACGGCGTCAGCGCCATCACGATGGCATCGGCCTTGCTCTTGTGGCCCTGCTTGCTCGCCAGCGCCATGTACTCGTAGTCCTCGAGGGCCTCGCGGATCAGCTTGAGCCGGATGGATGTGACCGGTCCCTTGATCCCCGCCGGTGGCCCCGGATACACGAGCATCCCCTCGCCCCAGTACTTGTCGCGGAAGTGCGGCTTGGCCCACACGTCCTCGTACGCGTCCCAGTAGATGCTCGACCAGTACAGGAAGCCCTTGATGTCGTAGCGCCAACTGGTCCAGAACGGGGCGCGGAAGCTGACGGGCGGGAAGTCCACCTGCCAGAAGGGCGGCTGCTTGCCCTGGCACAGCGCCGTGTAGCTCCATAGCGTCTCCCCGGCGGCCTTGCGCTCGTCGGCGGTCTTCTCGTCATAGAGCCCCCACAATGGGCACCAGATGTCCACCGCGCCGACCAGCGTGCCCCACTCGGGGTTGGAGGTCACGGTCTGCTCGGTGCACATGCGCTTGATGCCCGGGTCGGCCTCCTTGATGAGCGCGCCCTGCTGGCGGACCAGCTCGTACTGCTCGGCGTTGTTCGGCTCGTCGCGCAGGTAAATATACGCGAGGTCGAGCCAGCCCTTCTGCCGCAAGTAGCCCGCCAGCGCCCGCAACTGCGCCTTGCACTTCTCCGGCCCCGCGCCCCAACTGAACGGCAGGCGGAGGGCGTTGACGTGATCGTCCTCGACGAGCTTGCGTAGGCGCTCACCCGTCTGGCTGTCATCCACGGTTCCGTCGTCGTTGACCGTCGGCCAGATGTTCCCGAGGCTCCCGGGGACGGCCCGGTGGCCCAGGAAGGCCTCAATGTAGAGGTCCTCGATCTCGCTCAGTTCGGGCGAGCCCGGCGCAACGCTATTCTGCTTGGCAAGGCGGCTGCCCAGGCTACCGAAACAGGACTGCATGGCGATGCTGTCGGGCAGTCCCCACGGCCGCACCGTCAGTGTCACCGGCACGTCGGCAACTTGCTGCCCAGCGGAAGTCACCGTGACAGTGCCGCGGTAGTCCCCCGCCTTCGTTTCCTTCGGCACGTGCACATCCACCCAGTAGCCCTGGTTGCAGTTGGCCTCGATGGTGTACGGGGTAGCGTCGTACTTCGCCCCCTGGAGGTTCTTCCCCGTGACCGGGTCCACGAAGGGGATCAGCGCATCCGGGTACCAGCCGGTCGGTGCGGTGGAGCGGTAGCTCGGTGCGAAGATGTCCAGGTAGTGCTCGCGGAAGAGCGTGAGGTTGGCCGCCACGATGGTGGCGCCGGGCCCGCGCAGGTCCGGGACCGTGAGGTTGACCTCCGGCAGCGACTGGCCGCCCGCGCGCACGATGACCCGGAAGGGCTCGTACTCGTTGGCCGCGGCGACCAGCGTGACCGCCTTCACCGTCCCCGCCTCGGTCGTCTTGAGCACATGCTGCCAGGGCGAAGCCACCCACACCACGGGGCCCTGAGCCTGCGCCATCGCAAGCGGAACCAGCATGACCATCGCCGCAATCACCTTGCGCATCGTCATCCCTCCGTCACGTCTGGATCGCTGTCCGTCACCACGTCACCACGTACCGTCCCACGCCCTTCCCGCCACACTGCCACGTCAGCTTGCCCTTGTCCAGCTTGGCCGCGACCTTCCCCCTGTCCGCCTGCGTCCCGGCCGCGAGCGCCGTGACCTTCACCTTGCTCCAGTCGCCCCTCGCGCCGGGCAGGAGCGCGGGCAGGTCCAGCGTGACCGTGAACTGCTGGTCGCGCGGGTAGGGGAAGACCACGAGGCGGCTCTTCTCCACGTTCACCTTCACCGACCCGTCGGTCGCGATCTTGCCGAAGTCCACCATCGTCCCCGCAGGGTTCAGGCGCTCGCCGAAGTCCAGGGCGGTCTGGGTCAGATCGCGCACGCGCTCGCTGATGTCCGCCAGCATCACGCCCGTGGCCTTCTCGCCCTCGCGGGTGACTTCCAGCGTCCCCAGCAGGGTGCGCTGGTCGCCGACGTTGGGGCCCTTGAGGCTCACGCGGCCGCTCTTGCTATAGAGGCCGATGACAATGTCGAACTGCGTGAGCGGGCCGTCGGGGATTGTCACCACGTGCGGGCCGTCCACGATGCGCTCGCCCGGCTGCCATTGACTCGTCGGTTTGGGCGGCGCGTGGTCGCCCTGGAAGACGATGTCGGCGTTCTCCGAGGTCGTCTTCTCGTTGGTGAAGTGCACGAAGCAGTGGACGTCCTGGTCGAGCTTACCGTTGACGATCCACTCGTACGTGATGGCGAAGCGGTTGCCGCCGAGGGGCCTGAACTCCTTGAGCGTCGGCTCGATGTCCACGCCGCCCTTGCGGTAGGGCATATTGAAGCTGGTGCGGGCGTCGGCGAAGACATACTCCGGGCAGTCGGCGTAGTCGGCGAACTTGCCGCCCTGCAGCGCCGTCCACACCTTCGTCTGTGGCCCCTCGGCCAGGAAGCCCCACTGCGGCAGTGTCATCTTGCCGACCTGCCAGGGCTCGGCGCGCCAGTTGACGTAGACGGTCAGTCCACTGTCGTATTTGAGGCACTGGCGGGTGGTGTCGCCGACGACCAGCGCGACGCTCGCGGGGACGAGCTGGCCCTCGACTTCGTAGCTGATCGCGACGGGCCTCGCCGTGCCGTAGAGCGCCTGGACCGGGTGGCATAGGTGGTGCTCCTTCGCCACCCACTGGACGTTGTTGGTGGAGATGCTGCCGATGAAGCCCGCATGGCCATAGGCCAGCTCCTGGGCGCGGTACTTGTCCACATCGGTCACGTTGCCGACCGTGAAGCCCCAGCGCGAGTTGCGGCCCTCGGACAGCCAGCGCTCGTAGTAGCCCATGCCGTGGTTGACCATCTGCGGGTGGATCTTCAGCAGGTCGAAGTCCA